>JBGSJM010000228.1:0-4095 GCA_041742015.1 Verrucomicrobiales bacterium | reverse complement strand
CCCGGAAGCATAAAGTTGGGCAATTTCTGTTCCAGCCCGTTTGCCAGTATTCGTCACATCAAAACTGACATCGACCACTTCTCCAGCAAGAATGGAGTTCGCCGATAACGCTGGTTCGCCATAAGCGTAGCTAGTATAACTTAGGCCATGCCCAAAAGGATAAACCGCTGCCAATGAACTGTCCACATAACGCAACTTTACTGCACTGTGTGGCTGATTGTAATGAATCGGCATCTGTTCAGTTGCTGAGGGCCAACTGGCAGTCAACTTACCGGACGGATTGGTCACACCGAAGAGCACTTCCGCAGCCGCTGATCCAGTTTCCTGACCTGCGTAATACCCAGTGAGAATAGCCCGGCATTCACTTCCCAATTTCCCCAGTATCAGGGGCCGACCGTGGCTCAAATAAAGAATGACAGGTTTCCCGGTTGCGAGCACTCTTTCGGCAAGCCGGACCTGGGACTCGGTCAGGTCAAGAGTTGACTTGTCGCCAAGATGATTTTCGCCACTCGATTCCCTACCCAAAAAAGCATTTTCTCCAAGTGCGAGGATGACGACGTCTGCCTGAAGCGCAACTTTCTCCGCCTCATTAATGAGTGGTTGATTGTCACTCACCGAAGCGAAAGTCACCTCATTAACATGTCGCCAGTTTAAGTAGGAATCGTTGGTGTCGTTCAATGCAAAAATACAACCCTTTGCTAAAAGGACTTCCACACCTTCACCAACAATTTCCTTAATTCCTGCCAGTAAAGATACCGTCTTCCTTGGTGTCCCGCAGCCCGATCCGAGCCGGCAGACATCGGAGTTTGGTCCGATCACTGCGATTCTTTTTACCTGGAATTTATCAAGCGGCAGGATACCGTCATTTTTGAGTAGGACTATGGCCTGGCGGGCTGCCTCCAGTGCAAGCACCCGGGTTTTGGGAGACGTGATAAGTTCCTCTGCTGCATCCAGCGTTAGATGCGATTTTTCGAACAACCCGAGACGGAATTTCAAATCAATCACTGACCGGACAGCCCTGTCTATCTCTCTTTGCTCGATTTTTTTCTCCTCAACCAATTTACCAAGATGCTGATAGCCAAAATTGTTAGGTAGCTCGAGTTGCACTCCCGCCCGAAATGCCATGGCCGCAACAGCCTCATCACTATGCCCAATCCGTTGGTCTTTGCGAATGACCTCGATAGCCTGTCTCTCATCCACCACCAGTCCTTCAAAACCAAGATCGGATCGCAATACATCCTGCAAAAGCCACCGATTGAGTGGACCGGCAAGCCCTTCAATTTCACTGCCACTGGGAACGACCGCCGCTGGCCGCGAGTTACGGATAATGTACCGGAAGGGCTCCACCTCTCGGTTTAGGAGAGCGAGTTTGCCGCCCATAAATGGAGCTTGGTCGCGGCCTCCCAAGGCACTCGCCGCTCCGGCGAAGTGCTGGAGTGTCACCGCAGCATGAGTCTCTGCGATCCTACCATCCGCAGCACCCTGAAGGCCCTTGACCATCGCTGATCCGAGGCGACCTGCCAAAAACGGATCTTCCCCAAGGGTTTGGTGAACCCGTCCCCAGCGTAAATCCCCAGTCACATCCACACTGGGTCCCAGCAAAAATCCAATCCCGCGGGACCGGGCTTCGAGACCTATTTGGCTATAAATTTTTTCTACCAAATTCGGATTCCAACTACAGGAAATAGCGAGCTGGGTGGGGAAAGAAGTCGCTTCAAAACGACCTAGCCCATGGCTGACGGTGGAATAACGAAGCGCAGGGATTCCCAACCGGGTCCGACGAAGAAAATATTCCTGCACTGCATGGTGTTGCCGGATGTCTTCCTCGGAAGTGAGATTAACTGCACCAATCGCCCCAATCCCAAACGGGGCGATTAAGCGGTAAAATTCACTGTCGAAAATTCCCCCTTCCCGGCGCAAATTGATTTCATCCCGGCTCCCCCAGCCTGTCAACTGGCCTACTTTTTCCTCCAAAGTCATGCGCGCCAATAGATCATCGACCCGCTGCGGTATGGGCAAGGTGAAATCTTTATAAGGCAACAATTCAACCTGCGGCACATCCTTCGGCTCCAAATAGGGGGATGGGAAACCCATTTGACTGAATGGTTTATCCACAGAATTGAGATATCTGGGGAGATTCATAATCTGTCTCCAACGATTTGTTAATTCGGGAGACGACTCAATCCTAGTCAGAGATTCTTGAGAGGCATTTGTATGGGAAAAGGCGCGAATTACATCCTGATTCTGTTCGATGTGGACAAAAAATTTGTCGAACCAAACGTGCCAGACCTTGTCGACACTACCTCTTTCCGGCTTAAAATCGGGTGGAGCTGCCTCGTTTACAAAAGCAGGCTTCCCAACTTTTCTGGCAAAATCAAGCGCGTCTGCTCCGTCTACATCCCCGCCCTGCCAAGAATAGCCGATCCAGTCGTAATACTTTGAACCCGGATCAAAACGCTCAAACTCTCCGAATTTTACTTCACTAGATGAACTGTAAATTATCGCAACATTGGGAAGTTTGCCGACCCGGAGAGCATCCACTATTCTCCGAAAGACCCGCTTAAAGATCTCAGACTCAAAGCCGATGTCAAATTCCGGACCGATCTGGATAAAAAAAGGATGGTCAGGGTGACTGGCGATCAGCGTGGTGAATTCTTTGATGAGATGATCCAGTGAACCATCCGCCAACTTTATCTCGCTGCCTCCCTTCACCGAAATGGTGATGTGAATGGCACACCGGGCCAGCATTGGTGAATCGAGATAGGCCTTCAGATGCATGGGGCCGGTCCCCCAGTCGATTTCTGAACTAAGGCCCGCCACGGAATCATCTGGAAATGTAAAGTTCGATGGATTCGTCCACCCTGCGGAAAAATTTAGATGATGAGAGATTCCTGCGGGTATTCCGACATTTTCGACATACCCATCGTTGTATTTCTCTGTCCCCCCAACTGCTTGATTGTCATTACCAACAAAAACCAGAACTTTCCCTGCACCTGGCGCAAATCGCCCCACTATTTCCTGACCACCAGAAATGACTGGTAAGAGCCAGCACAGCAGAAGGGCCAATCTTGGGATTTGCTTCATTCAACAGGGTTAAGTCCCGGACTCTACAGGGTACCATCCGAGCCCTAACAGGGTACAATCAAATTCTTTCCAATGGCTACTTTTTACCGGTCTTTTTCTTTAAATCCGACCAGAATTCCTCAACATTGTTCTTCCGAATCTGACGGCCTTCAATGTTGATGAATTTGTCGGCTGGAATAACTGATGTATCACCCGACTCGATGGCTTTCAGCATCTCAATCGATTTGTAACCATACATATAAGGATTTTGCACGACCGTCCCATGGACGATACCGTTCTTAATACCTTCGAGGGTTGCATTATCTTCATCAAAACCAATCACTTTTATAACATTTAGCTTTCCAGCCTGTTCCAGAGCCTGGAGAATGGCAGGCGGGTTATAGGCAAATAGCCCGACCATGGCAGCCACATCCGGATAGCGTGACAGGGTATCCTCAGCATTGGCCTTGGCTTTGGACAGGTCAAACTGATCGGTCAACGTATCGAGAATCGTGTATTTACCTCCGGTGATGGGTGAACCGGGAGCATCATACCGACTGGGATCCACGCTGCGGTCAAGCAATTCATCAATGACCCCCTGGCGGCGTCTTTTTGAATTGTCCTGTTCCATACGCCCGATCATGAACATAATTGATCCGCCGTTGGGGAGGGCTTCCTTGACGAGTTGGCCGCACATCCGGCCGGCGTTATAGTTGTCCATCCCGATGTAGAGCTGCCGCTCTGAAAGTGGAGCATCAGAATCGTGCGTGATCAGTGCGGTTGATTTGGCCGCCTGATTGATGATTTCGGTCTGATTGACCGGGTCGATAGGGCTTACCGCGATACCATCGACCCCGCGAGTAACAATGTCTTCGAGCATTTGTTTTTGCTCGGTGATACCGCCAGCGGGCATGAGCACCTGCACCTCTACTCCCAGATCCGAACCGGCGGTTTTAGCACCGGCCTCTGCAATGGTCCAAAAATCTGCGACCCCGTTGGTAACAAAAGCGAAACGCTTTTTGCCACCGCCCC
>JBGSJM010000227.1:0-11600 GCA_041742015.1 Verrucomicrobiales bacterium | reverse complement strand
GAGGGGTAAGCACGGTCTGATTTTATCCGTTCACCCAGCGAGCGCCTTCCGAGGGGACTGGAAGCTGCCCTTTCCAGATATCGGAATAATCGGTTTTTCCAATGGCTCCAATCATTTTCTTTCCGGTTACCCGGCGGAACTCCTTGCAAAAACTCTCCCCACTGTAACAGCCCCAACTTTTGCAATACACCTTTTTGGCAAAGGCATTTTTGTTGATTTTGCCCAAATCTCTCTGGTGCAGATAGGTGCGAGATGCCCCCAAGGTTTGATTGCTGTAATCCAGCAGAAAGCAATAGCGATTGGAATGCCCAAAATACTCCAAGCCAGAGACTTTTGTTACATTGCGATCCTTGCCACCATTGATGTAATTGATAATATCATCCCCCGAATCGTACCAAACCAGATTAATTTTGAACTTGTCCCGGACACTTTCGATATGAGTGATGAGGGGTTCACCATCCTCCATGGAACGCCCCTCATACCCGTGTTTGTAAACCATCCAGGTGATGTTTACGGTGTTTTGAGAAGCTTTCTGCAACTCATCGATGCGAAGCCGGGCGGTTCGAATAAAATTCCCCCACCATTTGTCGTGCCGATGCTCATCCCTCCTAAAAGTTTCCCACTTCAACAAGGCAGGCCCCCCCGAAATGATGATGTATTCGTCATTGGGGTTGAGCCCCTGCGCGTATGTTTGGCAGGTGGCAGCAACCCAAAAGAGGCTTAGAAAGAGAAGCCAGAATTTGAAATGATTTGGGACCATGGCCGGAATTATCTTCGAAAATTAAATCAATTTCAAGTTTGATCGGAAACGATCCATCCAAAAACTGGTATGGTCCAGATACGCCAGAGCAGCAGAGCGCGGGGAGATTTTTGGGTCCGCATACCCGGTTTGCGCGTTGGTTTTGGAAATTCGCTGGAAGTGACGATGAACCCGGCCAATAAACCATTTCCACGTATCCTGAGGACGCCCGTCTTCCATCAAAAAGTGCGGGCAGTTCTTGTTGGGTGGCTCATATCCTTTTCTCGGCCAATGGTAATGGGGGACGACGTTGGAAATGGGGATGTTGTGGTGATACATCAGGGAAGCGGTTAACTTCGCGGTCCGATCTATCGTGAACAGAATGTTGTTGCCCTGGTGCTCGCACATTTCGATGCCGATCGAGTATCGATTCCCCGGGCCATCAAAGTCCGCGTGTTCTCCCCTTTCATTGGTGGGAAGGTGCTGCATCACCAAATCCTGCTGAACGGTAAAATGCCAGCACAAATACCCAATCACTCCGCCGCGAAGGGCTCCATTTTTGAGGGCTCGGGCATGATCAAGCGCGTCTCCGGTGTAGTTTTGGGTGCTGTGAATGGTGATGTATTGTGGGGTCATGGGGCGCTTCCCTTTCCGACCAAAGCGATTCGGTGCAATCATATCCACCTTAATGTTCAACTCTCCATGGAGCTTTTCCGGACTGATGACTGAATCGGGAATCACCCCGAGTGACGCCTCCCAGTTCTGGCTTTTTTGGTTGGTTTTGCACCCGGGCAAAATGAAAATAGCCCCGCAAAGCAGAACGATCCCAGGAAAAGTGGCGAGGAAATACCTCATAATAAATTTACAACAAGACAGGTTTAAAAGGTTTCCAAATAATAAGTGCCCCTAAAAGCTAATCAAGAGGATGATTAACGTTCCAGGATTTCGACTTCATAACCATTGGGATCTGTGACAAACGCCATCTTGATTTTGCTGCCGGAAGGAAAGGCCACCCTCCAATCCGACGGCCAAATTTCAAGGCCAGCTTGCTCCAGTTTATCGCAATACGCCATGATGTCCCCAACTCCAACGGCTGTGTGCATCAAATCCTCAGGAAATTTTACCACAAAATCAGGCGAATAACAAAGTTCGAGGAAATGCTCGTTTCCCTCAAGTTCCAAAAAAGCCAGTTGATTCCCGGCCGGGGACTTGTCGGTTCTCCGCGTCAGTTTAAAGCCCAGAGTTTCATAAAACTTGATGGTCTCATCGAGATTTTTGACCCGGATACGTGTGTGAAGAAACTTAATCATCCTCTGATTGTCGCCTTTCTACGGATCGATTCAAGTTCTTGTTGAGACGATCACAGACAGGAGTGTCTGTGCCACGGGAAATCAGAGCCCCGCTTACCGTTCCCTTAACGAGTTTAAACGCATTCGGTGAAAGGGCTTGGTTAAATACTGGAGAACGGTTCTCCTGCCAGTCAACACATCCGCACTGGCCACCATTCCTGGAATGATCGGCAATTCCTTCCCGTCTTTCATCAATTTTCCGCCTGAGTTTCGAACTTTGATGATGTAATAGTGCTCTTTGTCGAGTTCATCCTGAATCGTATCCGCACTGATATTAATCACCTCGCCTTTTAACCCGCCATAGATCGAAAAATCATAAGCGGTAAATTTAAGGATAGCTTCCTGATGGGGATGAAGAAAAGCGATATCGGAAGGTTTGACCTTTGCCTCAACAACAAGCGTGTCATCCTCCGGCACAATATCAGCGATCGGCTCTCCAGGGGCGATCACCCCGCCAATGGTGGAGACGTAGAGCTTGTTGACGACTCCGGTAACAGGCGAGCGGACTACCGCGCGACGGACTTCGTCTTCCCCACCTTTTAGCAGTTCATTGAGCCCCTCCAACTCAGCTTGGGCCTCGTTGCGCAGTTCCATCGCCTTCTGTTGGAAGCCACCGACCAGTTCCTTGAGCTTTCCTTCCAGTTCGTTTACTTCCCGTTCAAGGCGAAGCTGTTCCACTTTTGAAACGATTCTTTTCTGGACCAATGGCACCGTCATCTCAAGCTCTTCCCGAGCTAGAACCAGACTGCGTTTAAAAATCTCAGTCTGTTCATCCAGTTCCTTGTTTCTCTTCTCAAAAAGTGCGGTCTCGCGTTTGACGAGTTCCGGCCTTTTGTTGGCGATTTCCTGGTCATATTCAACGACAGTGGCACCCGTCGCCTCCGCCCGGAGCCGAGCCAGGACCGCTTGCAGTGACTCCTGCTTGGCCAGCACCTCGCGGTAGTTGGAATTTCGTTTCGTGTCGTCAATCCGGATCAGCACATCATTTTTTTCAACTTTCTGGCCTTCGTTGACGATGATTTCCCCCACAATGCCCCCCTCCAGGTTTTGAATGGTTTTGATTGAGGTTGAGGGAATCACCTTGCCCTCGCCGGTAGTGACCTCATCAATCTGAGCGTAAGCCGCCCAGAAAATGAATCCCAAAATAGTTCCGGTAATCAGAAACAGAAGGAGATTAGCCCCCCTGATTTGATCTCCGTGCAAGGCTGTCCGCGCACTCCTCACATAGTCCAGCTCGGAGTGATGAATGGGGCGTTTGTCGTGCTGTGTTTCGGGAAAGACCGTCATAGTTTTTCAGAGGTTATCGAGAAAGGATCGTGGTTTCGTCAGGGAGAGCTTGATCGAACAGGGTACCATCCGGGACCGTACAGGGTACAATGCGGGACGGTACAGGGTATGATGCGGGGCGGGATTTACCCTTAATAGGTTCGGGATTCTTGGCGAGAACCGTGTCTCGGGGTCCGTCAGCAATGATTTTCCCGCCATCCATTACGATAATCCGGTCAACCAATGCCAGAACCGAACGTTTGTGGGTGGCAATCACCAAAGTCCGGCTGTCGTCAAATGAGAGATATTCGTTCAAACAGGTCAACAACCGCTTTTCGCTGGCAAGGTCCATTGCACTGGTGGGTTCATCGAGAACTAGAAGTTTCGGTTCTTCGACGAGGGCGCGCGCAACCGCCAGGGCCTGACGCTGTCCACCTGAAAGCGTCTGGCCTCCTTCACTGACTTTATATTCAACCCCGTCAGGCAGGGCCCGGATAAACTCCATCAACCCGGCCCGCTCTGCAGCTTTTAACATTTCGGTGTCGGTCACCCAGGGACAACCGGCTTTTAAATTCGACCGGATGGTTCCATATAAAAGAGTCGGATTTTGGGGGACGTAGCCTGTATTGAGCCGCAGAGTAATCGGATCCAATTGACGGAGATCAATTCCCGAGACATCGATCCTCCCTTCCGTGGGGTGATAAAGTCCCATCAACATTCGCAGTAAGGTGCTTTTGCCACTCCCAATCCGCCCCAGAATGGCGACCCGCTCTCCGGGCTTGATGTCAAAACTCACCCCTTTAACAACCGGCTCGGATGAATCGCTGTAGGAAAATTTTGCATCACTTGCCCGGAATTCGGGCCTGAAACGATCAACCGATATATATGGAGATTCAGCCTCGCCTCGCTCCACTGGCATGGTCATGATTTGATCCAAGCCTTTTAGGGCACGCCGGGATTGCTGAATACGCCCAAGCAGAGAGGCTACCATGGCCATCGGAGCCATCGCCCTGCCCGTCAACATAACGCAGGCAATCATCGCCCCCATCGTCAGCTCACCCTCCATCACGCGATAAAACGCCATGATGACGACCAGCACCGTAACCAATTGGCTGATCAATCCGGTTGAATTAAGTGCCAATTGGGAAAAGGCGCGGGAAACGCCATCATTTTTGGCCGAAATCCGCACCGATTCCTCCATCCTGGCCTGGAGTTCTGATTCAGATCGGGTGGTTTTGATCGTTTCCAGTGCCTGGATCCCCTCAACTACCAGGGCCTGCCTCTGATTGGCTGAGTGATAGCTATTATTAACCGCCCGGGAAATCGGAATCTGCATCAGAAAACCTATAAACAATGTCAACCCGATCCCGGCAAGCAGCGGCACTACCACCATCGCCCCGCCCAGAAGATAAATCACAAACACAAACAAATACATAAACGGCAGATCAATCAGGGCGGCCATGGTGGCACTGGTAAAAAACTCACGGAGAGACTCGTAGGATCTCGCCTGGCTGGCCAGAGATCCCGCCGATGAAGGACGATTCCCAAACTTCATCCCCAACATGCGGGCATATAGTTCACTGCCCAATTTCATATCAATCCGGTGACCAGCGCGATCAACGAAGTATCCGCGCAGCATTTTCAGGGCAAAATCAAAGAGGTAAGCGCCCCCGACCCCGATGGAAAGTACCATCAAGGTATCCACCGCTTTGTTGGGGACCACCCGGTCATACACCGTCATGATAAAGATCGATGACACCAGAGCCAGAATGTTAACCATCAATGTCGCCAACCCCACTCTGGCGTAAAAACTTTTGAAACTCCAAAGCGTGCTCCAAAACCAGTGCCGTCCCACGGTCTTGCTGTTAAAGTCTGAACGGTTTTCAAACTGGTACTCGGGCTTCACCAGAATCGCCATCCCGGAATACGACTCTTCCAGAGTTACTAGGGGCAATTGTTCCGAACCGTTTCCCGTGCTCAACACCACAACTTCAGCCATGGCACCACTGCCGTTCTCCTTTTTTGTCAGAATCACTGAATCGTTTGAATTTAAAATCAAAAGCACGGGAAGGGTAGCTCCATGAAGCTCGCCAAGAGATCGCTTCACCAATTTTGATTCAAAACCACATTGAGCTGCCGCCCGGCAAAACAACTCCGGCGTTAACTTGCCTTCGACCAAAGGCAATCCCTGAACCGCTCCCAATGAGTTCACAGGACGGGAATGGAATTTTCCGAAGAATGACAAGGCATTCAAAAGGGGATCATCAAGGTGTTTCATGCTATGAAAATTATAACAATTATGTAAATAATCAATCTGGATTATTAAATTGTTAATGCACTCGAAATAACAGGATTTTTTTCATGGTGACATTTAGCCCTCTTCGATCATCTTTGGCTTAGATGTCACTGCGATTGGAGATGCTACAGGTTGCGCGATTAGCCCCATCCATTCTGGGTGAGGACGCCACCGATCTGATTCGCCAATTTATCTGGAAACACCACAACGCTGAGGACGGCGGATTTTCTGATCGCGATGAAAAATCCGATCTTTATTACACCAGTTTTGCGATTGATGCGCTGACGGCGTTGAGCGAACCGCTTCCAGAATCTTCACTTGCTCGCTTTCTCAAAAGCAGGCTTTTTGAGCTGGACACTCTTGATTTCGTTCATCTCTGCTGCTTAAGCCGCTGTGCCTCAGCGCTAAACCATCAGGGAAATCCAGCGCCAAATAGAGGAATCCGTGAGGATTTCTCCGAAGGTAGAGGAATCCGTGAGGATTTCTCCGAAAGTAGAGGAATCCATGAGGATTTCTCTTTCGAACTAAACCCGTTGTTTTCCAAAATCGAGACCTATCGAACCAGCGATGGCGGCTACAATCAGGCTCCTGGCATGAAAACCGGTTCTGCTTATGCCTGTTTCCTCGCTTACGGAGCCTACGCTGACCACAAGCTGCCGCCACCAGATCCCGATGGTATCAGGAACTGTATCCAATCATTAAAGCAAAGCAGCGGTGCCTGGGCTAACGACACTTTTATGCCGGTGGCCAATGTACCAGCCACAGCTGCCGCCGTGACTCTTTGCCGGAATTTGGGGATTCCGATAACCGCAGACACCCCCAGATGGATCTTGGAGGAGTGTTATCAACCCTTGAGCGGGGGATTCCTGGCCTTTCCCCAAGCCCCCGTGCCCGATTTGCTAAGCACCGCAGTCGCCCTGCATGCGCTTGATGGACTGCAGGTCAACTTTCAGAGCAAAAAGGAGAAAATGCTCAACTTTATTGACTCTCTTTGGACAGCAGAAGGCGGATTTCACGGGAGCTGGGAGGATGACGATCTGGACATCGAGTACACCTACTACGGTCTACTCGCCTTGGGGCACCTGGCACTGTAGCGGGAAATTCGATCAGTTGATCAATTTTCCGCCCGGTGGAACCATCGATGGTGAAAGGTAAACCGTTAAATATCGGGGCGTTTTAACTTCATCCACTTTGGGCTTGCCGATTTTCAAAAATCCTTCGGTTTGGTGGTTTTTGTTGTAGTAGTCAAAGATCGTTGTTACCGCCACATAAGAACCACTGGGGACTACCACTTCGGTCTCCGTTTCGCGGAATGGAAAAATCGGCATCTCAACTCGGTTTTCCATCGCCACCACCGGTTTCATTCTCTTAATCATGCCTGATTTTAAGGCCATGATCGGATTTCCAAAATCCAGAAAACCCTCAAAAGCACGCACCGAGGATTTGACCTTGAGATGGATCCTGTCCTCCTCCCCTATGGCGGCAACAAGTTCGAGAGTGATTCCGATGTTCCGGGATTCAAAACGCTTCGGAATCGAAGGATCAACGGGGAAACCTTTTTGCTCCACTGTCGAAAGCCCGGGCGGCAAATACTCTGCCGGAAAGATAAACTCTCGAACCACCTCTATCTTTCCTGACTGTCCCGGCTTAAACGTAATCGAAGGCGCAGACATGAGATCCACCCCTTTCCTCTGGGCAAAAGGCCCCGAAGCAGCCAAAAGCTCTTCCTCAGTCCAAATCAGCTTTCCCGATGGCTCTGGACTTTCCGACTCCACAAATTTGGCATTCAAAAAGATCAATTTTTCACGGAACACGCTTTGAGGAGAGGCTGCGGGCAGATCGATCTTCTTGACCTCCAGGATGAGAATTCCGTATTCCACCGGCTGGTTGGTTTCCTGGGGGCGGATGAAAAAATCCTTCACCATGGTCGCCTTCATCATGGTGGATTTAATCGGCCCCATAGCCGTTTCGCCACTTGTTTTCAGCTCAATTTTACCGGGTGCCCCAAATGCCGTATTCCCCAACACCATGGGCACAAAATAGGTGTACTTCGATTGCGACTCCCGGAGTCGCTTCGCATTTTCCGACGTTCCGGCCGAGTAGGGAAGCATCACCCCAAATTCTTTTTCAACCTTGTCAAACATGGGACGGTCAATCCGATTCACCATGACTTCGGCAGACTTGGCTGGCCCCACCAATTGTTTTATCTCCACATTGACCGGAATAGCCTCCTGGCTCAGCCCCTCAAAGACCGTGTCTTTGAATCGACCTTCCAGGTAGATCAAACCGTCCTCCTTTACCGTGGGACGCACCTCCAGCACCGCCCCAAGTCCAACATGATCCATTCTCGTCGGGGAACTGGGAATAATTATCGTATCATTCCCCGGAGGGATCGCTCCTTTTGGAATGGAGTAAACACCATCATCACCCGGGGCTTGATGGACCTTCGTGGCGCAATACTCTCCTGGATACCAAAACTCCCGCCCCCGCTTGATCGTCGCCCATTTCCCTGATTCAACCACTGCGCTGAATTTCAACTGATCCTCAGCCCCTTGATTTCGGGCGATTAAAAGCTGCTGGCGCAATTCAATTTGGGACAGATCAAGCACATTCGCATCGCGCAAACGAACCAAGGTGCCCGAAACCTCAACGATTTCACCTGCCTGCCCTGTTCCCCAGACAATCCATGCGAAACAGATTATTAAACAATTTTTCATTTTATCCCTCCTCAAAACACCCCTCCCTTGCGAACTTTCAATTTTAAACGGCTGGAAAACACGATCCTTTCCAAAATTAGCAGCCAACACTTGCACACACACCAATAGAGCTTATTCGTCTGCACTGCTTGCCATGAAAGCCAAAAACTTGCTTCAGATCGTTGGTTTCCGATCAAAACCAAAACATTACCTTTACACGAAATCTGAACAGCCACTGGATGTTGGCATGGTGAATTACTTTCGTTGGGAACACCCGTCCGAAACCAAAAAGTCAATCCCTCAGAAGTTGGTCGACGGGTATCGAAGTGTGATAAAGGAGGGAGACTTTTGCATCGACATCGGTGCTCACACGGGAGATACGACCTTGCCAATGGCGGTGGCTGCGGGACTCACGGGGAAAGTCCTGGCGCTGGAGCCGAATCCATTTGTTTACCACGTACTGGAGAAAAACATTCGTGGGAATCGCGCGATAACCAACATCTCATCGATCCTGGGAGCAGCTACTTTTGAGGAAAAGTTCATCGAATTCGAGTACTCGGACTCAGGGTTTTGCAATGGTGGCCGCCACGAAAGCATTTCAATGATGCAACATGGCCACGTTTATAAACAAGAGGTCTTCGGCATTAATTTGGAGAAGGAGTTAAATGACGACTTTAAGGAATGGTTGCCGAAATTGAAGTTTATCAAAATCGACGCCGAAGGTTATGACCTTTCGATATTAAAATCGATCGTTAATCTTGTCGAAAAATATCGGCCTTATATCAAGGCTGAAATGTTCTCCAAGACCAGCACCGCCTACCGAAACGATATCCTTTCCTTTTTCAAAGAGCGGAACTACGACCTTTTTAAGATCGCAGAAGAACCTTTGGAAAAGGGTCCAGAGTTGACAACTGAAAATCTGAATGACTGGCGGCAGTATGATGTCATCGGGGTTCCTCAAGGGAATTTCCATTGAAGCCGTGAAAACGTGTTTTTAGGGATTTTCGAGGAATAATGTTAGTCAAAATATTTCAAGTCTCCAATCGTGACCACTTTACCCATATCGGTGTGCATCCTCACGCTTAACGAAGAGGAAAATCTCAAGCGGACTCTGCCGCCGCTGAAGCGTTTTGCCGAGGTTCTGGTCTTTGATTCGGGGAGTTCTGACCGAACCATTGAAATGTGCCGGGAGGCTGGTGCCATCGTTCACCACGTTGAATGGGAAGGTTTCGGTGTGACCCGCCGAAAGCTGTTCGAAAAAGCCTCGCAATCGTGGATCTTATGGCTCGACGCTGACGAAGTCATCACAGAACCGCTACTTGAAGAAATCACGAATCTTTTCCGGTCAGAACCCAAGAAAAAAGCCTACGAAATCAACCGAAAGGTCTACATGGAGGGGAAGTGGATCAGCCACGGTGAGTGGTTTCCAGACTGGGTAATGCGTCTGTTTCCTGCGGATTGCTGGAAAATGATTGAACTTGATGTCCATGAGAGCGTCCAAATTTCTTGCACTTCTGACCGACTCCGAAACCTAATTGAACACTATTCCTTCCGCGATTGGGAAGACCTTGAAAAGCGATCCCAAAAATACGCAAAACTTTGGGCAGGTCAGAAGAGCAGAACCTCCAAATCGCCACCATCGGTTCCCATGATAACAGCGCGGGCTTGGGTCCGGTTCTTGAAAGGCTATATTTTCAAAAAAGGCTTCCTTGACGGTAACCACGGGTTCAGAATTGCCAAATCCCGGGCCAATGAAGTCAAAATGAAATACATGTTTTGGAGAGAGCTCGCAAAACGATAACTATGCCACGTTTCCAATTGAAAGCACCAACCAGCTCAAACAAGTCACGCCTCTAACAGCCGTCTTCGATGGTCTCCCATGCTTCAAATCTTCAGTTTCTCCCGTAAAGTTGATCATGGCGATACGATAGAAATTTGTGAAGCATGATTTGCTTCCCCATCCAATGCCACCTGTGAGAAAAAATAGATTAACAATATCGTGCTAAGTACCTCAGAATCTATAAAGGTGCTTTCAAATAGCCCTGAAATCAAAAAAGCGACCACCACGGGAAGAAAAAATAGTTTAGCGTAGGTTGACCGAGTTAACTCAAGGAACCAGAACAGACAAAAAGCGAGGAAAGAAAGTCCTCCGATGATCCCCGTCGAAGCAAATGCTTCCAGATAATTATTATGAGCATGCCCCCGAAAGTACTTCCCCAATTCATCTGGCGGCATTCCATATTTTACTTTTAATTCCGCTGACTGTTTTTCAAATTGTCGGTGTCCCAAGCCAAAGATCGGGTTCTCAAGAAAGGCCAAAGTTGCCGACTTCCATTGCGCTTTCCGAATCGTTTCCGGGCTGGATACCTGCGCTACGACCAGGGATCGTGTCTCGGTGGCATACCAAACCAATCCGGCCAAACCAATTACCGCTAAAAGCCACAACCCTTTGGATCTCAACAGCACCAAAAGTGCCAAACCTCCGCAACCCATTCCAAGCAGTGCTCCCCGGCTTTGCGACAGCCAGATTCCAACTCCAAAAATAATCACACCTACCACCAAACTACCCCAAAAAATAGAAGGTCGGCCCATAACCTTAGGCAGATGGGACTTTAGCCCAGAAGGTGCCAAGAAAGCCGTAATACAAAACAGGAAAAGAAATTGCATCGAATAGGCATAAGTCATTACAGTCCCTGATATGCCTCCAAGCCTATAGGGGTGAGGAGGTCTATTAAGAAAAGGATGATCACCGATTTGCAAGGCGTAAATTCCGACCAGGGTGATGATGGCTGCAAATCCAAAACAAAGAACTATACACCATTTTTGAGTGGCAAGACTTTGTCGAATCCAATTTCTAAAAATAGGAACCCCACAGAGAACCAGCATTAAAAACTCATAGCGGATTTTCTTGAAATCTTTCAACGGATTTGGATAATCTGACCAATTGGCCACCATACTTAATACCATGGCGACGGTCAAAATCGCCAACGCCCAAAAGCTTTTCCGCCTGAAATTCGTACTTCCTCCACCTTGCACGATATGCTTTGGACTGATCCTCGAAGTCAGATAGACCATTAATGCAAATATGATTAGAATATGACCAACGGCGATCAGCCGATTCCCACCCATCACCGCAACGCTCAACGTAACGATGCCAGCAGAAATCAGCCATAGTGCGAGCTTGTCTGCCTGTAAAGGCAGACCTGTGAATCTAGAAGAGCCCCCCATCTTTAAAGCTATTGATTTTTCGCAGT
>JBGSJM010000226.1:0-2753 GCA_041742015.1 Verrucomicrobiales bacterium | reverse complement strand
CCTGGCAAAAGAGCCCGGGCGATAAAGCCCATGACACTACCTAGAATAACCCAAAACAGAATATCATAAATAATACCGAGATCGCCAATGATTGGAAACAATGTGTTGTTCATATGATTCGGATATTATCGACTTTGTGTTCTGAGATCAAGATTATTTTGGGCATTTGATGCAACAAAAACGACTTGATTGCGCCTGAATTCTTCTTAAACGATTCGTTCACCCGTTTTTTGGAGGGATGCGGCCTGGAGGTGTTCAGCCATAAGGCGGGACGCATCCTCGGCATCGCCCCTGGACATGGCCTCGATAATAGCCGCATGCTGTTTATGGCCTTCGCGAAGATGGGTCTCACTGTCATTGCCGGCTTCGTAGGAAAGTCGCTTGTAGCCCCAGCATCGTTTCAGGAATTCGCACATTGCGAGATTGCCGCAATATTCAGCCACCACAATATGCAGCGCCTGATCGAGCCAGCGCGCAGCGGTCTGCCAATCGCTGATTCTTTCAGCATCAACATCCTGCACAAGCATTTGCAAATCTGCCAGGACGTGGCCCGGGACGCGCCCGGTTGCCACGCGAATTGCCGTGGGTTCCAGGAGTTGACGGGTTTGGTGCAGATCGAGCAGCCAGTTTTCCGCTCCGGGGCGAACCTCCGCACGGAGATTTAACATCTGTTTGACGATTCCGTCAGCGGTGAGCCGGGCCAGCGCCTGGATGATCGGAGTGCGACTCATACCCAGAGCTTCCGCCAGGCGGGTGCTTTTCAATTCGGAACCCGGTGGCAGGTCCCCGCTGATGATTTGTAGCAGGATGCGATCGTAGGCTTCATCAACCAGGGAACGTCGCCCGTTATCGAGGGCTTGCTCGCCGATGATGGAACAAAGCTCCGGGTAGCGTTTGGCATTAAATTTGGGAAGGCTCATAGGGTCGTACCAAGCAAGCGAATGCCCTCCTTGTCAAACAGGGTACAATCGATGACACAACAGGGAACGATTTTAAATAGTCGACTGCTGTGTCTCACCTGAAACACTTGAAAACTCTTGACCAGATGGAGAAAAAATTTAAGACTGGGATTGTGAAATGCGACAACCAGTTAAATATAGGCAGTTTTTTGCCCCTTCCCCCGACGGCCAGCCGGGTATGGGGTGCCTTTTTGGGGCATTTCGGGGTTGTATTGGCTGGCCTGGTCCTGTCTAGTTGTTCCGTTCATCCCGGCACCACCACCCTGGCTCTGGCTCCTCTGGGGATCGCCTCTGGTTCGATTAAAGATCGACCTGACCTTGCTTCCACCGATCTCACCGCTGATATCCCGGTGTTCCTGATCTCTGGCAGAAATCTCGCCGAATCGCCACAAGGGGTTAATCCCTTTGGTAATCAGCGAAGTCGGCATCAAACTCCACACCTGGCCATCGCGACGGTGAGTGTTGGGGGCGGTTTGAGCCGGGAAGAGGTTCTTCGGGAGACCCTGACTTCAACTCCGGGCAGAAGAAAAACCCGCTTTGAGGTGAAAAAAATCGATCTTTATCCCGAACTCTCCGTGGATCACTACGCCCTGGACCACAGTCACGAAAATTTTTCATCCCATCCCTGGGTGGATGCTTTGAAAAAAAGAATGGATCAGGGGAAGAGCCGTTATATCACCATTTTTGTGCACGGTTTTAATACCGACTTGATTCCTAATACCGAATTTGCCGCACAAATGGATCATTTTGGAGGGCGGGACGGCGCGGTGGTCAGTTTTGAGTGGCCTTCGACAGGGCTTATCACAGCTTATGCAGCCGACAAAGGCAATGCCAGCTACAGTACCCGGGTTTTTCGCGGTGTCCTGGCCAACATCGCCCAGGAAACCGGTGCCAAAAAGGTGAATATCGTGGCCCATAGTGCGGGTACTCCCATCGTGGTGGATGCTCTGCGAGAGCTGCGCCTGATCAACCGGGAACTCTGCCCGGCCCAACTCCAGGAAAAATTCCATATCTCAAAAGTCGCCCTGGCGGCGGCGGACATGGATCTGATGAGTTATTTTAACGGAGTTTTCGATAAATTCGATGAAATGACCGAAGGAGTTGCGGTTTATGCTTCCTCGGCTGATCAAGCCCTCGATTTCTCAAGGAAGCTCTACAAATCCGAGCGGCTCGGACGGGCAGTTGCGGGACTGGCCACCTGGGAACAAGCGGCTCTTCTCAACACCAGAAGGATCGAGATGGTTGATGTCAGGGTTGCTGAGAGTCAGTTGAACAATGGACTGGGGCATTCGTATTTCTATCAAAACACCTGGGTCAGTTCCGATATATTCGCCTTTGTGACTGGTGCCAGACCGATCGAGAGAAAACTGCACCGGAATCCCGGAGAGATTTTCTGGCAATGTCCCCCCAACTACCCCGAGTTGATCTCCGGGGATCTCAAACAGGGCCGCCGCTAATCGGTCTTTTGATTTACCCGTGCCGAGGATGGCGCGTACTTGTCCCTTGATTTTAGGCTTTGAAAAAGCAACGTTCTTATTATGCTTAAAACGCTCTTCATCGTTCTCCTGGCTCCGGGTGTGGTATTTGCAGGTGTTGAATTCAATCGGGACATCCGCCCGATCCTGGCAGATGCCTGTTATCACTGCCATGGGCCGGATCCGGAAACGCGCAAGGCAGGCCTGCGACTGGATACGGAAGCAGGGTTTTTCACCGCAAAAGCCGGTGAGCAGCCCTCCGTGATCAAAGGCCAGCCAGACCAGAGCAGCCTTTACCAGCGCATCATTTCAACTGACG
>JBGSJM010000225.1:0-38109 GCA_041742015.1 Verrucomicrobiales bacterium | reverse complement strand
CCATCGGCGTGGCAACCCGGGCGAGGCTGACCATGCGCATACGCAAGTCCATCATAAAAGCCAGGATCACCAAAAGCATGATCAGCCCGATGGCCGCAACCGAGAGATGGGAGCGCAACATTCTCGGCCCCAGTTTCTTCGAGTGCCACCATTCAATACGGGCAGCAGGCTTGACGTTGGTTGACATCTCCTTTCACCGGTTCAACCAGACGGTGGTCCCTGTAGGTGGGCAATTCAAGTCCTTTTCGACAGAGTTGCTTCGTTATCGAGTCTGGCGGTCGGAATTCTGGCTTCCAGACGACAGCCCCATAAAGTTTTGCATTTCATCAAAGGGAATCTCAATCGTAAAATTGGAAATTTCCCGCAATCTACGAGAGGTTCCCCCAAGCACTTCACCGTCGGGCCAGGCGAATTCCACATGTCCGATGGTTTTACCCCGCCTTTGCATGATCTTGATGGCTGGAACAAAGTCCCCATCACTGGTAAACAACAGGGCGGTATCGTAATAGGGTTCGAGAAGTACCAAATCCGTTGCCAGCCCGATATCCACTCCCTTTTCCCGGTGAAGATGTTTATCAACGGAGTTACAAAGTTGCCATCCCACACGGCGAATCCGTGTTGAGGGGAACTGGGTGACGATATTATCTTGAAGTTCGTGCCATTGTTTGAGCCGGTTTTGCATTTCCTGCTCATTTTCAAAACAAATTTTACGAAAGCGGCTGATTACCCCTTTTTGATCCTTTTCCGACTGTTTCTTCAGGTAAGCTTCTTCGGCCTGTGAAACTCTGCCGCGGGTGTTCCGGATATCCCGAATGTTTCTCCGGATCAGATATTTTTTCCAAATTTCAAACTGTTCATCGGAAAATTGATCAAGATCTTCTTTGTCCCAATCCACGTGGGGATAAAAATCCAGTTCTTTAATCGTGTACCAATAAACATTTACAGTTTCTGCGCCCAAACTTTTGGCGATTGATTTGAAAAGACGCCGCCAATTTGCCTGATGTGGCAAGTAGTCTTCACGACCAAATTGATTCTTAAACAGTTTCCGGATATGGGAAATGAGATTCTGACCATCAACGAGAATTACAAGGTGCGTGACATCAGGGCTTTGATCCATGGGTTGGATTGAAGAAAACCTGCTGGATTAAGTCAAGTCAAACTCGACCGGAATTTTCTTTTACCAACAATAAAATATGAAAGGGGGCTGATCCCTACTTTTTGCCCTTTTTCTTGCGTTTCTTCCCGACTCCATCTCCAGCCTCCGCTTCGCCTTTGCCCTGGCGGGTGGGAGCCAGCATCTCAGTTTCGAGCCCCTTGTCACCCTGCTGGCGCATCCAGCCATCCATTTCTCTTTGCAGGCGGGCTTTGATTTCTCCAAAGCCTGGGTCGGCGGCGAGATTCTTCATTTCAAACGGATCCGTTTCCAGGGTCCTTCTTGGCGTCCTCCTGCCAGGAGGCGAGGGGTTCGCCGCGATGAATCCCGCCGATGGTGAAAGTGTTGTCCGGCGCAAGATTGCGGATGAGCTTGTAGCGGGTGTCGCGGACCATGCGGCTGGGATAGGGCTCCTTGTATCCGTTTACGCCGACCGTGGTGTGTTGTGCAAAAACATGGTTGCGGAAGGTTTCCGATTGGCTGCGAAGAATGGATGCGAAGCTGCGGCCATCAAAGCCACGCTGACTGTCAGCATCCGGGCAACCGGTGTCCACCCTGGTCGGATCGCCGCCCGCGAGTTCTACCAGGGTTGGAGCCACATCCACATATTGAACAAGCGCGGAACTGCGGGAACCGGCTTTTACCACCCCAGGCCTGCGCACGATGGTTGAGCTACGGATGCAGTATCGTATAACGACCATTTCCCACCGTAGGGCAGAGAGCAGCCTTGCTCAGAAATGAAAAGCACCACCGTGTTCGCCGCCTCGCCAGTTTCATCAAGCAATTTCAAGAGATTGCCAACCTGGATGTCGAGTTGGGTGACCTCACTGTAGTAAGCGGCAAGCATCCGGCGGGTCTCTGCGTTATCGTGCAGGTAGGATGGCACGGCAATTTTGGAGGGATCGTAGTTTTTAGGTCCACGACTCCAGGGTGAATGCGGATCATTCGAGCAATAGGAGAGCAGCCAGGGCTGCTTTAAGTCCCTTTTGATAAAGCTGGCGGTTTTGGTAAGGTCATCAGCCCCAGCGATGGTTTCGTAGGGAAAAGAGGCGGACGGGCCGACGTGGGATTTGTTTTGCAGGGCAACACGATAACCCATGTCCTTGAGATAAGTGAAGATCGACTTCGTGCCGTCATAAACGCGGGTATGATTCGGGTATGCGCCGCTGCGCACGGGATACAGCCCGGTGTAAAGGGCATGCCGCATCGGCGAGCAGGAGGCCGCCGGGCTGAACATGCCATCCAGCCGCATGCCCTCGCTTGCCAGCTTGTCGATATTGGGAGTTTTGACATCCGGATGGCCCTGATAACCAAAATCTCGCCAGCAAAGGTCATCGCCCACGATGATAAGGAAGTTAGGCGGGGCTGTCTGCGCGGCTAACAGAGGGCAGAGCCCGCAGAGGTGAAAAAGGAAGAAGAGCCGTTTCATAAAATTATTTGGAGGTTGATCGACGCCGATCGCAGAGTTATCACCCAAAAGTTTCCCGAAAAACTCATATCGGATCTGGCAGGCTTTTCAGCCAATCAAGCAGCAACTTTGGCCACTGGGCCCCGGGAAAACCGTGCTGAACCCGTGTGGGGATGAGATTACCGACGCCATGACCACCTTCCTCGAACAGATCAAGCCGCGCGGGCACGTTAAGCTTCTTCAAATCGGTGATGATGTTGGTGGCAATTTCGACGGGCTTGTCGGTGGTGGCGTGCACCAGATATACGGGTGGCGCGTTCTTTTCGAAAACAAAGGGATTCTCCGGCTTCCGCCAGTGCCAGGTACCGAGACCAACAGCAAAGTCAGGGCGGCTGCTGAGGCGCTCGACGGGGTCGGTTGAGGCGGGCTCGCCATCATCAAAATTTGCGGCGAGATTCATGGCGAGATTTGCACCGGCGGAGTAGCCAGCCACGCCGATTTTGCGCGGGTCGATGCCCCAATCGCTGGCGCGATGCCGCACGAGGCGAACCGCGCGTTTTGCATCAATCAGCGTGAGCGCCTGGATGCCGGCGTTGTCGAGCTTGTGCGGCGGACGCAGGCGATACTTCAGCCCGATCACGGTGACACCCAGCGGATTAAAGACCTGCGCCGCATACTCCACGTGTATTTTCCAGGCAAGCCCACCGTAGCCGCCGCCCGCGCAGACGATGATGGCCATGCCATTGCCCATCCCCGCAGGGGGCGCAAAGCGCGTGATGCTGGGAATCGTCACGCCACGGATGACTCCGTTTTCATCTGTGGACTCCGCCGGAGCGCCCGTGAGAAATTGCGGCGGGTCACCCGGCCAGAGCGGTATAACCTGCGGTTCCGCAGCACGGCTGAGCGACACCATGGAGACGACTATAAGCAGGTAAAGAAGCTTCATAGAAAAAACTCACCGAGAGAGGTTTATCTTGAGCCCCATTTCGTTCTTCATATAGAGCAATGCCTCAGCATTACCCATGGCATCATCTACCGGGTGGTGGGTATGCGGGGTGCGCTTGAGATGTTTGAAATTCTTAAACGTATCAGCCACCAGGCCTTTGTAGAGGCTGCCAAGGTTGGTTGAAGAATGACCAAAGGGATTGGAGCCAGTGAAGTGATGGAAATACCAGTTCACAAACTGCCAGTCAAAGCCGTTATTGTCAGAGACAAAAAGCAAACGATCCGAGCCAACCTCCCCAAGCCACTTGGCAAATGATCTCATGACCTCTCCGGGCTCGGGAAAGCCCATCGTTTCCTCCCGGGAAAATCCAGAGACAGTCAAAGCCTCTTCATCGTACCGATCAGATATCGGGCGCAATTGACCATAAAACGTGCGATTCAAAACCTCCTCCACAACCACGGCTCCAAATGAGATCATCGAGTAATCACCGGGGATCGGCCCGTCAGCCTCGACATCGACCATAATGTATGACATAACCCAAAACCTTCACGCAAGGTTATCCATTTACAAGGGAAAACCCACGGCAGAGGCGATTGGCCGGGCAGAGCATTGGTGGCAGGCGGCAGAGGTGATGCGAGTCTTTCCTGACGGCAAAACGGTGTCGGATTTTTTTGCTTGGTTGACACGCTACCAACTCGGGCGCAATCGCCTCCTGGATACCATCCTGGCAGCGACGTGTCAGCGGCGTAATTCTAATCTTCACCTGACTCCCAGACACAAAACCCGCCCATCCAAAGTCGAGAGATACAAACTGCCTCCGGCCACAGCAAGCCCATCCCAGGCGGGCGGGGGGACGGTTCGTTCTTCGAGGATCGCTCCGTCCTGGCTGGACATCACTTTCAGGCGACCGTCTTTGTGAATCGCAAAGATCCGGCCATCTCCGGTCATGGTCAGAGCGTGGATGTCGTTGTAAACCTGGGTGCCGGGGATAAATTCTTTTCCTTTCTCGGATTCAGGGATAAATGGGTCGGTGGTCCACTTGGCCCCCTGGGCGATGCGATGGGTGCGGAACGGCTTTTCACCCTTGTTGCCTTTTTGGGCTGCTTCCCATCCGGTAATCCATTTGTGGTCAAAGTTTTTTACGTCATCGGCACTAAATTCGCGGAGGAACAGGGCGGTGGTGCCATCCAGGGAGCTGACCACTTTACCATCCCTCCAGATGGCAAGGGGGCGCCGCGGTGCCTCGCCCTTAAAACGATGTTGGTGTCTCGGCCCATAATTCCAGGAACCTCTGGGCACCCACACCGCACCCCCACCCGTATCCAACTGGGCAAACGCATTCCACTTATCCACTTCGTAACCGCTGCCATCAAGCTTGAGAATCCAACGGGAAAAAGCGAGCGCGTTACCCTCGATATGAAGGAGGTCGTAGGGGTCAAATTCCAGGCCAGAGTTTTCATAAAATCCCTTCTGGGGTACGGTATCCACCCGGGTAACCCATTTTTTTTCAGCGGTGAGGGGATCAATCGCAAAGATAAATACTCCGCCATCTGCCAAAGGCTGGCGACCAGCGGCAATGTAGGCGATGTCCTTGTGAATCAGAATCGTGCCGGCGACTGGCCAGGCTGACTCGACCTGGCCGTAGGCGACAATTCGTTCATCAGCGGGTGCGGCTTTCATGCGCCACACCATTTCCCCGGTATCACTCCGCAGGGCGTAAACATACCCGGCGCTGGTGCCAAAGATGGCGAGGCCTTTATAGATAGTGGGCGGAGTATCCACCCGACCGTTGGCGGTAAAGCGCCATTTTTCTTTGCCAGTGTCGGCGAAAAGAGCCACGACCTGGTGGGCGTCGGGTCGGCTCACAAAGACCGAGCCATTTGCGATCACGGGTGCACTGACCGGCCCTTTGACAAAGGGATTTTCCGCCCAGTCATGCAATATTGGACCGGACGGTCCCCCCCGCTTTGGCTGCTTCCATTTCCAGGCTGGAAGCAACTACCGTGCCCCATTTTTGCTCCAGTGATCCCGGCCCTGCTGAAGCTGATGATCCGCTCCGCAAGTGATCATTCCGATAAAGGGGCCAGTCCTGGGCACCGGGAGCCGGGGCGGCCGGATCTGCTGAGGCAGGGCCTTTTACGACGCTGAAATCAATCTGCTCGATGGGGCGATGGGCGGGGTGATTTTCCATTTGGCTGACGGGTGCCATGGCAACAAAGCCCCGCAGCATCGGCCAGCAGGTGCAGTGTTTTGGGGTGGTGTAGATCAGACCGTTGGCGGGAACCCAGCCGTTTTCCCGGGAACAGTTCGCCTTGGTGATGCGGTTGGCGACGGTGTCTCCAGTGGCAACATCGGTCATGTCGAGTTCTCCAGCGATCACGAATTTCGGGGTCGCCACGGGCGGGAAACAATGGGTCATCCCTGCGCTGTGGGTCTTTTTCGTGGCCCCGGTAAGTGGATCGAGAGCAGAGACCTCCACTGGCACCCGCTTCGTATTTGCCTTGTCATCGTAGTTTAATTTTGCTCCGTGGAGAATCCAGATGTCGTCATTCAGGAACATGGCACGGGCCTGCCGATTGTGGTTCATCCCCGGGGGAAAAGCTTTGTCCCAGGCAGCGGCACCGGTTTCACTCGCCACGATATGAATGGCGTTCCCTTTGTCATTGTCATTCAGGGAGGAAACTTCGTAAGCGATTTGATCACCAAACATCACTGTGCGATAAACTTTGTCGAGGTAGCTGTCGGCCTTCTCCCACTTTGGTTTTCCCGTATAGAGATCGAGGGCTGTAGCCTTGGAGGTTTCTCCCCGATTGGGGCGTCCATGGATCACCGTCACGATCTCGTTGATGGCAGCGACATTCCGGGCCTCTGCAAACTCGTGTTTCCAAATTTCCAACCCAGTCTGGGCGCTGTAGGCACGAATCGCGGTGGCATCCGTCGCGATCACCGTGCTGCGATGATAGATGAGGTCTTTCACCTGTGCGAGCCCGTCAAAAGTTCGGATCATCTCCCCGGTTGCGGCGTTGAAGGAAACGAGTTTACCCTTCGAGATGGCAAACAGATAGTTGTCCGAGGCCACCGGGCGAGCCAGGTTCGCTGATAGATTGGGCAGTTTGAAATCCGTCCCGTTGGTGATGCCCCGACCGAGGTCATGATGCCAGAGCCGCAGCCCGTTGAAGCTGTCTCTCGCCAAAAGTCCTCCATAGAAATTTCGCCCACTGGCAGTTACGAGGCCTTCCACCTCGGAAGTTGCCCCCGCGACCCAGCGCACCCGGTCTGGTGGTCCGACGATGGTGTCGGTGGAGACCGCATTCCCATTGGCATCGTGCCGGGGGTGGGTCCATTCATCCATTTCCTTGGGCCAAGGTTTGGTGGCAGTCAAAGCGCCGTCTTTTTCGGAGATGGCTTCGAACCCGGCGGCCTCAAGGATTTCTGCACTGGTGACTTTGCCCTCTGGAAAAAACACCTGCCCCCTCGGGGTTAAAACCCGCAGGATTTCGTCGATCACGATTTGCGGCTTGGTCACGCGGATCAAATTCACTACATTTTCAGAGTAGGGAAGCCGTCCCTGGACTGCCTCGGCCCAGACCAGTCCATAACGGGCTCTGTCTTGGAGAATTTGCTGTGTTTTGAGGATTAGAGCACTATCGGAGTCCACCACATGAATGAGATACCGTCCCGATTCGCACATCTTTATCGGGGTCTCCAATTCATCTGCCCCGATTTGAACCACCAGTCCTCCATGGAGATCCGCTGATTTTGCCACAGTCAAAAAAAGACCAAAGGTGGCCAGTGAGAGTAAAAGATACATCACCTTCATATCTCTCTATGTTTGGTGGTTTGCGTTGCCAAGTCAACGTCCCCGTCTCCCGATTGACGTAGGTGGCTGTTGTTGCGGTTATCCCGCAGCATTTAAGCGATCCAACGCTAAAGCCTCTTTGCGATTAAAGAGGGTACAATGAAGGACTTAACAGGGTACGATAAAAGACGTAACAGGGTACAATCGGGTTCAATCGACTGCACCCGGTTGGATCAACAGTAAAATCACTCCAAACCGGCTTTGGCGACGCAGGCCTTCATTTTTTCCAGTCCGATTTTGGCACACTCTTCTGCTGGCATTTTCCAGTAGGTTTGGTTAAAAAGTTCCAGTGAGAGAATCGGGCGGGCTCCCACCTTGTCAAAGTGTTGGAGAATTTTATCGATCGGAGCAATGCCGTCTCCGGTGAAGACCCGGTCTTTATCCTTGATCTCAGCAACGGGAGGGGCCGCCGGGTAATCGTTCATGTGATAGTTCTGCAAGGCTGATGGTCCCAGCAGGAGCAAAGAATCAAACGAGGAGCCTCCTTTATAAGTGTGAAACACATCTCCCAAAAAGCAGGCGGAGGCATGGCCCGAGGCCACCGCAATGTAAATGGCTTTTTCCATGGTCCCGATCACGGGATGACCGCCCCACATTTCGACCTGGGGAGTGACACCCATCTCGACACCCAACTCAAGCAGGGCGCGGTAACGATCCGCCGCATCGTCGAGCGTAACCATCTCAGCACCAGTACCAGATCCGGCTGGAGGCGCGGCAATCCGCACTCCACCACGTTGAGCGATCGTATCCATATCGCGCTTGGCTTCCTCCAGCCCGGCGCGGCGTTTGTCCGGGTCGTTGACGATCCAAGGGGCAAATCCGATGGCGCTGCCCACGATAAGACCATGATCATCAATCCGTTTTCTCAAATCTTTCAAAGAACCGCCATCAGCCACGTATTGGTTGATCCTGCGAAACCAAGGCTCAATGGCGTCGTAGCCAGCTTTTCCCGCCACATCGATTTCCTGGGCAGCATCCAGATTCTGCCCCGAAATGGTCGACATATTGAGGCTGTATTTGAACTTCCCTGGAGTGGGTGCAGCCGCTGCTGCCATTGATGTGGCAGCAGTGGCTAGACCGGTAGCGGCTACCAGCCCCGCACCTGCGAGGACTTCGCGGCGGTCAAAGGACAAGGATTTTCTGGCCATGATGACGGTTCTCTTTTAGATTAAGTGCGTCGTGGAAGGTCGACTATTGGATTTCCAGAAGCTCAACTTCAAAAACCAAAGCGCTGTAGGGCTTGATTTTATCGCCAGCACCGGAGTCGCCATAAGCCAGGTTATAGGGAATAAAGAGGCGGTATTTGCTGCCCGGTGTCATGAGCTGGAGACCAGCAGTCCAGCCCGGAATGACCCGATTCAAAGGAAATGAAACGGGTTCTTTGCGCTCCACGGAACTGTCGAATACGGTCCCGTCGATCAGGGTGCCATGGTAGTGGACTTTTACGGTATTCTCAGCGGTTGGTTTGGGACCAGCTCCTTCCTTGATCACTTCATATTGGAGACCGCGATCCGCGACTTTTACGCCAGCTTTCTTGGCATTTTCTTCAAGAAATTTTTTCCCGGCGGCTAGATTTGCCTTGTCATCACCCGTGGCATTTTTTTCATCCATTTGCAGGCGGCTTTCATCAAAGGCTTTTCCGATTTCGTCTTCACTCAGGAGAGGTTCTTTCCCCGCCAGAACACTGGCAAAAGCAGCCATAAATTGATCTTTGTTAATCGGAAGTCCGCGATCCTTGAGGTCTTTGGCCACGACCACTCCGTAGGCGTAACTGATGCGATCATCGAGGGATTCAGGCTTAGCGTCTTGAGCTTTTGCGGACATGGTGAGGAGAGCGCCGATGGTAATAACGGACGCCAAGTTGGTTAATTTGATATTCATAAATGTGCGGCAACCCTATAGCCGGAGTGCCATCGGTCAAGGGAAGTAAAGACGGATGAAGATATTTCCAAGGCGCGGTCCGGGCGAGAGGTCAAGGTTCGTCAAAGCGAAGTCGGCCTTTCAGATGGGGTTGTTTCTTGATTAATCCAGATATTCCCCGGGGTGTGACCTCGGAGCCATTGAGGTTGATGATTAGAATTTTGTCGAAATCTTCGAACAAAATCAATTGATTGTCTCCCATGGAGGTGGTTTTCAGGGTCAGAATCATGATTTCTGGGAATTTGGAGATTAGTTTGATTTCCTCCGGGATCGGGTGGCTGCCCGATTCGATACACACCTCGATAATCGGATAAAAATGAAAGGGACCAATCTGATCCAAAGGATGCCGGGAGCGGGCCACCACGTAACCACCTGCTTCCTCCATTGCCCTTGCTAATCGCCCTTTCTGCCACGCCAGAGTCAGCTGGTAGGTGGCTCCAAATAAAGCCGCGAGGGCAATCAAAAGGACCGCGTAAACGGTCCAGTGCCTTCGATATTTCCACTTCACCGGCATAAGCCAGGGCAGTTGCCCAGCCTTTTTTCATTTTGCAACTTTTTAGTGTGCAGATCAAGTTCTGAATCGATATTTACAAAATGATGTTTACAGAATGATGGGGAGCGGATTCAAAATCATTTTGTAACCATCATTAGGTTCCTTTCCGGTCGGATCAGCGCGAAATAAAATTACCCATTTTACGGGCTTTTGTGCTAGGGTCCGCGCAGTTTTAAAATTACGGAATTCAATGAGCAAAAGTTTATTCGAGAAAGTATGGGACGCCCACGAAGTCAAAAAGCTGTCGAATGGACAGACTCAACTCTTGATTGGTACCCATCTGATTCATGAAGTGACCAGCCCGCAGGCTTTTGGCATGCTTCGTGATCTCGGACTGAAGGTCAAATATCCCAACCGCACTTTTGCCACGGTTGATCACATCGTGCCGACCAGAGACCGGGTGGAGCCCTATGCTGATCCGCTCGCGCAGGGCATGATCACGGCACTGCGGGATAACTGCAAAGAATTCGGCCTGACTTTTTTCGACATCGGGAGTGGGAAACAGGGCGTTGTTCACGTGGTGGGACCGGAGCAGGGCATCACCCAGCCGGGCACTACGATCGCCTGTGGTGACTCGCACACTGCGACTCACGGGGCTTTTGGAGCGATCGCTTTTGGAATCGGCACCACCCAGATTCGGGATGTCCTCGCAACTCAGACCATCGCCCTGGGGAAAATGAAGGTTCGCCGCATCAATGTCGAGGGGACTTTGCCTCCCGGTGTTTATGCCAAGGATGTGGCACTGCACATCATCAAGTTGCTCGGTGCCAAGGGCGGGATTGGTTATGCCTATGAGTACGGTGGTTCGCTTTTCGATCATTTCTCCATGGAGGAACGCATGACGGTTTGCAACATGTCGATTGAAGGCGGAGCCCGCTGCGGTTATGTGAATCCGGACGAAAAAACGTTTGATTACCTGAAGGGCAAACCCTATTCGCCCAAAGGGGCGGCCTGGGCTACTGCCGTGGAAAACTGGAAATCGTTTGCCTCTGATCCCGATTGTCGTTACGACGATGTCGTGAATATCAAGGCAGAGGACATCGCGCCGTCAGTCACCTGGGGAATTTCCCCAGACCACGGTATTTTCGTGAATGAAAATATCCCGAATCCCGCTGATTTCTCCGATCCAGAGGAAAAAGAAAGCATTCGTGAAGCGCTCGAATACATGAAGCTACCTGCGGGCGGCCCGATTGCCGGGACCCCGGTGGATGTTTGTTTTATCGGAAGCTGCACCAACGGACGAGTCTCCGATTTCCGGGAAGCCGCGAAATACCTCGCCGGTCACACCGTGGCGGCAAACGTTACCGCCATCGCCGTGCCCGGTTCGGAAATCGTCGCCCACATCTGCGAGCAGGAGGGAATTGCTGAAACCTTTCGCCAGGCTGGGTTTGAATGGCGCGGTGCTGGTTGCTCCATGTGCCTGGCGATGAACCCGGACAAACTGATCGGTGATCAAATCTGCGCCAGCTCCAGCAACCGGAACTTCAAGGGAAGACAGGGCAGCCCGTTGGGTCGCACGATCTTGATGTCGCCCGTCATGGTGGCAGCCGCTGCTGTGACCGGGAAAGTGAGCGACGCACGTGAAGTCTTTCATCTCGTCAACTGACCCGTGAACGTACCAATTCAGGCGAAAATAAAGAAAAACAGGGAACCGCGGCAATAGTGAACTGGTTACCGTTGCTGCCTTCCGGCCCTGGCGGGGTTCACCGGCCAAAATTCCACGGCCCCTGAGCCAGCTTTTTACTTCATTATTCCCACAAACTCAACCAGAGAAAATAAAAGAATGAGCGTTACCTTGATAAATCCAGAGCTTTTGCCGGACGAAGGTGGGCATTTTGGCGAATTCGGCGGTCAATTTGTCCCAGAAACTCTCGTCGCCGCCTTGAACGAATTGACCCGCGAGTACCAGAAAGCCAAAGTTGATCCCGCGTTTCAGGCGGAACTGAGTCACATGCTGGCGGAATTCTGCGGACGGGAGACGCCGCTCTACTTTGCCGAGCGCCTGACCAAAAGCATCGGCGGAGCCAAAATTTATTTGAAGCGCGAAGATCTACTCCACACCGGAGCCCACAAAATCAACAATGCTCTCGGCCAGGTGCTTCTCGCGATCCGTCTCGGCAAAAAGCGAATCATCGCGGAAACCGGGGCCGGACAGCACGGTGTGGCCACCGCCACCGTGGCGGCTCGCTTTGGCCTGGAGTGTGTGGTTTATATGGGTGAGGTGGATATGGAAAGGCAGCACCTCAATGTCGTGAGAATGCGTCTTCTCGGGGCAGAGGTGCGTGGAGTCACCGCAGGGCAGAAGACTCTCAAAGAAGCCGTCAACGAAGCCCTCCGCGATTGGGTGACCAATGTCCGGACCACGCACTACATCCTCGGCAGCGCTCTTGGCCCACATCCTTATCCCATGATGGTCAGGGATTTTCATCGGGTCATTGGAGTTGAGGCCCGCCGACAGATTTTATTGCGGGAAGAACGCTTGCCAGATGCTCTGGTGGCCTGTGTTGGCGGCGGCAGCAATGCGATTGGTCTTTTCCATCCCTTTCTGCAGGATGAAGGAGTTCGCATGGTCGGAGTGGAAGCCGGTGGTCACGGCATCACCAAAGGCGATCACGCCGCGCGATTCCAGGGTGGCAAGCTCGGTGTTTTGCAGGGCACCAAAACCTGGTTGCTCGCCAATGATGATGGCCAGATCGAGCTAACCCACTCCGTTTCAGCCGGCCTCGACTACGCAGCTGTTGGGCCCGAGCACGCCTATTTGCAAGATATCGGTCGGGTCGAATACACCTACGCGACCGATACCGAGGCTTTGGCTGCCTTTCAAGAGCTTTCTCATTTGGAGGGCATTATACCGGCTTTGGAAAGCTCCCACGCCATTGCTCACGCCAAAAAGCTCGCCAAAGAACTGGGTCCCGACAAAGTCATCATCGTGAACCTGTCAGGGCGCGGCGATAAAGACGTGGAACAGGCCGCGAAGTACTTGTTGAAGTAACCCGGATTTTAAATGGCTATCGCTCTGCCGAGGAGGATTATATGAAACTTTACCCTCTCCTGGTTCTAGTTGGTATCAATCTTTGCTGGGGGCAAGATATTCCATTGGCTGGAGGAGATGGGACGCCCCTGACAGAGGCACAAGTGGGTATGTATGCGAAAGCGGGTAAAAAGCCGCCGATTTTTGCTGGTTTTTTGATCGAAACGACCCCTGAATCTTCGATTTCAGATTGTGTCTTGTGGATCCGTCTGGAAAAGTTTTCCTATAACGGTACCCCGGTGGGATTAATTCAAAAAATTCGGGATGAAATTGATCCAAGAATTGGGATGAGTCGAATCGTTGGTGAGTCCGATGGGGTTACTCATATTCAAGTTGCCGACCACTCTGGAAGCATATTGGAGCTTTTAATCAAAGCTTTTCCATTCCAGTACAAACAACCCGCAGTTACCCTTACAATCTTGGAAAATGGAGGGGTATTGGTTCGGTGCAAGGGGCCTTTACCAAAAACGCCAACTACCACCCCGGAAGGTTTGAAATTTATATCCCCTTTTTAGTTCTAACGCCTCAGACTGAAACCTATTAATAATCTCATGGTGTGAGTGAAGTGCCGCTCTGATTGCTCACTTTTTTGAGGATGAAATGCAGTAGAGAAATTCCTCGCGACCTGATTGAGATTGAGACAGGGCGGTGCGGATAAACACTTCTTTTCCGACAAAAGCCGGGGTGGCAAAACCTTCGGTGCCAAGTTGAAATTGACCCACCCGATCGAAACTCTGGGGATTGGCTTTGAAGACGAAAGTGGTTCCCTGCTCGTTGGTGGCGTAGATGACGCCATTGGCCAAAATGGGAGAGGCGCTAACTGGGCCGCCGAGGCGGACTTTCCATTTTTCCGCGCCAGTATTGGCATCCCAACAGAGGGCTATCCCGTTGTCATTAAAGGTGTAGAGGTGGCCCTGGTAATAAAGCATGGATTGCTCGTAGCTTTTGTCGTTGTTTCGCCAGCGGACTTCGCCGGAACCATCCGCTTTGATGGCGAGGGTTTCATTTTTTGGATAACCACCGCTTGCAAAAACCGTGTCGTCGCTCCAGACCAGGGTTCCGCAGGTGGCTAGCCAGGCTCCTTTGGTTTCCCAGAGGATCTGGCCATTGGCAGGGTTGTAACTGTGGACTTTCTCCCCTCCGCTAATGAGGAGTTGATCCTTTCCGGCGACCCGCGCCACGATCGGAGAGGAGTAGGAGGTTTTAAGCTTACGAGGAACGCGCCAGAGTTCGGAGCCGTCCGTGGTGCGGAAGGCCGCCAAATAGCCATCATTGTGCTCAGAAACCACGATTAAAGATCCCTGGAAAAGCGCCGGGCTGGGGCCGTAGCCGTATTGGTATCCGCAAACGAAGGGGCCGGTGTCCTGCTGCCAGATGATTTCCCCTTTGCGATCCAGGGCACTGAGGATGAGTCGCCCGCGATTGTGAAAGAGAAAATAGAAGTGATCCCCATCAGAGGCTGGAGTGGCGCTGGCGGCGGTGTTTTTGCGATGCAGATCGGTTGGCAAACCGCCTTCATGGAGGCGGGCTTTCCAGCGAATCGATCCAGTGTCACGATCATAGGCGAGGGCGAACTGACCATCATCTGTCGCGGTGGCGATGAGGACCAAATCTTCTGAGATCAGTGGACTGGCGTGGCCCCGACCAGGGATGAGGGCTTTCCATTTTACGTTGAGATTTTCTCCCCACTCTGTTGGTGGGTGGGCCGAGGCAGCGGCGACTCCATTGCCATTTGGACCGCGCCACATGGGCCAATCGTTATCAGCTCGAACCGATGAAAAAGGGTGGGAGACGGTGAATAATGTAGCCAGATAGAAACGCAGATAACTCATATTTGATTGAGACTTGCGTTTTTTTACCATCTGCCTCTTGATCATCAAGAGGCTTATTCCAGTTTTTCATCCTGGACTATCAAGAGGCAGCGCCTCATTTGAGGTGGATTCCTCGATCTGGATTTCAGGGGGAGCATAATCTTCGATTGGAATCACTACCGGCACATCATCGTCGTCAACTGACCAATCAGGGGATTCCTGAGGAGGATTTTGGGGCAATTCCCCGGGCAGGAAAAAATCGATGGGATCAAATTCTTCGACCGTAAGCTCGGCTAAAGGAGAGCTTGATATAACCGAGGTTCGCATAGGTGGGGAGTATGCGCTGACTGGCTGCTCAGGTGGTTCGGGGACAGGGGCGTATTCTTCGGCTGGGGTGGATTCTTCCACTGGGATTTCAGCCATAGGGGTGAATTCTTCGAACAAAGTTTCAACTACTGGTAAGTATTCTTCGACTGTGGTTTCGACGGACGGGGTGAATTCTTCCTCCGGTATTTCGACTGCCTGGGGAGATACTTCGACCGGAGTTTCAGTTTCGATGGTATATTCTTCCGCTTGGATTTCAGCCACCACGATGGATTCTACCACGATGGTTTCATCTGCTGGGAAGGACTCTTCAACCGGACTCTCAATCAATGGGGCATATTCGATGATGGGTGGGGCGACGATGTCGGGCATCTCCTCGGAGGGCAGTTCAAACACTGGCTCTGTCACAGGTAGCGGAGAAGAAGGTATCGATTCCAGATCCGGTTTTGTCTCCGGGGTTTCCAGATCGGAAATCAGTGCGTCCAGCGAAGTCACCATTTTTCCATCCAACCCCTCATCAATGGCGCGTTTTGCCGCTTCAATTCGGGCAAGTGCTTCGTCTCGCAGGGCTTTTAAAACGCTAACGTGGTCCATGCTGTTAGTAGGTGTGTTGAGTGAGTTGCCGAAGAAATAGGGGTGATGTTTCTTGGGGCTGATTCAAAAAATGAGTCGATCCAAAACAGTTCACTTTCTGACTTCCCTGAAATGGCTGGTTAAACCGACATCTTTAACGTGTCATGGGACGTTTCCCACGAAAAATTTCAGGTTCGGCATTTATCCCTCTCAAATATGCAATTAATTTTAAAAAAGATACTTTGATGGGGCTTCTTCAATTTGCAATGTAGATAATTTTATTTTTTACGGAAATTATTCTTTACATCAATAATATATGAATATTATAAAGTTTGTATGAAATATCTACCCTCATTTATTATCTTCTCTATATTGATATTATGTGGAAGTTTGGCTTCTAGTGCCTTTCGGTTTAGTTTGCGTGAGAGGGCGAAGCAAGAGCGCTTTTCCAAGGAACGAATATCTATTGATAATGATCAACTTCGCAAACAATTCGATCATTTTTTTGTTCCTCTGGCTGGGACGCTCACCCCAAGTCCTGGGAAGAACCTGACTATCGAACACGTCAAAGGTGAAATCTGGGGAGTCAGGGTTGACGCATCGGTAAACCGGAATCCGAAAAAAGAACCAGAGTCGGAATTTTCGGCGGTTTTGATTAATGAGGGAGAGGTCGAGTTAAATGGCCGGCTCCATTCCCCCTGGTTGAAGCAGCATTTGGAAAGTGCCGCCCGCAGTGCAGTTGGGGCGTTAAAGGTGAATAGCAATCTGGTGGTGGGCACAGAATTAAAAGCTCCCCTCTGGGCCGACCAGGCCCCCGAATTATTGAAGAGTTTTCTTTCGTTTTCAGGGGTGAAGGAAATCGAGATGAACTCTTATTGTGTTCGGCTGGAAGGGGCGGTGCTCTCTCCAGAAGTCAGACAGAAACTTGGTGAACAGGCCGCTGAAATGATCCAGGTGCCCGCAGTGCTGAAAAACAATCTCTTCGTAAAAAGAACGATCAATCCAACTTTACAGGTCTATGGAACGGAAAACGAATTCAAAATCTCCGGTCTGTTTCCTGATGAAGAAACCCGCCGGAATCTGGTGGCATTGATCCAAAAAACTCTGCCGAACCAGGCGTTTAAAGACGAAATCAAGATAGGTGAAGCGGTGGCGGCCCCGTGGTGGTTGCCAAGTGCGGAAAGTCTCATTCCCATGTTTTTATCCGAAACTGGCGGGGTTGGTACCTTGGAGTATTGGAAAAACCGACTTCGGGTCACCGGACAGGTCAGTTCTGACGCACTCGAGAAAGCACTGTCCTCGCATTCTTTTGGCCCCGAAAAGCCGGCTGATTTTTCGGTGGAGAGCGAGTTAAAATTGCTCCCATCCATCGAACCGCAAATTAACATCTTCACCGATGAAAGTGGCAGATTCGTGATGCAGGGAGAGCTGGGAAATCCTGAATTTAAGAATGAGATCCTCGTCGCCCTGATGTCTGATCGCCCGGATTTGATAGTGGTTGATCAAATAAATGTCAGCGAAAAAGTAAAAGACCCGAAATGGGGGAAACCATCTCTGCTGATTTCCGAAGTCGCTTTTAACATCAGGGGTGGAACGCTCAAATTATCCCCCACGGAAGTTCTCATCGCCGGAGAAGTCAGTTCGGAAGAGGCCCAAAGGAAACTGACCGAATTCGCCAGCGCTGTGGTTGGGACCAGTGCTAAAATCGAGAACCACTCCACATTCCCAGAAGAGGCTCCCGTGCTCGACCTGGTCCCCGTGCTCGACCAGACTCCTGTAGAAACCCCACTGGAGACCGCCACGCAAGTGGACGAATCCAAAGTCGATTTTAAAGGGACCGAAGTCTATTTTGATTCGGGCAGTTCAGAGGTAGACAAAAAATTTGAAGACGAGATTGCCAAGGCCGCTGAACTGATCAAAAACTTGAATCCTGGCACTCAATTGACCGTTGGTGGGTTTTCCGACCAAAACGGAAAAGCTTCGACCAACCGGACTCTGAGCATCACCCGGGCTAATGCTGTGCTGGAACAACTGGCGACCCTGGGAATTGACCGATCAAGAATGAAAGTCGAGTCATTTATTGACGATACCAGCCGGTCGCGGAGGAATCTTTGGAAAAGCAGAAGAGTTGAAATCTCAATAACCCATAGGGAATGAACCGTCACTGTGCTTTCATCCCAAAAAACACATAACCAAAGACCCATGCAAATGAATCCAGATTACGCAACCATATTGGCCCGAGTATCCTGGGAGGCACTTGGTTTTTGGTGGTGTGTGGGTTTCTTTTTCACAGGGTTCTGGTTGGGCTGGCTGATGTGGAAAAAGTCTGAAAAAGAGGCGGAGATCGTGGCGGATGAATACCTTAAGGTTCAGGAGAATTTTAAAAAACGTGATCGGACTTTCACTCAAAATGAGGAATTTATCGAATCTGTGATCGATTCCCGATCCAACTCCGGGACCTAGCTTTTTCAACCGATATGAACTCCTATGCAGTTGATTTTAAGTGAATTAAGTTTTCGTCTGGTGCAACCGGACGATGTTTGTTTCCAGGTCTTTGCCCCATTCCTCTGGAAGATGGTGGGGTTGGGGCTACTTTTCCTGCTGCTTGGACTTTGGCTGGCGAAGTTGTGTTTCGGGAGCAGTGACAATCGGTTGACAAAGGTTCGGTTGGAGATTTTCCAATTGATTAATCAGACCAATCAGATCGTGGACGAACAGAATTTGCAGATAAATAAGTTGAAAAAATCAGCTGCTGTTTATCAGGCTGACTTGAACTATCGTGACACGAAAATTGAGAAATTAACGAAGGAGAGAGTTAAAATGCAAGGTGATCTCAACGAAAAGATCAAAGCAGAAATGGAATATTCGAAAAGCTTCTCAGAAAAAGACTCACTGATCCTTGAGCTTCGAAAAGATCTGGCCCAGAAAGAAGGCATTTACGCCCGGCTTGGGGAGCTGGAGGCTGTTATTGATGAACGGGATCGCGAAATCAATCAACTTCGTTTGGAGATTGCAGAAAAGGCTCAGGGTGGTTCAAATGAAGCGATGGAAAAAATCTCATCTCTTGAACAACTCCTCTCTAACCGGGATGATGAATTGAGCCGTCTCCGCGCAGACCGCGACAAAATTCGCCAGGATCTGGAAATTACCCTCCGCAACCGGGAAAACAAAATCATGGATCTGGAGGATTCACTCGGCGAACGCGAAAGTATGATCGTCGCGCTCGAGGCTGAGTTGATGGAACATCACAAAAATGGCAAGAAATTCTATGATTTTGAAAATCTCATCGCAGAGCGTGATTTGGAAATCGAGGAATTGAAAAAACTTGGATCGACCAAGGGCGAACTCCAAAATGAACTTAACAAGGTGCGCGGTGACTTGCACAAACGGGAGAGCGAGATTCAAAACATCAAAAAACAATACCACGAAGCCAAGCAGCAGCGCGAGACCAAGCTTCAAGAGGCCCAGGCTCAGATCGAGGCCCAGAATGGCGAATTAAAATCACTCCGCGCCCTGCAATCGATTGCTGACAAGACCAAGGCGCGCCTCACCGATCTGGAATCTATGCTTGAGGAAAGGGACCAGAAAATAGAGCAACTTAACTCCCTGCATCACGACCAAACCCGGTTGGAGAACTTAATTGAAGAGAAGGACGCCGCCCTGCACCAAGCCCAAACCCACCAGGAAGGCTTGGATCAAAAGATCCGCGAATTGGAAAGTCTGGTCACCGAAAAAGCCAGCCAATTGGCAGGGATGGACGAACTAAAAGCTTCTCAGGAAGGTTCGGTTTCTCGGATTCAGGAACTCGAATGGCTTCTCGGAGAAAAAAGCGCAAACCTGGAAAAAGTCCTAGCCGAGCGCGATGGGGAAATTGAGCGTCTCATCAAAGACAAACAGGAACTCGGGCACCTCCTTCGCATCAAAGAGAGCGACATGGAGGCCATGCGCCAAGAGCGCCTGCCCTACGATACGATTCAGCACCACATCAGCGATCTGGAGCGGGTTCTCCTTGATCGTGATCGGGAGTTGCAGCGATTCAAGGCAGAACGCGATGAGGAACTCATTCGCTTGAAGCGGGAAAACGCAGACCTGATCACCCAGTTGCGATACTCCGAAAGCGAACTAAAGCGGATTCGAATTGATCGTCAATCACCGGACAGTGGTTATCCACGAAACGGAGAAATTAGAATAGCCAGGGCATCGATCGAAAAACCATCGATCCGGGTCGAGCCGGTCCGGGTGGAACCATCAGCCCGAATCGAAAGAGATCCGGCTGAAGATATTTTGGCCCGGCTTCGTGAACTGGAAAGAATGGTTACAGAAAGAGATCGGGAAGCGAGGCCGCTCCGTGCCCACGAAAAATCTGAATTTCGATTCACCCTAGAAGACGGGTCGGCAACCTACTTGCGTGCCAATGAAACCATCGAATTCGAAGGCAAAATCCTTCGGGCCGAAGATCTCTACTACCTTTTGAGAGATCGGGAAAAAGGTTAGTGATGGGAATTAAGGGGCATTTTATCCCCAAGCTTTCCGCGTATTCACCTTGAAAATTGCAAGGTTATTTTTTTGAACAGATAACGATTTTTGCAATCCAATCGTTAATAAGAAAAACCCATGACCCGAAGAAACAGTTTAATCAGATTTAAAGGTGCCGCGCTGATTGCGATCACCTCGTTTTTTGGCACCTGCGTCCAGATTTTTGGAGCCGTCAGTAGGTGGAGTTGGAAAGGATATCCCAATGAGGCCGATCTCCGACACCATCTTAAATCGAGTGATAATCACCCCTATATCACCAACGAAGAAGTTGATCAGATGACTTTTGAGGAATGCATCGCCTACCATGAAACTGATCATGAAAGACGCAAAGACAAACCAAGATGGTCTGAAGCGCGTCAGGTTCCCGGAACCAAACGCGGTGCAACTCCTTCGTTATCCTCTGTTGAAACCGTTGATAATCGACCTTAAGATTTGGTGGTTCCATTGGAACTAAATTTCTGTTGATTGATTCGGAAACATCATGCCCGGCGTGGGGCAGGAAGATTATCCACATCGACATGGACTGCTTTTACGCAGCAATTGAGATGCGGGAGCACCCGGAATTGGCTGGGAAACCGATTGCGGTCGGGGGAAGCACTCGCGGGGTGCTGACCACCTGTAATTATCTGGCGCGGGAGTTTGGGTGCCGGTCAGCAATGCCTGTTTTCAAGGCAATGCAACTATGCCCGAATCTGATTTTGCTGCCGGTTCGGTTTGATCTCTACCGGGCCGAATCGATGAGAATCCGGGAAATTTTCGCCCAATTTACAGATTTAATCGAGCCCCTGTCGTTGGATGAGGCTTATTTGGACGTCTCGCAGCTTAAGACGGAAGGCGGTCACATCGCAGCGGAGATCCGGGCGAGAATTCGCGAAACGACGAAGCTGACCGCCTCAGCCGGAATCGCTACCAACAAATTTCTCGCCAAAGTGGCCAGTGACTGGCGGAAGCCAGACGGGCAGTACGAGGTAACCGAAGAGGGCATCGCCAGTTTCGTGGCAGCTCTCCCTATTGAAAAAATCTGGGGAGTTGGCAAGCGAACCTCTGATAAGGTCCATCGACTGGGGGCAAAGACCTGTGGCGACCTCCAGAAATGGAGTGAACTGGACCTGCACCGTTATTTTGGCCGCTTCGGAAGCGATCTATATTTCCTAAGCCGGGGAATCGATGATCGGGCGGTTAATCCGCACCGGGAAAGGAAATCGGTGAGTAACGAGCAGACTTTTCGTGAAAATATCACTGGTCTGGAGGAAGCTGTCGAGCCCTTTGTAAAACAGATTGAGGAACTCAGTAGGGACTTGGAAAAGTATCAAAACCGGATGATCCGGGAAGGTTTTGTTAAGTTGAAGTTTCAGGATTTTACGGTCACCACTGCTCAGCAGCCGATGTCGCAGTTGGACGCGGTGGTGTTACACAAGCTTCTTCAGGAAGCCTGGGTACGGAGCCAGGGCAAATCTGTCAGGCTAATTGGTGTAGGTGTTCGTTTCGTGCCTGAGGAGGATGCCGTGGTCCGTCAACAGGAGATGTTTCCCTTGTAGGAAACGTAATCACCTTTCAGCGAGCTAAATACTGGGAATTGAGTTTTGCAGGTCTCGAATTTTCTTTTCGTGACTATAGATAGCGTTATACAAACGGACTATTTCCGAATTATATGACTGGATTTTAGATTCAAATGTCTTTCTGTCACTTTTGATTGCCGCATTATCATATGTATCCAGAGTTTGAATCCTATCGCCTTCGGTCTTGTTCAATTCCGTATTCATCGAACTTAATTCCGATTCCATTTTTCTGACAGTGTCTCTTATTTCAGAGATTTTTTTCTTCCTTTCGTCCGCCGACAAATGACTTCGCCCCTCGTCAAGTCCACCGTTATGCTGAGACATCAGCACAAGCACCTGCTTTTCCAAGTCGGAAATGGAGGTATTCAATTTAGCTCTTTGAATTTCATACTGATCAAGAATCTTCACTCTCCTTTCCTCTTCCTCAATTCTCGCACTCCTGCTTCGCCCGATTCTCATGCTATCATAGGCCATGGTGTCTTTCATAAACCCTAATTCCAATTGAAAAAGCTCGGCATGTAGTGCTTCGATTTTACCATAAAGAACGCTTAACTCACTTTCAATTATTTTGTTTTGAGCGATGGATTCACTCAACTTTTGAGAGCGTTCCGCATCCCTGGTCAAACGTTCCTTTTGAATACTACCCACACTATTACCTGCTGGTGTAGTTTTGGGAGTTAGTGCGGCCTGCGACTGGATCTGTGCACTTCTCATGCGAGCCATCTCGGAACGCGTTTTAGCGAAGGTTGCGGATTTCAACATACTTGCTGGCCTTTGGCTTATGGTCGTTGTTGAAATTTGACTAATGTCATCGCTAACCGGACGTAAAATTAGCCCGGCATATAATCCTGCCGGGAAATCGGAGCCACGCAACCGGGCGATACCAGTTGAGTGCGACAGAACAACACCGTCAGCCCCCAAATCCGTCACGGTTGGGTCCTTGAGGGCAACTCCTTTGGTAGTTGTAAACGACTCTAGTTTTTGCCCTTTCTGAAAAGGGAGCTTTTCGACAAAAGTCTTTTTCATCCTTTCCAGGACCGCCGATTTCCCCTTCAAATCGGCCTCGATTTCCAGTGCTTTTTTCGCCAGATCAGCATATGAAATAATTGTTCCATCTGACAATCCTTGTATCTGAGTCTCCAATTCGGCAATCTCTTTTTCGAGCTTTTGGTTTTCTTCCTCCAACTGCTGAATCCGCTTTTCGTGGTAGGACAAGGAGGTTGATTGCTCTTGACCGAAAAGCGGCAATCCAATCGCAATGATCACAAGTGCTATACTAAATCTTTCCATAAATTCAAAATTAGTTACAAGTCAATTGTTTGCCGTTTCGATCACACTGGGTTCATGGACCAGCGCAACCCTGGTTTCCAAAGCAATATCAGCCCAATTTAGCTGTCTAGGTTCTTCTCCAATCTGAATTTTGACAAACTCGTCGGTCACCTGATTGATTTTTGCAGCTTCCAGAATCTGCCCGTTCGCCAATTTAAAACCTTTAAAAACCTGTCCTTCAAACGACTTGCGCATGGGGGCACGCCATAGTGAGATCTGTGATTCAACCTTCGAAACACTCTCCTCCAACTTTTGAAGATAAGTTTCAGCTTCGATTTTCAACAATTCATCGCCGGACCCTCCCGGTTTCGGTGCAGACTTGGGAATCTTTGCCTTTAATGTCGTGAGATTTTTTCGCAATTCTTTGCGCTGATCTTCCAAAGCTTTTACTCGCAGTCTCAACTCTTCTCCGTCGCTTGGTGAAGCGTCTTCTTCCGAATCACTCTCACCTCCTCCAAAACAACCAGTTAGAATTAATACGGGTATGATTAAAAGGAATACTCTCTTCATGTCTTTAAATTAAGTGCCACAATCCAAATTGATCTGGTTTTCTCGGAAAAGATGGTTGCCAGACTCATGTGGCGGTGTGGTGTGGTCCTGCTATCTGAGTTTTGGCAGATTTTGCGCAATTTGTCGAGTGCTGTTTGCGGTTTTGTCCTTGCAACAGGCAACCAGCGTAAAATAACCTCTCAAAAGAGAGGCTACGCGCCACCAGCTAAATGAAACAAGAGAAGCAAATCTCTTGTTCCATGATTTGGACACCAACGGTTGTGGATTTCGCCACCGCTCGCCTATCTGGCGGCGAGCACTTTGTGCTTCTTCACTTTTGGTTCCTTTTCAGCCCGGGCGGTTTCGATGGTGGAGATGATGTCTTCGAGATGGTTGACCGAATAGACCATGTCCGCAACCCCCTGCTCTTCAAGTAATCGGAGAAATGGATCCCAAAAGGCGACCCCGTTTTCATCGATCCGGTTAAAGAGCACCACGGGCTTATCTTTCATAATCGCATCGCCCTGCTGCTGAAGAATCAAGAGGGCCAGCACTTCCTGAACTGTGCCGGAGCCACCGGGGAAGGCGACAAAAGCGTCGGACTTCTCGATCATGATTTCCATGCGGGTGTAAATATCGGGGCGTGGCCAGAAGCAATCAAGGTCATCGGGCAGGCCTTCCAGGGCAATGATGTGGGGAACGTTTGAGCCGCCAGTCCAGCCTCCGTGTTTGGCGGCACCAGCGACGACCTGACCCATGATGCCGCTTTTTCCGGCACCCGAGATACAACCAAGGTTTTCTTCGGCGAGTCGCTTTCCAAACTCAAAGCCGTCATTCAGGTAGGCGGGTTTTGACATGGTGGCTGAACAGAAAACGCAGACGTTGAAGCGCAGACCATCACGAGGTTCGCACCCGAAACTCTCGGTCTTCTCTTTTGCGACGACTTTTCGTCCGGCATCCGGTAACTTCCGCCCGAGTGAACAGGATAGCTCTTTGTTGAGAGATTTGGCGTTATGAACAAGTTTCAAGAAAACATCTACATTTTGGCTGATGGTTCCCATCTTGTGTAAATGATGCAAGAGTTCAAAATAACTTTTCCAGGAACCATCGCCATTCATAATGACGGTTGGCTTCTCGGTAAGATTCGGGTCAAGGGTTTGATAACCAACAAAAATGGAGGTCGCTTTGAATAAATCCTCGAGTTGGGGGTCGGGCATAAAGGCAAAGGCATCTGCATCGACGATTTTTTCTTCGATGTTTGACAGGGTCACCCTTTGATCGCCATTGGAGTTCTGGATATCCCAACCATTTTTGAAAAGCAGGTAGAGGATATAAGCACGAACTTCGCGCTTGGTTTTGGGATCAGTCTCGTTTAAGGAGCCACTAAGTCTTACGGTTGGCATGTAATGTTAATTCTTGGGTGTGTTTGACAGCGATTCGATATGAATCGCAAGACACGTTACGTTTTAGAAAACGAAACGAGCCGTGGATGGTTAGACTCCCAGGGATCCATCGCAAAGGCTATTTTTGCAAAAAAATGGCACTAACTTTTTGCCAAAGCAGCATCAAAATCAACCTTTTTCTGGACTTCAGCAGGCTCCACACCAGTCAGGATCAGCCCCCCCATTTTTCCTCCAGTTTGATCCACCGCACGGCGGGTCTTTTTCAGCACTTCCCTGGTAGCCTTACCCGCATCAGCACAAAGAAAAGTCAGGTCAGATTCGCTGATGAGAATCAGAGAGTCGATTGCGCTCATCATGGGTGCCCCGTTAAAAATCACAAAGTCGAACCGGCTCCGGGCATCTTCAATCAGCTCCTTCATTTTTTCATTGCCGAGGAGTTTCGCGGTGTTTTCATGGATGGCTCCGCCCGGCATCATCCAAAGATTGCTAAAACAGGTTTTTACGACCGCTTCGCTCATCTCCAGTTCACCCGTTAGAAATTCCGACAATCCGGGAAGTGGAGATGCCTCAAAGAAACTGTGAATCGCTGGAGTTTTGAGATTCCCTTCAATTAAAAGGGTGGGGTGCCCCTCTTCCGCGAGGAGTTTGGACAGTTCCGAGGCTATGGAAGAGGCATCATCGCTCAGAAGGCACGGCACCATGGCGATGGTGACGCCTTCGGGATTGGGACAAAGCCCGAGAATTCCGTCCCGCAGAGTTTGGAAAGGCTGGTGGGTTTCTGGAATGTTGTGGTTGGTCCTCGGAAAAAGCGCCAGAGTCGGTGTTGAAACTGCCTGGGCGATTTCGGTGATGGAAAACCGGCTCCGGGTTTTGAAGAATAGAAAGGTCGCGGTCGAACTGGTTGCAAAGACAGCCAGCAGCATGATCAGTGCGATGCCTGTTCCCGTCCTGGGACCGTAGGCAAGCTGATCGCTGGCCGCGTTCCGGGTGATTCTGGCGGCGGAGGCAACCACGTTTTGTTCATATTTGATCTTGCTGATCCGGCTTTCGAAGAGGGCGTTTTTCACCTTCAAATCAGCCAGTTCAGTTTTGGTTTTCTGGAGTTCATCAGAGGAAATGTTACCCGATTCCATGACATGAAGAGCCGCCAGTTTGATGGTCACCGCCGACTTAAATTCCTGGTGATCAGCAGCAAGGCTGTTGATCATTTCTTCATACTTGTCGTTGTAATTGTTCTGCCAATGCTGCAAAAACGAGTTTCCCACCGCATTGGCAATCTCCACAGCCTCGGTGGGATTTGGTGATGAATAGTTGATTTGGATTTCCCGTTCGTTGAAACGAGTTTTCACGGCAATGGAGTTTTTCAGAATCGAGTAAACCCGGCGATTGGAGCGATCCCAGCGCTTTGCCAGCCCTAATTCACCTGCCACCCGAGTCAGAAAGATTTGGCTGTTTATAATCGAAGCCTGGGTGTTTAAGAAGCTCCGGGCATCAAAACGCAGCCCGATCATACGGGCCTCCGATAAGGCATCGGGTTGTTCAGGTCGGATCGCAAGTGTCACTGTCGCAGTGTGCAGCCGTGGCCAAAAAGGAATCGAAAGGCTCCCCAATATGATTGCACCGCAAAAAACCCCTCCCAGTATCAACAGGTGCGGCGGCGATGGCTTTATTTTGGCATAAAGGTCTTTGGGAAAGTGGTGTTTCATATCCAAAATGTCAGGTTATCAAAGAAACTTCGAATTACAAATTATAAAGATAAGTAAAAAGTTAGCAAGTCTATGTTGTTTGGAATTTTGCTGGTAGATCCCTCACTTGCCCACCGGAAAAAACTGTGTTAGGAGCAACGTGATGAGCGACCTGACAGAAACCATCCGGGAAAAAGCAAGGCTGGCCATTGAAGAATTTTCAGCGAGAGTTTCTCAGCCGATGGATTACTCCGGGAGGAGTTTGGAATCGGTGGATGCTCTCCTGTGCGAGTTTTCCACCCATGGTCCAGAACTGGGATCTGAAACTGTTTCTGTGATTGTCGAGTTACTCGGCTGTTATGTTTTGGAGGTCGGTTACCGGGAGTTCGGTGGCAGTTACAAGTGGTATGAACCGGGTTCACAGCCCGTTCTTATTGTCGGTGAACCGGATGCCCATATTGCCTTCGTCGCCTTTGACAAAGTCAGGGGACGGTTATCCGGCGACGAAGAGGACAACATCGCCTATTTTTACAACGGTTTTGCCATTGCTGCAGCCAGCAGCGAGCCAGGGATGGAGGCCTTTTTTATGTAAGATTCCCGATTGAATAGGGTACAATCGATGACTGTACCCTGTTGAATCAAACAAATCCTGATCACTCATCGATGTTTCGCATAAAGTCAGCAGTCTGGGCAAAGAACGCCGCGAGCGTTTCCCGGGTGGGTGATGGGACTTGGTTTTCATCCATGGCCGCTCCCATGATCTCCAGCCAGCGGTCGCGGGCGGCCAGGTCGATCGGAAAGGTCATGTGGCGCATCCTCAAGCGGGGATGACCACGTTCTTCGATGTACTTTTGGGAGCCACCGAACCGATAGATCAAAAAATCGCGAAAACGCTCCTCAGCTCCTTCCCAATCATTCGGCGGGTACATGGGACCAACTAGATCATCAAGTTTCATCCTGCGATAAAAGGTCGCCGCAAGATCCGCGAGGCCTTTTTCACCGATTTGTGTGATGACTTCCATGGCTTGTGGGCTCCTCAGACTTTAGAAATCGGTAATGTCGACGAGTTCCAGGCAGACGCATCCAGCCCACATTCACGGGCCAGTTCCACGAAGCCCTCGATTTCGGCGGCGGTGAAGAGCAGGCCGCCTGCTTTTTCACTGAGTTTGGCGCTGTTGGCTTCGAGGGTTCCAGGGAGCATGCAATTTTCGTTGCCGTGCCCGAGAACGTCTTTGATCACGGCGGTTATGTTCTGTTGCTGGGTGCGGCCATTGGAAAAATTGAGGCCGGAGATGGCATCGGGATGAGTAACCTGAAAATAAAAGGCGGAGGTGGTTTTTTCCCCGGTTCCTTTGGCTTTTTCGGCGCGGCCTCGCAGGGTTGGCAGGGAGCCGCCGATGGCTCCTCCGTAAAGTTCATTCAAAAGCCCGAGTCCATATCCTTTGTGGCGGCCAAATGGCATGAGGGCTTTTACAGCGTAGGGATCGTCGGTCGGCTGGCCGTTTTCATCGACGCCGAATTTGGCTTCCAATTTTTTCTTTTCCCTTTTGTATTGCTCGACTTTACCCATAGCGATTTCGGAGGTGGCCCAATCGATCACGACAGGGTAGCCCACCGCGTCCATGGTCGGGAATCCCCAACTGTGGGGGTTGGTCCCGAGGGTGGGGAATTTTCCTCCAAAAGGCACCACTTCCGCGAGGGTCGAGGTGCAGTTGGTGTAAGCGATGTAGCCTCGTTTGGCGGCGTCCATGACATAGCCCCCACCCCAGAGGTAGTGAAAAGCGTTGTCCACGGCCACGGTGCCGGTGCCGTATTCATCCGCGAGCTTGATACAGGTCTCCATGGCTTCGCAGGCGACAGCCTGACCGAGTTTTAAATTGCCATTCCAGGATTCGGTGGCTTTGAATCGGGTGGCGATTTTTTTGATTTTTGCGCCGGGAACACAACCGCCTCCGCCACTGCCAAACCGTTCGTCGAGGTGGAGGGCCTTGAGGGCATTGTGGGTACGGATTCCATGCCAGGAGGCTTCGGAGCACATTCTGGCTGCGGAAGCGGATTCCTCAGCATCGTAACCGCGATGTTGATAAGCGGCGGAAACCAAATCCTCGTGCTGCTGACGGGAAACAACGAAATATTCTGAACTCGACATGGATCTGTCTTAGATGATTCCTGCCAATTTTCCAACAAAAAAGGCAATGGTTACCCATTGCCTTAAAAGTCTTTTTGGAGTGGACGACCTAATATGAGGATCTTTCGTCGTCGCCGCGATGGTGCTTGGGATCAGCCAGAGTGAAACGGACCCGGTTGATCTTGTTTTTCTTCGCGTTGGCACGTGCTTTGCGCTTGGCTTTTTGATTGGGTGTTTCAAATGAACGCAAACGGCGCATTTCTTCGAGAATGCCCTCGTTTTCCATCTTACCCTTGAGGCGCTTGAGAGCCCGGTCAATTGACTCTCCCTTTTTCACATCTACTTCTGGCATCAAAATTGTGTTGTCTTTCTACGTTTAACAGCTTCCTTCTAAAATTTTCAAGAGCGCGAAACCTACGGACTAAGCGTCCAACTGTCAAGTGGGCTTTCCGGCAAATTTATGACAAAAGGTCGGTTTATGGGCCGATACGCCAGATTGCAGATCGACGCATTGAGAAAGAGGGTCTTGCCAATCTTTTTATGTCCGTAGGCTTCGTGAATGTGGCCAAAAAGATGGAGGCGGGGTGAAATTCTCTGGATCCTGGCGGCCAGATCTTTGCAGCCTTCTTTTTTGCCGTCGGCGCATTGGTCGAGAATGTCGGCCGGCGGCCCGTGCGTTATTACAATGTCGGTTCCCTCGGGAATCAGGTTCCAGACCCGCGCCAGCGCCTCGCCCCGGGGGAGGTTAAAAGCCCAGTTGTGGAAGTTCGGCTGCCAGGGACTGCCCCAGATTTTCAGTCCCCCGATCTCGATACCTGAATCAATCAGGCAGGTCGCAGCGGGAACCTCGGCTCTGGCGGTGGCGGGATCTCTTTCAAAAATCCAATCGTGATTTCCCGGGATGAAGATCTTGTGCCGATGGGGGAGGTTCTCGAAAAAATAGTTTACGGAGGGTAAATCTTCAATTTCCCCGTCTCTGGTGATGTCCCCGGCATGAAGCAGGATATCGCCATCGGGAATCTCCTGCTCCATGCGGTTGTGAAGCCCGTGGGTATCGCTGATGCAGACGATTCTCATGTTTTACGCGGATAATTGGTTGCGGAACCATAGAACGGCGAAATGGTTTTGCCATGCAAACTCGCACTTTTTTACTTTTCGTTTTTGGATGGCTGGGGCTCGCTCAAGCTGCGGAAATTTCCACCGTGGCCGGGCCGGAAGGATTAAACAACACCTTTGGCGTCATCGTCGGGCCGGATGGTGACATCTACTTTTGCGATACCGGCAATCATGCGGTCAAAAAGATCGACCGTAAAAAAGGAACCGTTACCACCGTGGCCGGGACGGGGAAAAAGGGAAATTCGGGGGATGGTGGAGCGCCACTGGCTGCGGAACTCTACGAGCCGTATGAAGTGCGCTTCCATCCCAACGGCGATCTCTACTGGGTGGAGATGCAAAACCACGTCGTCCGCAAGTTGGATGCCCGGACCAATCTCATCTCGACCGTGGCTGGCACCGGGAAAGCGGGCTTTTCCGGCGATGGCGGAGCGGCCACGGCGGCGCAAATGAAACAGCCCCACTCGATCGCTTTTGATCAATCGGCCGCGAATCTTTACATCTGCGATATTGGAAATCACCGGATTCGGCGGGTCGATCTCGCCACCGGCACCATCGATACCTGGTGTGGGAGTGGTGCCAAGACAAAAACACCCGATGGGGCCCGAGTTTCTGCGGAAACCCCGCTAAATGGCCCGCGGGCGCTGGATCTGGCTCCAAATGGCGATCTCTGGCTGGCGCTGCGGGAGGGGAATGTGCTTTATCGGATCGATATGAAAGCCCTGACCCTCCACCATGTCGCCGGGACCGGGAAAAAAGGCTACACCACCGAGCCAGTTGAGGCGATCAAAGCTGACCTTTCTGGACCCAAGGGCGTTGCCGTGTCACCCGATGGCAAATGGGTCTATCTCGCTGATACCGAATCCCACACCGTCCGGGCGGTGGATCTCGGTGCCAACCCGCCGATGCTGCACTCCATCGCCGGAAACGGAACCCGTGGCGATGGCCCTGACAAAGGTGATCCCGCCGCCTGCCAGATGGCCCGGCTCCATGGTGTCGGGACCGATCCGATGACCGGAGATGTCTACATCGGCGACTCCGAGACCAATAAAATCCGCAAAATCACCGGCCTGCCCGGCGGGCTGGACTGGAAACCACTCGCCAAATACCGCACCGAAACCTTTAAGCTAAACGGCATCGACTGCCGGGTCACTTTTCCTGACACCGCCAAAGCCGGTAATCCCTGGATCTGGCGCAGCCTTTTTTACGGTGCTTTCCCCGCTCTGGATGAGGCGTTACTGGCTTCCGGGTGGCATGTGGCGTGGGTTGACGCGGCCAATCTCTATGGCGGCTCCGAAGCCATGTCCCGTTTCGATGCCTTTTATGCCGAAGTCCGATCAAAATACCAACTCGCTGAAAAGCCTGTGCTGGAGGGCTTTAGCCGGGGTGGCCTGAGTGCCATGGGTTGGTCCATCCAGAATCCGGAAAAGGTTCTGGCGGTTTATCTGGACGCCGCAGTCATGGACATCCATTCCTGGCCGAAAAAGTCCTCTCCCGATCTTTATCTCGGGGCGCTAAAAGCCTACGGCTTTGATCAATCAACCGCAGCCCAGTGGAAAGGTCCACTCGACAATTTAGCCCCTCTGGCCAAGGCAAAAGTGCCGATTTTTATCGTCGCCGGTGGGGCCGACCCTGTGGTTCCCTACGCGGAAAACACCGGCCTCCTCGAAACCCGCTACCGGGAGATGGGTGGGCCAATCGAAGCGATAGTCAAGGCGACCTGCGGCCATCACCCCCACGGGCTGTATGGTCCCGCGAATTTTGAGATCGTGCGAAAACTGGAGAAATGGCTGAAGTGAAACAAACACTCTTGTTTGTGCTCTTATTACTGAAGTGACACAGACACTCTTGTCTGTGCTCTTCCATTATCGCACGGCGGAGAAATCACGTCGGACCGCGACGCAATCTTCCGCCACCGCAACGCGTTAATTCTCCACTGCAACGCGTTAATTCTCCAATGCGACGTGTTAATTTTCCACCGCGACGTGATAATTTTCTACCGCGACATGTTAATTCTCTACCGCGGAATCCCATTTCTCTACCGCGACGGGCCGTTCTCTACCGCGAATATAGAAATCTCCACTGTTTTCAAATCGATCTCCACCGCGGAAACATCAACTTCCACCGCGAAATCAAATTTTTCTACCGCGAAATCCGAACTTTCCACCGGGATCACAAAAATCTCCACTGTTTCGAGATCGATCTCCACCGCGAGACCTTAATTTTCCACCGCGATGCCCTATTTTTACGAAAGCAGGCCCAAAACACGCCCCAAAATGCCGGAAAACCCACTTGCGAAATTCTTTTGGCATTTTGTAGCTTGCGACGAACTCCCGGTCTTCTAGATCGACTATTTCACAGGCTCGGTTGGTGTATTTCACCGCATTCATCAACAGATCAAGCGAACGAGCGTAGCGACTCACAATTTTGTCCTCTGGAACATCATGCCCGCCAAGATTCACCCTTGCCTTCACTCGGGCCAGGTTGATTGCCGGATCCTCCGTAGCGATGTAGTAAAGGTAGGTCCGGTATCCCATTTGCTGCGCTTTCTGAAGCAGGGTGACTTTGTCAGGCGAGGACATTACCGTTTCAAAGGAAAAAGAGAGCCGCTTCTCCATCAGCTTCTGTCTCAGGAAATCTGCGGCAACGGAAGCGAAGTAGGCGTTTACCATTACCTCATGAAAACACAGCTTGCCTTCGGAGAAGCACAGGCATCGGGCTTCATCACCCATCTCTGCATTCTCGAGCAGCTTAGAGTTTGCAAAGAAGGCCAGAATCTCCCTATCTGATGTCTCCACGCCGTAGTCCTGCACGTTCAGAAAACCACGGGTTTCGATGTCCTTCTGAATTTCGTCAGGGTTCAGATACACCCCCAGAAGGTTCTCCGGCACCAAGGCTTTGATGGTGCTCTTGCCGGAGCCATTGGGCCCGGCGAACATCCGCAACCTGGGAACCGGTCCGCTCATGGAAGGCGCACCCGGGTTCCCACCGGCACGCTCAACGGCGGCTCCGTACGCTTGATCAGCTTTTTGGTGCCATCAGCAAAGACCTGATAGATGCCGCCCTCACCGCTCACCAGCACGGTTTGACCGGAGGCAAGCGCCTGCAAGTAAGCCACGGTGACAGCAGCAGCGGAAATGCTCGGGATTTGCTGTTCCAGATAATCAATGATTTCTTCAGGATCGTCCATGGGTCTTATATTTTGAAGATTAAATGACGCTTTTCATTTCTGCAATGGATTAACAAGGCAACCCGGGCGATGGGGGTATAATTACTCACGATCTGGGCGCGGCGGATTCGCCGCGCCCTTGCTAGCTCGTTTTTGGGGGCCGAGGTTCCCATCTGTCATTCCCCAGTTTTACCAGCATCCACTTGCCCTTTTTTGTCTATCATCCTACGTTGCATGGATGACAACTCGAGCCAAAACGATCCCTCTGGCCAACTTTGATCTGGCCGAAAATGAGAAGGTGATTAACTCTTCGATTGAGGAGAATCAGGTCGTGTTGACCATCGCAACACCAGATGATCTGGACGAACGCCGCCGGAGCGGGCGCAAATTTCTTGAGTTTGTGGAGCAAATGAACCTTGAGCGACCTATTGACTGGGAAGCGCTTGATAACAATCCTGATCCGCGACTTCGCGCCATTCTGGATAGCCTTCCCTCCGAAGAATGAAAAACATTTTTCTGGATACCAACGTCCTGCTCGACCATGCGCTGGGTCGCCCGGGTCTGTCCTCAAGGAACCTCCATGCGAAATTCTTTTGCCATTCCGCCGGAAACGGTTTATCAAGTTTTCTGTCAAATTAACCAATTTAAAATACCAACCATTATTATGACAGATACCAATAACAATCCGAGCGCTATCGAGACCTCCACCCCACGCACCCGTGGCTACTTTAACCAGGCCCAGATCGCCGACCTCGAACTCGCTGATACCGTCATCACTGCCGCCCTCGACCATCCGGGTGAGATGGCGGAACAGGACATCACCCCTGCCTGGCTTGCCGACTTCCAGGCCGCCCTCCAGGAAAGCCGGGCCCGCTCCACCGCCGCCGGCCAGGAGAGCGATGAGTCCAAACAAGCCACTGCGGCAGCCGCCGCCGCTGCCAAAGCCCTCATCATCGCCCTCCAAAAGATCCAAAGCTCCGCCAAGCAAAAACACAAAATGCTCGCCGAAGACGGAGACCCCGCCACCAACTTCCCTCTCGATGGCTACCTCATCGGCACCCGGCTGGATGCCAACCGCAGCGCCCTTCTCCAAAACGCCGCCACCCTCATCACCCGCGTCAAAGCCGACCAACTTCCCGGCTTCAAAACCGCCGAAAAAATCACCGCCGTCGAGACCCTGCTGGCCGCCTACACCAATGAAAAAGGCGACCAGTCCGAGGCTATCCGTGATAAAGAACTCTCCCGCCTCGACCGCGATGGCCTTCTCCACGTCATCAACACTCGCCGCGCCGCCGTCCAACACGCCGCCGACGCCATCTGGCCTGCCACCGAAGCCGCCACCCGCCCCATCCGCAAAACCTTCTCCATCCCGCTGACCCGTGCGATGGGGGTGTAATCACTCACGATCTGGGCGCGGCGGATTCGCCGCGCCACTTCTCGCCATACAAGAAATCAGCCTCTGCATTTAGGCCGCTTGGCGACACAAGGACTCTTGGGAAATCTGCGACAGCCAGTCTGGCCCCAAGAACTTTGCGGATATTCCACTGACCGGGAGCTGGACCGATCAAATCGGTCCACCCCCGCAGGAATGGTGGACGGAGGGTGATACCGCCTGGCAACAACCGCAACCTAAGAGACCACCAATGAACCCATTTTTAGCGCTTTCTCCCCCTGCACCCCCCTCAATCCCCATCGGACCGATGGCTCAAACTAACGGGCTTGCAAAAGCAATTTCCTATCATTCATTCATTTCATTAAACTAGTGCCATTCCGATCTGATCCCGGTCTTAGGTCTCAAAAAAGGTTCTTGCCTCCCAGGAGGTTAAATGCTTTGGTTCGAGACGATCATGAAGGCCACACGACGAAACACATTTTTGTTTTCTATCTTATCCCTATTATATATCTATCCCCGATTCGGAAATTGTCAGGGCCAAAAGATTCTTCCGGCGCCGGTTGGAGATTTATCAACTTATACTAACTGCCTAATATTTCCGCCAGCGTGGAAGCTGTCCGACAAACCTGGTCCAATTGTCGCTCAGGAAACTCGCGACAACGGAAAAATTAGTTTGTATCGTGTATTGCCATTCGAAAAGAATGGAGATTTCGCATATTTCAAGCGAACAAGAAGTATTGGTGGATCGGCAATATTTTATTTCCCTGTGCAGAATCCTGATGGGCCGAAGCTCTTTGGCATTAGAACGAGCACGAAAACCCCGTTTAAACTCTCCGCGCAAGAAAAAACGGAAGTCCTTCTTTTAACCAATGCCAACATATTTCCCAGACTAAAAGTCATTATGGATAAGCAAGGTCACTGGAATACAAGAATTCGTGAATGGTTAGGAATCAATGAATCAGTGAATGCGCTGAGATTGAACGGATATGCGAACTTGTATTGCGGCGAAAATGGCAGTGTTTCTACGGTGGAGAACTTCGTTAACTATCATAAGCAAATTTCCGAAAAGCCAATCAAAATAGCAGGAAAAGACAAAGAGGCGATTGAAAAATGGCATAAATCTTTAGAGACATTCAATATAACTCTAACAAACGAAAAATTCAATCCGAAATCGAGCCTTCAACTGGTTACGAATATGATCGAGTCAGATGAAGCATTGCTAGAAAAATCTAAAAATAAGAAATTGGATGAAAAAAATACTATGACAGAATATAAATACAGGCAAGAAAGGCTAATTTGTGTTCTTCCGGAAAAGAAGACGTTTCTTCTCCCGATTGAAGTAGCTCTACCAGAAAAAGAATCTCCTGTGGATATACTTATCCATTCCATTGATACTAAAGGAAAAATAGAAACTTGGCGGTTTCGTATTAAAATTTACGACTAATCAGTTAGGTATGCTTGAGTTAATTGTTGCTTTCTTGGAGAAGTATAGCCTCCTAAATGAACGTGGGGTTGTGGTGGTTGGGTTGTTAGTTTTTTCCGGCTATTTATGGTATAAGTTTGTTTACATACCGCTACATCTTATTCATGCTCACTTAATTTTTGATGAGTCAATTGATTGGAATAACGATGTCGAAACCTTGCTCCGCACGAACACATTGTTTGGTTTCGCGATATCTCAAAAGCGATTTGTAAAACATTACAATCATTATAAGCGAGCCATCGATAGTTTAATGGACCGAAGAGACTCTCTAACCGTTCGGGATTTTATCGATCTTCATACTTACTTTAAGTATTCAATATTTCCATATCTTTGGGTTTTTTGCCTTGTGCTAATATTAGGATCAATTTCTATTGTTTTATTCGTGATTAATATTTTCCCACCCGACAATCTAACTACCGATCCGATAAAAATTATACAATTCCGTGTGCATTACATATTATTTTTACTTTCCTTGGCAAGTATTTCGGGTTCATCAGTATTTTTACTGTATCGATTTCTTCGTGGGAGACGAATATTCAAACCATTCCGCTAAGGAGAAGGGGGGGGGCGAAGACCCCGAACGCACTTTTTTTGTGTCTCGTTCACAATCTGCTGCTCATCATGGAAGCAATACTGGAAGGGGAAGGGATCACCAATGAGCCCGAAACCAAACGAAAAAATGAACGGCTCGCCAGGTCAATAGAAAGGGGTGCCAATTTCGTCGCCACATTCGTCCAGCACTTCACTGTCAGCAACGTGAAATTTATTCGGTGGTTGCGGAACTTTGTTTATCGCAAGGCTCCCTGGGAAGAAGCCAGGGCCAGATTAACCAAAGTCTATGCGAAAAAATGAGAAGAGTTTTCGACACCGTTGTCATTACACTGTTCAACCAGGCAAGCCAACCATTCCAGTTGGTCTTTTGTCGTACCCCAATCATTCAGATTTCCGGGCTGAGGGAGGGGAAAACCTCTTCTCATCACGTTGCCTACAATTGATCGGGCCGCAAAAGGGGCGATTCTTGAGGCCAGGTGTTTCACGTTTCTAAACTTTTTGGGTGTTCTAACGATTTTTTCAACTAGGAGGCAGTCCCCGGATTCTACTTTAGAAAGCGGATTTTGAAAGCGGCGGCTGTTCGTCACGATGTGAACGAATTCAGAGAGAACCTGGGGAACCAACGACAACCGGTCGCCTGCCTTGATGAGTCGACTCAACTCAAACTTATTGGAGGCATGCGAAGGATGCTCGCTAATCTCCAGTGCTACAAGAAAACCTGTGTCCAAACCGTGATTCAATGGCGCTCCTCCAGCATTTCTTCAAGTACATCATCGTCCTCGTTAAAAAGGACGCAGAATTTCTGTCCCCATTTTCGACCCTTGCCAGTCTCGACGAACTCCCGGTCTTCCTGATCGATTAGTTGGTTGGCTTTAACACCGAATTACCTTGAATCGTTTGCGGCAAAAGCAAGCGAGTGCATTCCCATGCCCGCAAGTTACGATTTTCACCAAACAAACATAAAACGTCGCCGGAAAACTTGATTTCCCCAAAATCCCAGCTCATTTTTAACTCGCAACGCAAGAGACCACCAATGAACCCATTTTTAACCCTTTCTCCCCCTGCGCCCCCGCAATCCCGGTCGGACCGACGCCTCAAACAAAAGGGCTTGAAAAAGCAAATTCCTATCAGTAATCTGAGCACTAAATGAAACCAGCTCTGTTGTTATTCTCTGTAATTTTTTGCTCCTGTGGAGCAATTGCTGATGAGGGTTTTTTTCCAATCGATGATCCGTCGATCCCGCTAAAGGTTCAAGAAGCTGCGAAGTCTGTTTTCATTCTTGCACTGGAGTCTGGCGGCAAAATAATTACTGAAGAAGAGTATGATGAGTATGGAACACAAAAATGGGCTTGGGGTACAGTTAACGGTGGTATCGTGGTTGATTTAATTAATAATGCCATAAAAGATAAGAAATCTAAGTGTTTCATCCCCTCCTTTTCGGAATCGTCATCATTTCTATATGAGAATAATCAAACACTCATGACAGCCTACCACGTAGTGAAAGGCCATTTAAACGTAAACGAAGATCACTCCTATAAACTTAAAAGCGTTGTAACTATTCAGCACTTTTGAGTACTATTTTTGCTTACATGCTCAGATCCGTACCCTGAGTCTCGAATTTTTTGTTTGTACTTTTTATATTCTGGTAATCTGTATTGTTCGTGCAAGACGAACGTCCAGACATCGATCAGT
>JBGSJM010000224.1:0-5655 GCA_041742015.1 Verrucomicrobiales bacterium | reverse complement strand
GAACCGGATGCGGTAATCCCGCTCGTCCGGGTCTGTGGGGGAGGGAGAGGGTAACCTTTCCCTCTACCCGGAAGTCCCATTTGCCCGGGCGTAAGTCCGATAGGACATGAGGTGGTGCGGGAGGAAAAAGTGATAAAAAATGCTTTCATTGGCTGTCTTTGACCTTCCTATTCAGGATATTTGAATGGTTTCCAGGTCGGGTCAAGGGAAGAAAAATGGGACCGGACGAAAAGTTGGGCCGCCCAAACGGTCGGATTTCTGTTGCCGTATGGCTCGTAGCAGATGCAGATGTGTCGGTGAGGTTCACGAGTGTGCCTTCAGCCAGTTCAGATAAGTCGTTGCGCAGGCATCCAGATTCTCCATCGTCCCACCGCCCCGCAGTGGCGAACACATCTCAAAGGTGGCGATTCCGTCGTAGCCGCCGTCGCGCAGGCCTTTGAAAAAGGCGGCGTAGTCGATGAAGCCGGTGCCGAAGGGGACGGCGCGCACCCAGTCCACGTCCTGGGGTTCGTAGTTCACGAGTTCAGGCCGGTAGCGATGGCGCGGCACTTTGATGTAGTCGGCGTTGGTGGTGATGACGGTATGCGGAGCGGCGAGTTTGGCGGACTCGTAAAGGTTCTCTCCTCGTAACGCGGGCGACCAGGCGTCAAAGGCCAGTTGGCAGTTGTTGCGATCAATGTCGGCGAGCAATTCCAGCAATGCCCCGGTGTGCAGGGCGATGTCGTGATGATTTTGGATCGCGATGGTCACGCCATGCGCGACGGCGCGGTCGCACATTTCGCGGATCGCCGAAACACAGCGTTTCCACTGCATTTGTGGGTCCTGCCCCTCGATTTCATAGGCTGTGAAAATGCGCACGATTCTGGTGCCGAGCAGTGCCGCGATGCGGGCGAGGGATTCAACATAGGCAATCTGAAACTCGACGAGCGGCACCTCGCATCCTACGGCTGTCGGCTGCGCCAGATTGGTGTAGGCACCGAGCACCTCGCAGCGCACTTTCGCGGAGGCGAGGGCATCCTTGATCGGCTGCAAAAACTCTGGAGTGGCATCCAGTGGCGAGAGGTGGGGACGCTTGCCTGCGATCATCACCGCCGGATAACCTAGCCTTCCGGCGTGAGCGATGAAGTCGGTGAGGCTCAGGGTGGACTGGCCCCAGAAACCAGCGTAGCTGATGGAGAATAAAGATGGTGTCATGTTGAAAAACTCCTATACCAATCAATCGCCTTCAACTCAACTCGGATGATCCAGTCTGCCTTGCAGTCTGAATAGGCGTGTGAATCAGCCGGGTGAAGGCATGCACAACGTAGTTTTTCGGTCTGGTAGTCACCAAGGAGACCGGGATTTGCCCGGAGGTAGTCCCGAAATGCCAGGTGCCTCTCGATATGCAGAGAACCAAGCTGAAAACCATGTAGCTGAACCAACCGGGTGCCAGTCTCGGAATTTTTGGTGAGATAACGTCGTCCCGGAATGCCCAGCTCACCCCAACATTGATAACCAAGATTCGCCAACGCTGGCAGCAAATCATCAAGTAACTCAATGTCAGTAAAAACAGGCATGAGGTCAATAATCGGTTTGGCACCAAGGCCGGGAATCGCGGTCGAACCAATATGATGTATCGCCGAAAGGGCTGAACCCAAAGCCAGAGTAAGGTGATCGATCTCTTGCCGGGCGGATTCCGGCCAAGTGGCAGAATAAGGGACGATCTCGACTCTAATCGCTGGCGGCATGGGTAGTGGGATAGGTGAGATATACTATGCCACAATATATCAACACGGCAGTTTCAGCAGTGCGCTTTATCCGAGATTCTCACAAAAACGAAAAACGGGTGAATTCAACGAATTTTTCGTTAGAGTCAGGCTATGACCCTGCACCCGCAACCAACTCCAGATACCATGGCCTGGCGCATCTTTCACGATGCGGATGACGGGGTGTGGGTTGATCATTTTGCGGGACGCTGGCTGGTCCAGACCCGGACAGGGCGCTTCCCGGATGAATTGACGGATCTGGCGGCAGGGGTGGCCAGCTCGATTTACTGGCGGCCCCGCGATCTCGATGCGGCCAATGCTCCGAGCCATGTCTGGGGCGAGGAAATCAGGGAACCTTTTGTGATCCAGGAAAACGGCGCTCAATTTAAAATCGATTTTTCCGCAGGTTATTCGCCAGGGATTTTTCTCGATCAGCGGGAAAATCGCCGCTGGGTCCGGGAAAATGTGCAGTCGGGGCAAAAAATCCTCAATGCCTTTGCTTATACCGGTGCTTTTTCGGTGATGGCGGCGCTCGGAAGGGCGGAAACCTCTACCCTGGATTTGTCGAAATCCTATCTCGACTGGACCTGGGAGAATTTCGCGCTCAATGGGTTAAATCGCGAGGAACACCACGGGTGCAAGGGAGACGCCTTTGAATGGCTGGCGGCCTTTGCCCGGCAGACCCGACTGTTCGACGGGGTGATTCTCGATCCGCCGACCTTCTCCCGAAATCGGAAACGCACTTTCCGGACCGATCGGGACTATGCCAGTCTGGCGGAGCTGGGTGCGAGGGTGACCCGCCCCGGCGGATGGCTGCTTTGCTGCGCCAACACCCACCGCCTCGACGCCGACGAATACCAACGGCAGGTCGAGGAAGGCATCCGTGATGCTGGACGAGTCGTTTCTGCTTTGGAAAAAAATCCGATGCCAGCCGAGTTTAGGGGCGACGATTATTTGAAATCGCTCAGGATTGTAGTTGGTTAGCCGCCTGCCATGCGAACCATTCGTTATACCCAAAAAAATTTCGCCTCGGCGATCAAAATGCTCGATCGCCGTTCCGCCCCTCCTGAAGGGGTCGAAAACGTTGTACGGGTTGTCATTGCTGCGGTAAATACCAGGGGAGACCAGGCCATCATCGAATTATCGAAGAAGTTCGACAAAGCGGACTTCAAAAACGGCAAAGCCCTGCGGGTGACGGCTGCGGAGCTGGCTGCGGCCGACGAGATGGTCGCGGAATCAGCCAAAAAGGCCATTGCCGCTTCCCGGAAAAATGTCATCAGCTTTTCAAAGAAGAGTCTCCGCAAAGATTGGACCGCTAAAAACGCCCAGGGCGCGGAGGTCGGGGAGATTTATCACCCCTTTCAGCGCGTGGGGATTTATGTGCCAGGAGGCTCGGCTCCGCTGGTCTCCACCGCGAATATGACCGTCTGCCTCGCCCAGGTGGCGGGCTGCCCGGAGATCGTGGTGATGACCCCGCCCAGTTCGGATGGAACCGTCAACCCCGCCCTGCTCCACGCCCTGAAAGAGGCCGGCGCGACCGAGATTTACAAAATCGGCGGAGCCCAGGCGGTGGCGGCGATGGCGCTTGGAACCGAGACCATCGCGCCGGTTTTGAAGATTTTTGGTCCGGGGAATTCCTATGTTGTTGAGGCAAAGCGCCAGCTTTTCGGAGTGGTCGCGGTTGATTTGCTGCCGGGGCCGAGTGAAGTGGTCATTCTCAGTGATAAAACTGGCAATGCCGCCTACATCGCCGCAGATCTGCTGGCCCAGGCCGAGCACGGCGGGGACAGTGGGATGGGATTTATCACCGATTGCGAGGCGCTCTTTGAACAGGTCCAGGTGGAAATCAAGACCCAGGTCAAAACCCTGAGCCGCCAGACCCAGCTCAATGCCTCGATCAAAGAGGGTTTGTGGATGATCCTGGTGGAAAAACTCGAAGATGGCGTGGCGATCGTGAATCGCTATGCTCCCGAGCACCTTTCCCTGGTGGCCCGACGGGAGCAGGAAATTCTGCCGATGATCACTTCCAGCGGGGCGATTTTCCTTGGCAACCTGTCGCCGGTTGCGGTTGGCGATTTTCTGGCCGGCCCCAGTCATGAACTCCCCACCGGTGGGGCGGGCAAGTCTTTCCCGGGCCTGACGGTGGATCAATTTCAGCGCCGCACCAGCATTGTCCGGCTCGATAAAAGTGCTATCACCAAGTCCGCTCCAATCGTAGAGGAATTTGCCCGGATCGAGGGGCTGGATGCCCACGGACGATCCGCAACGATTCGAATCAAACGCCCGACGTGACACAGATGCTCCTGTCTGTGAACCAGATGAGAGATGAGATTTTGTTTTGCCGCACTACAAATTTTGATTTTTTGCACCTTCGTGGTGGGCTCGGCGCAGGAAAACGGAAGCCTGCCGCCGTATAGCTGGCCAGATTCCCCAAAATTCAGTCTGCGACTGGATCATCAACCCATCAAGGGGTGGCGGATTGAGACCGTGCCCTCCGGGAAAGGTGCGGTTTACCTCCGGGAGAGCGGTCGAATTGCCCAGGCCAATGGGGCTAAAAGCAGGGACAATACCACCTACAAGGGAAAGGACGAAAGTCTGTACCTTCTTCATTTTGACTATGCTGACTATCTAAAACAAGGAGGGCCACCGATTCCAGAAAAAAAAATCGATCCCTCCCGACCGATATTTTTGGGGTGGGATTACCATGATTTTTCGACCCGATTTCGGCGCAAGACCGGGGAGCGCGGGCTGTCCCGGAAGTACATCATTGCCTCGGAGTTTTCGGGAATGAATTCCATACCTTTGGATGTGCCGTCTTTCGGGGTGGACCCCCGCTCGCCGGGGGCCGACTGGCAGCGGTTCCTTTTGCCTTTGGTGACCGCCGAGGGTTGCGGTGACTACATGGTGATCAACGGCTTTGATCGGGCCGGAATGACGGTTGGCTTTTGTCAGATGGCTGCCCACACTCCCAATGATTTGATAGCGATGCTGCGGCAAATGTTGCTCAGTGAAGATCTAAAAAAAGATCCCTACGCCAACCCGCTGCGTTGGTTCCCCGAGTTGGGGATCACCGGGGATGGAAAATTGGGTTGTCGGAAAGGGGAGATCGTTTTGTCCCTGGAAGAGTGCACCCGGCATCGCAACAAAAACGAAGGCTTTCTGAAGCCGCCCCAGTGGGCCTATTTTCGGGAAGATTTTGTCCGCTTTTGCAATCCCTCGGTCAAAGAAATCAATCGGGCGGAATTGGAATTTGCAGCCCGTTGGTTGATGTGGTCCATGTCACCCCGGATGCGGCATGCGCAACTGGAGCCTTCCAGGATCAATGTCGTTGGCACCCTGATGACTCTGGAAAACCCGCCCGCGAAGGTTTCGGCGGCTGATGCAGCCATCGCGGCCGTGATTTTGCATTGGAAAAATGGAGAGGCCTATCGGAAAATCGTTTCCCGTCTCCTCCGCGAGCCATCTCCGCTGGGCACCTTCTTGAGTCTGGAGACCTGTGCTGGTGAGCCCGGGGCGAAGATGATCGATGGCTGCCATTTGTCGAAAGAAACGGCCTGGTTCAAGGCACCCGCCAGCGACCGGAAAATCATCAATCAGCGGATCTTCGCGGTACGGACCCTCTTCGAGCGCGATCCCGAGTTGCTGGCTCGCTTACGGGCGATTAAATTCGACTTCCAAACCGGTCTGCTGACCCGGTGATCTGAGGCACTGTAGAGACGTTGACGCAAAAAGTCGGTGACTTGCGTTTCAAAAGCCCAACGGGATTCCCCCACATGAATCGGGAGTCGTCGATTGCCATGGGGGATTCCCCTACGACGATCGGGAGTCGTCTTTCGCCGTGGGGGATTTCCGGAAAGCGGGGTAATGTCCGGGGAGCAAAGGGTGGCAGGAAGGGGGAGCTGTCGAAACC
>JBGSJM010000223.1:0-8610 GCA_041742015.1 Verrucomicrobiales bacterium | reverse complement strand
TACCACCCATTTTAGGGAGATTAAGATCGAGAATAATGGCGGAGAAGGACTTCGCCTCGCGGTAGGCCTGCCTAACTAACTTCAAAGCCTGCTCACCGTCCTCGGCAACTGCCGCCTCGAGCCCCATATGTTCGAGAATTTTCGATCCCAGCTTTCGGATTCGCGCGTCGTCATCAACAACAAGAACCCTCTTAACAGTCGAACCTTTCGTGGTTTCAGCCAAGAAATCAATGGTTGCTCTAGCATGTAATTGCTGTGGCTTAAGCAAAAGATTTTCAGTCTCAAGTCCACTTGATGCAGACGCAACCGGTAGGAAAATGATGAACTCAGTTCCAACATTAACCACCGACTCAAGCATGATTTTGCCACGATGCCTCTCGATTATCTGCTTGCAGGATGCCAAGCCAATTCCGGTACCATCAACCTTTGTGGTAAAATACGGTTCGAACACTTTTCCGATGGACTCTGGAGGAATGCCACAACCCCGATCGCTGATCCCCACAATGACAAAATTGCCGGCTGGAAGCCCAAAAGTGTTTCCTTGAGAAACCGTTGCATTCCGCGCTGAAATGTACATAGGCCCACCGTTGGGCATGGCCTGACAGCCATTAATAATAATGTTCTGGAACACCTGCCGAATTTGAACCGAATCGATCTCCACATCCCATAGATCCGGTTGAATTGACAATTCCGGGGTAACGCTGTTGCCCACCGTAGACATACGAACCGTCTTCATCAACAATCCGTTTAGATTCATCACCCGCATTCTCGACTCCTCTCCTCGGGTGAACTCAAGCATTTGGGTGGCTAATTCTGCATTGGCATCGAGAGAAAAATCAGCATCCTCCAAATACTGAAGGACTTCGGGATCCTCGCATCCCATTCTTACGAGGTCAATGGCGAGTTTTGCAGCTGCCAATCCGTTCCTGAAGTCATGCGCAATGCCGCTCGAAACAATTTGGAGGGATTCAAGTCGATTCTTTGCCAGATCAAATTGCATCGCATCGACAGCTTGTTTTGCGGTTTCAATATTTTGATCAACTGGCTGCAACCTGATCGTAAAATTGATCGTTTCTCCTAAGGAGTCTTTGACCGGAACCACTGACCAGTCAAACTTCTCTCGACTTCCATCTCTTAGGTGAAGATCCTTACGAAATGAAATCTCTTCAACGGACTGACTAATCACTGGTAACTTTCGAAGAAAATTCGGAAGGTAGTCCCGATCAAAAAGCAGTCCCAAAGGCTGTCCTAATATATCCGAAACCTTATAACCGGTAAATTCTTGAACCGCACGATTTGCAAAAACCACCCTAGGCCCAATCGGAGTGTGAGACTTTGCCTCAACAATTAGAATTCCTTCAGTCACCTGATCTAAAGCCAAGCGCATATGATGATTAATTGATTGGATTTCTTCGACCGAGTTCATACGGATAAAAATAATGGCGACCCAAAGCCTGTTTTCTAAACACAACAGATCCCATTCACTTTAGCTTCGTGATCCTGCCTAGGATTAGATAATAGATGAACTTAATTTAGGAAAGTTAAATTTAAGGAAAACGCAATATTATTTTATCTATCCACTTGACTTTCAAGGATTAATTCAATTGATTAAAACGAACGTCTATTTCTATAAAAACAAAAACGGCTCGGAGTATTCCGAGCCGTCCTGTGAAAACTATTTTCTTCAGGTTTAGCTAAAGAACTGCATGATCGGCTTACCTTCTGGAACAACTTTATCAGTAGCCCGATCCAACTTGTGGCCAGCAACCAAAAATGGTCGGCCAGAAGGTGCGTATACAACTTTCGTCAGATCGAGTCCAAGTGCATGGGCGATCGTTGCGTTGAAATCCATTGGATTCACTGGATCTTCCTCGACTGCGATACCGAGCTTGTCAGATTTTCCATAAACCTGTCCACCGGTAATACCGCCACCAGCAAACATGGTAGAAAACACCCGTGGGTGGTGGTCGCGGCCAGAGTTGGCGTTAATCTGTGGAGTGCGCCCGAACTCGGTTCCAAGAACGATAAGCGTCTTCTCAAAAAGACCTTCTGCCTTAAGATCATCAATCAGGGCAGAAAGGGCTTTATCGAGATCACCACCAGTGGTCTGCATGGCTGCATCAATTCCATTGTGCATGTCCCAACCACCAGATTGAACTTCGACAAAGCGAATTCCAGATTTTACAAGACGTTTGGCAAGCAAAGCTCCCTTCCCAATTCGAGTATTACCATAACTTTCGAGCTTCTTTTCGTAGTTTGGCTCGTTCCCAAGTTTAAAGGTAGCAAGGTCTTCGGAATTCATCAGATTGAGAGTTTCATCGTAGAACTGAGTGTAAGCAGCTACTTCCTCAGTTTTGAATTTCTTACGGAAACTTTCATCAAATGAATTCATCAGATCAAGGCGTTTCTCAAACTGGTCTTCACTAACCGTCATCGGCCGCTCTGAGTTTTGAACACCGCGGTCAGGATCTCCAATTGGCAGTGGTGCCAATTTAGGGCCAAAGAATCCGGGACCGGGATGATCCCCGCCTCCACCGACAACAACGGAATCAGGCAGGGTGGCGTGCTTCTTACCAAGAAGAGTCTGAGCCCATGGTCCCATTGTTGGGTGGACCATGGTAGCAAGAGGTGCATAACTGGTGTGCATCCAGTAAGAACCACCACGGTGGTCGCCAGTCTTCTGGGTCATCGAACGAACCACGGCAATATCTTTGAAACGCTGAGCCAAACCAGGAAGGTGATGACCAATCTCAATGCCAGCAACTCCAGTTGAGAGTCCTTTGGTATTACCACCAGTCTCTGTTCCCGGCTTGGGATCAAACGTGTCGATATGAGTCATACCTCCACTCATATAGAGGAAGATACAATGCTCCGCTTTACCACCGCCGGCGGCAAGCACCTTGGATGATCCACCGAGAATCGGAAGAATACTTACGCCCAAGGCTGTTTGTGCAGTTCGAGCAACGAATTGACGACGACTAATCTCGTCAAGCTGATTGAGTTTATTTTTTAGATCTTGTTTCATTATAGTTAGTTAGTTTATTTTTGGTTAGCTTCAAATTTTATAGATTTCAATTACTGGATGAAGAGAAACTCGCGAGTATTCACCAGAGCCCAGATCACGTCTCCAATCGCTTTGACTTCCATTGCTTTCGCATCCTTCTCGTTCATATCGCGGTCTTTCTTTGCTCGCATTCCTGCTGATGCCATCCGCGCCTCCTCAGGAGTAGGCATTCTTCCAAGAATGCTAAGAAAAATCTTCTCGACCTTGTCTCCCTTTTTTCCCGGACCGTAAACAATCTCCTTAATCAAGAATGCTTCAGGATCACTTAGAACTTTGTTGGTAATACTACCATTCAAAAGAGCCATCACCTGAGGGGAGGATCCCGCCGTAAATTGATTTTCAATTAGCTGTTTATCCGATTGACCGAACATCCGCAAGAAATGAGATGGCTGCTGAGGCTGCGCCATTTCTGATGCGCGAACCATTTTTTCCCCACCCACATTACCGGCACTCCGATCCATCATCATCATCTCGCCATTGGACAGACCACCTACCATTCTGAATTTTTCTTTAAACTTCTCAATTTCCGGGACCGTCTTCAGAGTCGTAGTATCAGTGTGCATCACTTCTTTATACTGATCCCAGCCCTTACGAACCATTGACTCTGGATTAGCCGTCGAAAGCGTAACCATGGAGTCCCAAAGCTGTTCCGCAGACATCCGACGAAGAACCGGACCTGGGAAATGGTAAGTCCCGTTGTCAATTTGTGTCAGAGTCGGAGTTAATGTTTCAGATTCCCGCTGGTAAGCCTGAGTGTTGTAGATCACTCGGAAGAAATCCTGAATTTTGAAATCCATATCCTTCATCATTGATTCTAGGAACGTCAATAACTCATAGTTTTGGGCCTGACCATCTAAGTGACCTGGAATATTATACACTGGTTCAATCTGACCATAGCCAAACGCCATTTTCCACAGACGGTTTACGATATTTACAGTAAAACGAGGGTTACTTGGCGAGGTTAACCAATCGGCAAACGCCGCACGTGGCGACGCGAATTTCTCCAAGTTGACCGTGTCTCCGAAATAGGCCGCTGGCTCAACTTTCTGATTAGGCTCGCCATTGTCGTATTTGTAATCATGAGGTAATGAAACCATCTGATTCTCAGTGTCATTAACAGCTACCCGCTTCGATCCTAATATATCTTCTATGACCCGGTCACGGGTTTCCATTTCACGGAGCTTACCAGCTTCTTTGAGGAGCGCGCTCATTCTGGTAACTTCATCCCGATAGTTACCCTCATTCATCATCATATCTCTACGGCCTGCACGGGTTTCAGTCGTGCCCATAAAGGTCGCCATCCGATAGAAATCGATCTGCTTCACTTGTTCAAATGGGTGATCATGACACTGAGCACAAGTAATCTCCGTTCCCAAAAAGATAGTGAATGTATTTGAAATATTACAAAGACGCATACCTGAATCCGAAATGATATACCCTGCTGCTGGGTTGTCCCAAATCCGGCCTTCAGCTGTCAACATCTCCTGAACCATTATGTCGTACGGTTTTCCGTCTTTAACCGACTTCTTAATCCACTCAATATATGGATCCGCTTTCAGGTCATTATTACCCATCATGACAACTCCTTCTCGAACCCGAAGCAAGTCAGAAAAGTAATTAAACATCCGCATTGCAAAGGCATCCGATGCAAGCAATTCATCAATTAGTTTTGCTCTGCGATTCGGATCTCTTGAATCCAGAAAACGTGATGCCTCTTCATAAGACGGAATCCGACCAGCAACATCCAAATAAATCCGTCGCATAAACTGAGAATCGTTTGTCGGTGGATTCGGCATACACATTTCAATTTCCCTCTCGATCTCCTGTTTTCTCTTGGTTTTATCAGCGACACTCATTTCCTTGTCGGCAGCCAACTCCTGAAGATCATTTTTCAACCCAAGGTAGCTTTCTTTCATCTTATTGATGACGAGCTTGTCGATTTCCGCAGCTAGGGCAGCAGGATCACTTGGCAGAGATCCTTTTACAAACACCCGATCCAACTCACTCAATTTTGAAACCGGATACTCAATGATCGTGTCATTGGCCAGTTTCAACTTAACCTTGGCTGCATTGCCCGCACCTGAGCTCCCAACGAACTCAGCCTGTAACTTCTTCCCGTCTTTAGAGGTCCACTCCCGCATCTCAGCAAATGAAACTGAGGAGGAAAACGCCAAAAGACTGATCGCTGTCAGTATCTTTTTGGATTTGTTTCGATTCATAATTTTAGTGATCAAATAATTAGTAGTTTGTTGCGGAAAAGTTTTTTCCAATCTCGCTTCAGAAAGAATAACCGAATTGCGCAATTTTGTTACACTTTTCCAAAGCTTTTCTCATTTTCTTTTCATTCATAATTAATTTTCTGGGCTAGTTTGTGACTGTTTTTGTATTCTAATTGTGGAGATGGCTTGATCATAAACCGCGAGTTCGTCAAGCCAGCCCGAAAACCCGGACAGATTAAGATCGCCAATCCGCAACTCTCCTACGCGCCCCATATTCACTTCAGCTCTCTTCGTTTCACTTATTATCTCCTGATCACCATCCACATACATGTGGACGTGGGAATTCAACTGAACCGAGCTTCCACCGATAAAGCGAACCGCAACATGGTGCCACTTACCGTCAGCCAAGTCAGTTGAACCAGCTACGAATGCGTCGCCATTTCGAACAATAAGAGTGCCGCCACCAAAGGCACTGCGACATCCGAGTTCCCAACCAGTCATTTCACGACCAAAACTGATCATGTTATCGTCATTTTCTCGTCCAACTCTTGGAGGAATCTTAACCCAAAAAGTGATGGTAAACGGATCTTCCAGGCGAAAATCTTTTGAGACCGATGTTGTCAAAGGCTCGCTTCCTTCGAAAACCAGACACTGACCATACATCCCAGGAGCCCTCCTGGGCTTTCGGTCAAATCCAGACCCACCAATCAAACTCAAGTCATAGGGGCCACCTTTGCGTCGATTTCCCGTATCAAACAATTGACCACCTCCTGATTCGTCAAAGTTATACTTGATCACTGGTGACGAATCCTGCCAGGATCCCGCAGACAACTTAAACCTATCCCCTGCGTAAGCCACTGGTTTCAAATCGCTAAGTGGTCGCGAATCAGCCTTTAGAGCGAGTCCTTCTCTCAACAATGCTCCCACCGAATTACCACTGGACCGACTGACTTCAACCAGTCCCTCCATCACATGAACTTCAGTATCACCGACTGAATCCACTGTAACGCCAAATCGGGTCCCAATATCAACCATATTCATCCGTGGGGTGTTTACGGTAAATCCTGAGGCTTCTTCAGGAACTTCAGCCGTCATGCTGCCAAATTCGAGAAAAGTCCGGTTTTCGGATTCAATACTCAACTTAGCTGGACCTTCCACAAATGCTCGTGCACCAGAGTTAAAAGCAATTTCAACAACCCCGCTTTTCAATTCCAAAACACCGTTGGAGATCCAGCCATCATTACGAATTAAGACGTTTTCCTCATTTGACCAGTGCGCATCTCTGGCGGATTGCACTCTGGCGAGGTAATTTCTCTGACTCGGACCATTATTTAAACTAAAAATGGCTTCGGTGTGGCCCATTTCTCTTTGTAAATCAACCATTTTAAGACCAATGATCGCCAATAATGCAGCAACTGCCGCCGCTGCGGCAGATTTGACTAAGTCTGGCCAACGCATCGGCACAATCTTGTCTTGCTCTTCAAGAATCTCCGTTAACACAGATTTTGAAAATTCCCGATTCCTGTCCTCCCCTGCGTACAACCGCGCAAGGACACCCTGGGTAAAAGCTTTTCCAGAAACCTCGGCGTGATTCGACAATAACACTCGCAACGCTAAATCCATCCGCAATTGCCGAAAGTAGACTTCCCGCAAGGCTTCGTCATTCCTGAGCGCCAACTCAACAGCCTCCTTCTGATCTTCAGAAAGATCTCCGGTTAGATGGGCATCAAGTAACTCAGTTTTCAAAATCGTTTATTTATCAGGTTTTAGCTGAGACCACTTTTTCCTCGATACAACTGCGAAGTGCCGTCCTAATCCGACAAAGGGTAGTACGAACCCAAGCCTCACTTTTATTAAAAGCGAGGGCGATATCCCGAGACGATTCAGACATCGAATATTTCCTTTCCAGGAGAGATTTTTGCCCTTCTGGGAGATCTTTGAGACACTCTTCCAGGTAGGCAACTACCGCAGCTTCCGGACCGTAACCCTCACTGGTTGAACTCTGAATTAAACAATGATCGAGAAACTTTTCGTGATTCTTGGCGGATCGCTGATGACGAAGCGTTTCCTTCCGAATCAAATTAAAAGCGATCGCCCGTATCCACTTACCAAAATCGGTACCTGCATCAAATTCGTGAATGTGCCGATGAGCGAACACAAATGCCTCGTGTGCGATTTCGTCGATCAAATGAGGCACTGGCAACTTCATCGCAACAAATGCACGCAAATGGGACGCATGAGATTCGATCAATTTCTCAAAAGAGGCCAAATCTCCGCCCTGAACGTTTTTCACCAATGTTTCTTCGCTCTCCAACGTGCTTGTATATCTCTGGACCGCTGTGTCGTTACAAATTTTATCAATCGCACGAGAATTAAAGCAAAAGCGCCGGAATTAATAATGATTCAATCAGAGGAAAGTTTTGTATTCAAAGCGGTTCAATTTGAGCACCCAAATGGCTTGTTTCCGTGAAAATAAGCCCTATTTCCGGTTGTCGCCCCTTCTCGTGATTATTCTTAGTTATTTGGCAAATCCATTCGAATCAGACGAGAGTCGGTGCTAATACAAACTGATTGTAATAAGGAAAAAGCAAACGATTTATTCCTGTGTCAAATTTAGCTACTGAAAACTCCAACGTTATCGAGTGCAAAGAACTCTGTTTTAGTTACGGAAAACCCTTGATACTCGAATCAGCCACTTTTTCCGTAAAAAAGGGTGAAAGTTTGAGCATTATCGGCCCCAATGGAGGCGGGAAATCGACCCTTTTTAAACTACTCTTAGGACTGTTGCAGCCCAATTCTGGCTCACTCACTGTGTTGGGAAAGGCACCCGCAGATGCGACGCCCAAACTTGGTTATGTACCGCAAGCGATGCAATTTGACCCTCTGTTTCCCGTTACCGCGCTGGATATTTCACTTATGGGACGGTTGCACCGGCTGAAGCTTGGCCGCTTCAGCAAGAATTGCCGGGAAATCGCAATGACGGCATTGGCGGAAGTAAATATGGCAGATCTGGCCAGTCGACCCTTTTCTGACCTTTCCGGCGGTCAGCGTCAACGGGTCATGATCGCCCGAGCACTGGCTTGTGAGCCGGAAATCCTTCTGCTTGATGAGCCAACCGCAAACATCGACCTATCCATCGAAGCCCAGTTTATTGAAACCCTCCAGAAATTGCGCGGCAAGATGACCATCCTCATGGTCAGTCATGATCTGGACATTGTCGGGGAAATCGGAGATTCCGCGCTCTGCGTAAATCGACGCATTCATCGCCACAACCTGCCGCTTTCTGGGGAAACCATTCGTGAAATCTACAGCGGCAAGCTCCGTTTG
>JBGSJM010000222.1:0-3729 GCA_041742015.1 Verrucomicrobiales bacterium | reverse complement strand
AAGCAAAAACGGCGGCTGTAAGCCACCGCTACGGCGGGCGGGCTCGTTGCCCCGGGCTTAATTGAGGCGGTCCCAAAGGGGCTTATTCGCTGCCGCATCGTCCTCGCCAGAGAATGGCTCAACGCCAGCCAGTCGCGCTTTGTGCATGAAAAGATCAATGAGATCGGGCGCATGGCGGGGAACTGGGCGAAGTCCACAGCGGCCCCTGTCCATCTGGAGGTAAAGCGTGCTTGAGGACTAAACTACCAACTCCTGCGGACCGCTCCGATCTGCCCTTTTATTCCGCCATCTATGGCATTTCGGGCCTATATTTCCTGCTGATTGTGGGGATGATTTTTTCCGATGTATGGTTTGCCGTAACCCATGTATCAGGCAAACAGCTTTCCCAGATTTTATTTGATAAAAACATTGTCTATTCGGTGAAGCTCACTCTCTTTACCTGCACGGCATCGGCCCTGCTTTCGGTATTGGTGGCGGTTCCACTGGGTTATCTACTTTCCCGCTTTCACTTTCGCGGCAAAACCCTGCTGGATGCCGCTTTGGATATACCGATTGTGCTGCCGCCGCTGGTGGTTGGCCTCAGCCTCCTGATTCTTTTTAATAAAATGCCACCCTGGAATGGCCCCAGCTTTGAAACCATGCTGGGAAATCGCTTCACCTACAATGTCCCCGCCGTCATCCTGGCCCAGTTCACGGTGGCCTGTGCCTTTGCGGTGCGGACGATGCGCAACACTTTTGACCAGATCAGCCCCCGTGCCGAGCAGGTCGCCCTCACTCTGGGGTGTAACCGGGGTCGGGCCTTCCGATCCATCGTAATTCCGGAAGCCTGGCGAGGCATCTCCACCGCGGGAACCCTCGCCTGGACCCGGTCGATGGGGGAATTTGGTCCAATCCTGGTTTTTGCCGGTGCTATCCGCGGAAAAACCGAAGTGCTTTCCTCCTCGGTTTTCCTCGAAATTAGTATAGGTAATCTGGAGGGGGCAGTAATCGTTTCCCTACTCATGGTCACGATCGCCATCATTGTGTTGGTGGCGATCCGGATCTGGGACAAGGGGCGCTCTGAAAAATTCTATCATGATTAAAGTCGAGCAACTCTCTGTCCGGGCCGGGGATTTCCGGCTCAGTGATATATCCTTCGAGATTCCGAAGGGCAAATACGGGGTACTCATGGGCCGGACCGGGTGCGGCAAAACCACCATCCTCGAGGCCATCTGTGGATTAAAAGAAATCATCAGCGGGAACATTTATCTCGATGGCCGGGATGTCACCCGGGCTCGGGCCGGCACTCGCGGGATCGGCTTTGTGCCGCAGGATTCTGCTCTTTTTTCGAGCATGACGGTACGGGGGCACCTCTCATTTGGCCCCCGGGTCCATCGCTGGTCCAAATCTGAGATTTCCAAGCGGGTTGATGAACTGGCCGGGCAACTCGGCATCGGCGCCATCCTCGATCGCAAGCCCGCGGGTTTGAGCGGTGGCGAGCGCCAGCGGGTCGCTCTGGGCCGGGCTCTCGCGATCCGGCCCGCCGTCCTCTGTCTCGATGAACCACTCAGCGCCCTGGATGAAGAAACCCACGCTGGGATGATTGAGCTGATCGCCGGGATCGTGAAGGAATACGGCATCACCGCCCTGCACATCACCCACAGCCTGAGCGAAGCAAAGCAGATGGCGGATTGTTTGTTTCAACTGGAAGCAGGCAAGCTGGTGGAGACCACAGCGGTGTGAACCAGTGGGATGGCTGCTTTCAACGGATCTGAATGACTTTTCCAACTGGTGCCTCAAGAAATGATCTCCTTGATGACATGGCCATGGACATCCGTGAGGCGGCGGTCGATGCCGTTGTGACGGTAGGTGAGGCGGGTATGGTCGATACCGAGTTGGTGGAGGATGGTGGCGTGGACATCGTAAACCTTGGTGGGGTTGGCGCGGTCGAGCGGTTTGTAGCCCCATTGATCACTTTCTCCATAAGTGGTGCCGCCCTTGATGCCGCCTCCGCAGAGCCAGTTGGTGAAAACAAAGGGATTGTGATCGCGCCCCTTCCCGCCCTGTGAGGAGGGCATGCGCCCGAATTCCGTGGTCCAGAGGATGATGGTGTCTTCCAAGAGACCGCGCTGTTTGAGATCTTTGATGAAGGCTGCCGCACCGATGGCCATGCCCATCGAAAGCGGGCCGTGGTCGCGCTGGACGTCTTCGTGCGAGTCCCAGTTGCGGCGCGGGAAACCGTTGTCATTGCCGCTCCATACCTGCACAAAACGAACCCCGCGCTCGAGGAGGCGGCGGGTGGCGAGGCATTTTTGGGAAAAGTAAAAGGCTTCCTCCGCCGCGTTGATTTCCTTTGGCCAGTTCTGCGGTCCCTTATCGAGTCCATACAGTTTGAGGACGTGGGCGGGTTCCGCTTTGAGATCCAGGGCTTCCGGGGCGGAAAGTTGCATCTTGGCGGCGAGTTCATAACTGCGAATCCGGGCCTCCAGGCGCTGATCACCGGCCCGGGCCGAGGCATGAGTCTGATTGAGTTCCGCCATGAGCTGGCGGGCTTCAGCCTCGCTTTTATCCGTGACGAACTGGCCCGCTTTATGCGGGAATAAATCCGCAATCGGCGTTTCCGTGCCGGGATAAATGATGGTGCCGCTGTGTTGGGAGGGGAGGAAGGCGGCGTCCCAGTTTTTCACTCCATTTGAGCCAAAGCCCCGGTGATCCGGGAGGACGACAAAGGTCGGCAAATTTTCGTTCATGGAGCCGAGACCATAACTCACCCAACAGCCTGCCCCGGGGAATCCGGGCAATTGAAAGCCGCTCGCCTGCAGCAGGGTGGCAGCGGAGTGGACCCCTGATTTGCTGACCATGTTGTGAATAAAGGCCATGTCATCCACCACTTCGCCAAGCGGGGCCACGGTGTCGCTGAGCATCTTGCCGCTCTCGCCATAGGGTTTAAAATCCCAAATCGGCTTTAACCAGGGACCCAGTCCATTTTGAAAGGCCTCGACCGGCTCGCCGAAATCACTGGGTTTCCCATGATGTTTGATCAGTTCCGGCTTGAAATCAAACAGATCAAGATGACTGGCGGCCCCGGCCATAAAAAACTGGACGACCCGCTTGGCCCTGGGGCGGTGAATTGGTTGATGGTTGAAAGTTGATGGTTGATGGCCCATTGCTGATGCGGCCTGGGTTTCTCCCTGACCGAGGAGGGACGCCAAAGCGACCCCGCCGAGGCCACCGCCGGATTGCCAGAGGAAATCACGCCGCGAAGTGGCTCGGGCAGCGGAAGTGGAATGAAAAGGAGAGTCGTTTTTCATGGAGCGAAGGATCAGTCGGCAAAGGTGAATTCGTTGAGGTTCAGGAGGACGCGACAGAGATTGGGCAGGCCGTGAGTCGTGGCAAAAGCGATGAGTTTTTCGCGATCCGCCGGGGCCGGTGCTTGGCCCAGGGCGAGGGCGTAGGCCCGGTCAACCTGAACAGCCAGATCGGGCTTTTCCGCCTGGACACGCTCCGCAAAGAGTTTCGACTGGGTGAGGATAAAGCCATTGTTTAACAGAGCGAGGGCCTGCAGGGCGGAGAGACTTTCATTGCGCCGATCCACCCGCATGGAGGGATCCGCACAGTCGAGTGAGGTCATCCAGGGCTGGGTCTGGGAGCGGACGATGAACCGGTAAATCGAGCGCCGCCAGGTTTTGGCGTCTTCCGGATCTGCGAGGTGATATTGATAATGCGGCGAATGCTGGGGGTGTTCAATCA
>JBGSJM010000221.1:0-4034 GCA_041742015.1 Verrucomicrobiales bacterium | reverse complement strand
CTCAAACAAATCCCAAATTGGGGCACCGAAATAGTTTGAGCCAGAGTGGTTTTGATAAACTGGTTTGATTCCAATTTCATCGGTAAGCGCCACCAGATCCTTTAATTTTAATTTAAAATCAACCAGTTGTGGGTGGATTGGTTTGTCGAGGTCGTATCGATAATATGACATTCGAAACCGCTTCACTCCCAAACCAGCGGCGGTCCGTAAAACCGCTTCGGTGTGTTGCTCCTTGCTGACTTCATTGATGCCGGAGGTGAGGATCGTCATTTCCAGGCCGTGTTTTTTAAGTACTTCGATCAATTTGGGCAAATCATCAGCGACTCGTTCCGGGAGAACCTGACCTTTAGGGCGAACCGGAGCCTCCACCCCATCATAACCTGCCCCGGCAACGATTTTCGCACACTCCTCGAAACTGAGGTCTTGAAGGGGTTTTGTAAAAGTACAAAATTCCCAGCGCAGGTTGGATTCTTCAGCACTGATCGCCGTGCCTGGTAACCCAGGAAGTGATGCTGCAGCAAAGGCCGACATGGAAGTTTGGATCAATTTGCGCCTGCTCATTCTGCTGTTTTTACTCATGCCATAACCCTATTGTTTATTGTGACTAGCTGCAACTTCTCAGGGTGGCAAATTATTGAAAAGGGATTAAATGATTGCGTTTAGTTTTCCATGGACAAGCAGCCGGTCATAAAAATTCAGGGAGCCCGCCAGCACAATCTGAAAAACTTAAGCCTGAAAATACCAAGGAATCAACTTGTGGTGATTACGGGTGTTTCCGGATCAGGAAAGTCTTCCCTGGCCTTTGACACACTTTATGCCGAAGGCCAACGCCGCTACGTGGAGAGTCTTTCAGCATATGCCCGGCAATTTCTCGACAAATTAGAAAAACCGGAAGTCGACTTTATTGAGGGTTTGACCCCGGCAATAGCGATCGAGCAACGCAGTTCAAATCCCAATGCCCGATCAACCATCGCTACCACCACAGAAATTTACGATTACCTCAGGATTTTATTTGCGGCGGTAGGTCGCCCCCACGATCCTAAAACGGGAACCGCGCTTGTTCGGCACACCACTGGTGATTTGGTTGAAAGACTGACTAGTCACCCTGAAAAAACGAAAGTGATTTTGCTTGCACCGGTTAAAGCTGAACAGGGAGAGGATGTGGTCGAAATGCTGGAGCGCCTCAAAAAACAGGGATTTCTCCGGATCCGCGTCAACGGCTCAATGACTGAGATCGACGAGTTGGAAAAGGCTCCAAAGAAAAAGGCAGAAATCGAAGTGGTGGTGGATCGGATCGTAATTCGTGAAGATATCCGGAGCCGTCTCGCCGACTCTCTGGAAACTGCCCAGAGACTCAGCCCCACCGTCATCAAGACCCTTGTTCAAGAGCCTGATCAGGAGGATTATGAGCCATACGACTTTACGACCGTTTACACCAATCCGGAGACTGGCTACACGATTGGAGCCCTCACTCCCAAGCACTTTTCCTTTAACAGTCACCTCGGGGCCTGTCCCTATTGCCACGGGCTTGGGGCGACCCTGATGCCAGATCCGGATTTGATATTCCCGGAGCCGGATAAATCAATCAACGATGGTGGGGTAAAAACTTGGTGGTCTGGATCAAAAAAACGGAAAGGCTTTCATCAACGTGCCATTTCCGATCTGGCAAAGACTTATGATCAGGATCTCGAACTCCCGGTAGCAAAGCTTTCTGACGATTTCAAAACGGCGCTGCTTTATGGGAACGATAAATTTGAGGGTTTGTGCAACCAGGCAACCCGTCTTCTTGAGCAAACCAAAAGTGAAGTGACCAAACGAAACGTGCGTCGTTTTATGTCGGCGCGAGATTGTGAAGCCTGCCAGGGGACACGACTCAAAGATGAAATTCTTGCGGTAATAATGGATCACATCAGCGATCCGCGAAGTATCCAGAAATTCACGACTTTGAGCATCGAAGACGCCATGCAATGGTTGGATGGGGTGAAATTAACGAATCAGCAACAGAGCTATGCGTTGGATATCCTGAATGAAATTCGCAAACGCCTCAGTTTTCTAAACCAAGTCGGGCTTGGGTATCTGACTCTGGATCGACAAAGTGGAACCTTGTCAGGTGGGGAGAGTCAGCGGATCCGACTGGCGACCCAACTTGGGGCGGGGCTTGCCGGGGTGCTCTATGTGTTGGATGAACCCAGTATCGGTCTGCACCAGTCGGATAATGCGAAATTGATCGCCACCTTGAAAAACCTGCGTGATTCGGGGAATACAGTGATCATCGTTGAGCATGATGAGGAAACCATGCGTGAGGCAGATCATCTTCTTGATATCGGTCCGGGGGCCGGGGAGTTGGGTGGTGAGATTCTTTCTCAGGGAACTCCTGACGAAGTTGCTGCTGATGAAAAATCGATTACCGGAGCTTTTTTATCAGGGAGACGGAAAATAGAAATACCACCACCCCGACTAGTGAAAAAAAACGGTCCTGCTATTGTGATACAAGGCGCTCGTGAGCATAATCTGAAATCGGTTGATGTCGCTTTTCCGCTGGGAAGTTTAATCTGTGTATCCGGCCTTTCCGGGAGCGGGAAATCTACCCTGGTTGATAAAATTTTGCGAAGAGCCCTGTTTCGGCATTTGTATCATTCCAAAGATCGCCCCGGAGCCCATGATAGTATTTCTGGCTTTGAACAAGTCGACAAGGCGATCGTGATCGATCAGGCGCCGATCGGGAGATCTCCGCGTTCCAATCCCTCGACTTACACCGGGGTTTTTGGCCCACTGCGTGATCTCTATTCCCAACTTCCAGCCAGCCGGGCGAGGGGCTACGGACCCGGGAGATTTAGTTTTAATGTGTCCGGCGGGCGTTGTGAAGCCTGCCAGGGGGATGGATTGATTAAAATAGACATGCATTTTCTGAGTGATGTTTATGTGACCTGCGAGGCATGTAATGGCAAACGCTACAATCGGGAAACGCTTGATATTACTTATCGGGGAAAAAGTATCTCTGATGTGCTTGAAATGACCGCAGCAGAGGCTCTGACATTTTTTCAAAAAATTCCACCAATCGCTCAAAAGCTGCGGGCGCTTCGTGATGTAGGACTGGGCTATCTCCGGCTCGGGCAATCCGCTACTACCCTTTCCGGAGGGGAGGCACAGCGCATCAAGCTGGCTTCCGAGTTGGGGAAAACCGCCACCGGATCGACTTTGTATTTATTGGATGAACCGACGACCGGACTACATTTTGCCGATATCGAAACTCTGCTTGAAGTGTTTTACCGGCTTCGGGATGCCGGGAATACCCTGATCGTTATCGAGCATAATCTTGATGTGATAAAGTGTGCGGATTGGGTTATTGATCTGGGTCCCGGAGGTGGCGCGGCGGGCGGTCAAATTGTCGCCACCGGTACACCCGCAGAAATCGCGAAAAATCCCAAATCAGTGACGGGTCGATACTTGAAGATTCCGTGATCACGCCCGGGGCACGAGCGGGGTCAGTTTCCAGATCACCCAGGCAACGGCATAGAGACAGGCATCTTTGGCGATACCACCATGGAGATCCTTGAGTGATTCAGGATTGTTACCCACCACCAGAACTATCAAGATCGTCATGGCTATCGACGCAGTCAGGACGGCAAGCCTTTCGAGCCACCCTGAGCAGATGATGATTCCAGCAATGATCATTCCGCAACCGAGGATGATCAGGTGGGAGTCAACATCCGGCCAGAAAAGGCCACTCCGGGCGACCAACTGCCGCTGCATTTCTGTCGGGGCGAGGATCTTTGGCACCAACCCCTCCCAGATCCAGACCAGCCCGAGAGACCAGCGGCAGACGATTTTCAGATTCCATAAAAGTGCGTTTGTTTCTTGTTCAGTATATTTCATTGTACCCTGTTGTATCGGTCATTGTACCCTTATACTTTGAAAAGTTGAGGTTTTGGAACATTAAACGAAAGTTAAACAACTTTGTTTGGAGGAGGGAGAGGTAACCTGATCTTACCCTTAGGCCTTAGAGTCCGTGCAACAGATTAGCCCTCTCCTCT
>JBGSJM010000220.1:0-4498 GCA_041742015.1 Verrucomicrobiales bacterium | reverse complement strand
GTGGAACCTCATTTTCGGTCAGCTTGCCATCCTTGTCCTTATCCATGTTATCAAAAAAACCACCGAAAATCCCCATTCTGTCTTTACCAGCTGCAGCAAATTCATTTTTTGAAACTATGTTGTCACTGTTTTGATCCAGTTTCCCAATCCTTTCCCAAGCTTGAGCAGGCACCTCTTCTTTGGATAAACTTCCATCCCCATTCTTATCGAGCTGCTTCATGAATTCACCGGGATTTCCTTTCCCGCCCAACCCCGGACCGGCACCACCTCCTCCCGGACGGGGAAATTCGGCACCAGAAATTTTTCCATCCCCGTTTTTATCGAGCTTCCCAAGCCGTGACCAAATTTCTGGACCAGCTTCCGCCTGAGAAATCACACGGTCACCATCTTTATCGAGTTTACGCAAATCAGGTCTCTCACCTTTACCTTTCTCTTCCGAAAAGGAAGAATATGTAAGCAGACCACCCGATAAAACTATTGTCACCAAAGATTTAAATGCAGATCTTTTCATGATAATTGAAACACCACGAAGACCAAATAGTCTCGGAAATTGACACAATTATTTGGAAAGTTTCGCTTTCAACTCAGCAAAAAAAGAAGCTGCATAATCCTCGTTTACAGGCTCCTCAGCAATCGATTCGTAGCTCGTTTCGTCAATTTCGTTCTTGTCGAATTCATTAAAAAATGAACTCGGCATACAAGGAACTTTATCCCCCCACTTTTTGCGGGAATGGCACCAGGTGATCGTTAATTGATGTTTTGCCCTGGTAATTGCCACATAGACCAGACGACGCTCTTCGTCCTTGGTGCCCTCTTCAACTGATCGCGAGTGAGGGATAATACCTTCCTCCATTCCGATGATGTGACAAACCGGAAACTCAAGTCCTTTGGACGCATGAATGGTGATTAAAGAGACTTCGTCACCAGCATCCTTTTCTTTATCGTCGTCAGCCATCAACGAACAGCTGTCCAGAAAACGTCGCAACCCCCGTTTTTTACCCGAAACGTGTGTATAGATCGATTCCACGAGATGAGCAACATTCTTTCGCCGGTTATTTGCTTCATCTGCGGTTTTACAGGAACGTTTCAGATACTCGTCATAATCGATTGCCCGGATCAAGTCTTCGGTCATGGTGGCGTAGTTTCCCGTTTTCGTATTCGCTACGTCTGCAAAGCCATGAACCATGGTCACAAATTCTCCGAGAGCATTCGACGCTCTGGTTCCGCAGGTTCTGATATATTCCTCATCCTGAATTGCTTGGAAAACGCTTTGATCCTTATCGATACTATATTGAGTGGCTGCAGCTATGGTGGCGGTTCCGATTCCGCGAGCCGGTGTGTTGATAATCCGCAACAGGCTCACGTCATCATCGGGATTCACGAAAAGGGACAAATAGGAAAGAATATCCTTGATTTCTCTTTTTTCATAAAAACTCTGTCCGCCAATCACTCGATAGGGCACTTCACTTGCCCGAAGTTGCTCCTCCATCACCCTTGACTGGGAATTGGTTCGGAAAAGAATTGCAAAATCCCTCCAATTACGATTGTCCATCCGCTTTTTTTCTAGAATCTCTCCGACCACGTATTCCGCTTCTGTCTGCGCATCGGGCATGGAGATGATGCGAATCTTGTCCCCTTCACCGTGACTGCTCCAAAGGGTTTTCTCCCTCCGATCTTGATTATTTCTAATCACGCTGTTAGCAAGTCTCAAAACCCGGTTACAGGAGCGGTAATTTTCCTCCAGCTTTACAACAGTTGGATTTGGAAAAAAACGTTCAAAATCCAAAATATTTGTGATGTCAGCGCCCCGCCACCCATAAATACTCTGGTCATCATCACCGACCACACAAATATTGTGTTCGTCATTCACGATCTGCTGAAGCAAATCCATCTGGAGGCTGTTGGTGTCTTGAAATTCGTCCACCATCACAAACCGGAAACGCCGCCGCCAACTATCCCGGATATCAGCGTTTTCTTTTAGTGCACGAACTGCGAGAATGATCAAATCATCAAAATCCACTGCGTTATAGCTTTTTAACTCAGTCTGATAAGCACGATAGATGTCAGAAATGAGAGAATTCTCGTCAAGACTCACTACCGAATTGGTATTTTTTGCTTTGCTAATTAAAGAGTTTGCCAAATGAGCGTCCATGCTTTCGTCCTTGCCCGCCTTACGGACGATGATCTGCCTGAGCAAACCAACCTGGTCGCCTTGGGTATAAATCGAGAAGTTCTTCTTGTATCCTAACCTCTCAATACTCGTTCGAAGAATTCTCACACAAAGAGAATGGAAAGTGCATAAGGTCACCTCCTCTGCCATTTTATTTTCCACCATTGATTCAACCCGCTCACGCATTTCGACCGCTGCTTTATTGGTGAAAGTCACTGCCAAAATCTGACTTGGCGAAATTCCATTGTAAAGCATCCCGGCAATTCGGGTGGTGATAACTCGCGTTTTCCCAGTACCGGCCCCTGCAAGAATTAACAAGGGACCAAAATTGTGCTCAGCGGCCCTACGCTGGGCAACGTTGAGGCCGATAAAGCCACTCATGCAAGGAATTCCAGAAAAGAAGATTAGCGCTGGCGTTATTACTTAATCACCCGCCAGTTAAAAGGATAACGATATGCCAGACCATCGCGGGCAGCGGACGCACCTTGAATGCAGAAAATTAGATTCAAAACCATAAACACACCGGGGACCAAAGGGGCGAAGCACCCGAGAACGGGAAATGTAGTTACGGCTCCTAGGCCACTGATAAAGATAGCAATGGTCGTCACGATGCTAAAATTCAGAGTTTCCTTGGTATGCTCATCGACGAAAGGACTTTCACCTTTTTTCAACAGGTAAGGAATCAAGGGTCCCACCATGTAGCCCACGAAGGTCAGAATGCCAGCAAGGCTTAGCAAATGACCCATCGAAGCCCAGAATTTCTCGTCTTTCAAAGACATCTTCCCCTGCCCCGGCGCTGGAAAGTAAAGGTTGCTGGGCGCATTGTGGGTACTTTGGGAGTAAACTGCCGACTCCAACAGCGCTGGTTCAGCATCGGTACCCGGTTTCGGCTGGTTGGCTGGAGAATTAGGATTTAGCGGATCAATCATTTGTGAAACTATTCTTTTATTACTATCATTCTAGCGAACTTCAAGGATTTGGCGATTATAAATACAGCAACTAATCGTAAACTTGGAACGAGTGACGATGTTGTCGGACGGTCTATTCAACGTATTCCGTTGGATCAAGGAGCCCCGAAAGGAAGAATGCTTCTTTTCGCTCAAAGCAGGTTCCACACTTCCCACAGTGCCTTTCTCCACCTTTGTAGCAGGACCATGTTTTTGAAAAATCCACTCCGAGTTTAGCCCCCCTTGCCGCTACACCATCCTTTCTCAACATCAAAAACGGACGCAACAATTTGATTCCAGCGTAGGTTCCGGAAGAAATCGCCTCAGCCATCGGCTCCATAAACTCTTTCCGGCAATCAGGATAAATTGCGTGATCGCCACTGTGCGCGGCAATTGTCACCGCCTCAGCCCGCTGACACTCAGCAAATCCAGCAGCAATCGCGAGCATAATCCCGTTTCGGAACGGAACGACGGTTTGCTTCATGTTTTCGTTTTCGTAATGTCCCTCGGGTATTTCTCCGCCCCGCTTTAAAAGGTGACTTTCAAAACAATCAGCGATGAACTGAAGTGAGATCGTCCTATGAGGAATCCCAAGTATGCGACAGTGAAATTCGGCAAACGGAATTTCACGATGGTTGTGTTTGGAACCATAGTCAAAACTAAGACCCGCAGCGACCTCCTGAGTGTGGACTGCATCATGGAGAGCTACCACAGAATCCATACCGCCACTTACGAGGACTACGGTTTTCATCTAAATCTCAATTTGGATAACTGACTTCCGCAGTGAGACGAATCCCACCACGCGGCGAAAAGCGACCCCTCACCGTCATTTTTCGAGGTCGGCAGGCTTGGGCCATTTCGTCTAAAATCCGGTTTACCACCTCTTCGTTGAAAGCCGCAAAGTTACGAAAAGAGGCGAGATAAAACTTCAGCGACTTGGTTTCGATACAAAATTCATCAGGGATGTATGTGATGGTGAGGTGTGCAGAATCCGGCTGACCGGTCACAGGACAGAGCGAAGAAAACTCAGGATAATCCAACTCAATCGTATAATCGCGATGGATATTTCGGTTCGGAAATACCTCGAGGCAGGCCTCATCCGGATGCACTGGCAATCTGTTTTCACTGATTCCTAAAAGTGTCAACTTGTCGGCGGGAGAGGATTCATTCATCGATTAAAAAGGCTACCAAAATCAGCTTAATAGAGTACAATCTCACCGGGTAATCGCAAGTGTACTTTTTCGTCAAATACCTGCTATTGAGGCACGGAATGGTGTGACGATTGACGAAGAAGCTTCAACACTTCCTCTTCCATTGCATCTCTGCCGTAAGGTTTTGAAAGAAGACCATCCCACTCATTCGAAAGATATGCCTCGGAAGT
>JBGSJM010000219.1:0-12663 GCA_041742015.1 Verrucomicrobiales bacterium | reverse complement strand
AGGAGCAATTCGTTTGTAAATTTCCTTATGGTCGCCAAACAACTTCCGATAAATACTTTCTCTGACTGATGCCCTAATTTGATCCAGTATGGTCGCAATAATTAATGGGACCCAAGCCCATAAGTAACCATAAGCGATAGCCACCAAAATCGATACAGCACCTGCAATGTAGATCAAGAAAATCAGATTCCCAAAAGTGTAAAGGATTGGGGAGTACACCTTAGCTTGGAGATACTGCCTGCGGGCAAATTCTAAAAAACTTTTCCAAGTAAAGTCAACTTCTGAAGGACGTACCAGACCCCTTACATAACCAATCCGATAACCGGCCTTCTTGACAGCCTTGCCAAGCCGCAGATCATCATTAACTGATCCTTTGAAAAGCTCGGGAACATTGATATCATCAAATACCGACCGACTTATTGCCATAGACCCCCCCCAAGGCATGTTCTCTCTTACATTTCCACCTTGGGTTGTAACCGAAGCATTGATGACCGACGCAAAGAGATTGGCCAATCTCATTCTCGAGGGCACCAACCAACGGTATGTGGTAGCCGGATCATGGGTTCCCCGATTAATTGGAGCAGTCAACCGGGCAAGCCAGTCAGGCGGACACACAATATCCGCATCGACAAACACAATAATCTCATCCCCTTTTTCCAAATGCTCGAAAGCAGCAAGCTGGTTGTGCACCTTCTGTCCGCGGCCTTTGCACTTCCCCGCCACAACCAATTGCAAACTTTGCAATCCTTCATCCGTCTTTTCTGGAGCCCATACCGGTTGACTAAGAGAAATGCCAAATTGGGAACAAAGCCATTCGGCGGCCGGATCGTCAATCGATTCGACCGTTACAATAATCCGGTACTTGGCGTAATTCTGAACTAGTAAGGATTGAAAAAAATTTGAAGTATGTGTTGGCGTAACGCCCTTTATTGGTACAATCACAACAGCACTATTCTGCGGGCCTGATCCATCTCCCCAAATCGTCTTTTCCTTATGAAGATTGATGCGGAAATTGATCACCCGAAGAACAGCGAAAAAAATAATAAGAACCCAAACTGACCAAAATATCCACAAAAGCTGCTCGATAAATGTGCCTTCGGGCTGATAATCAGCGAACCAGTCTTTACAAAGGGATACGATTTTTTCCATGAAGGTCGTTGAAACAGAAAATTTAACTAAAATCTACCACTTTGGTGACGTCGAAGTAACCGCGCTTAATAGGGTAAATCTCGACATTGCCGAACACGAATTTATCGCCGTATGGGGCCCATCAGGTTCAGGAAAATCGACGTTCTGTAATCTCATAGGTTTGTTAGATACACCCACTGATGGTGAAGTTTTAATCCGGGAACAGTCAGTTGCCCAGTTAACCGATGCCAAAAGAAGTGAAATTCGAAACGAATACATTGGTTTTGTTTTCCAAAATTTCAATCTCGTTCCTGTTCTTTCATCTCTGGAGAATGTCATGTTGCCTTTGCAAATCAAGGGGATTTCGAAAAAAGCGGCAAAAGAAAAGGCCATCAAGCTATTGGAAGAAGTTGGTTTGGCGGACCGAATGCATCACCGACCTCAGAAACTCAGTGGAGGTCAGCAGCAGCGCGTGGCAATTGCGCGCGCCCTTGTGACCGACCCGCTTTTGGTAATCGCTGATGAACCCACTGCCAATCTGGATACTCAAAGCGCCAATCTGATTGTAAACTTGATGCGAAAAATCAACGAAACCAGAGGAGCAGCGTTTGTGTTTTCCACTCATGATGATAGACTTCTGGATCGAGTTGATCGGAAGATTCACCTTCAGGATGGCACTGTGCTCGAGGATAAACGGACATAATATCAAGGTATAATTGTTACAGTATTGTTGGAATAATCCGTTTTTTGATCATTTTTTCTTCGGTTAAGATTCGATCAGTCACACACTTATGCCAACGATATTGATAGTTGAGGACGAATCTGATATTCGATCCATGATTGCCCATATGCTCAAAAGAGAGGGCTTCGAAATCATCGAGGCATCCAATGGACTGGAAGGACTTGATAAAGCCTTCGCGGCAAGACCTGATTTGATCGTACTGGATCTCATGCTCCCTGATCGAGACGGAATTACGGTTTGCAAAGATCTCCGAGCTAACGCGAAAACCAAGCGAACCCCAATTCTTATGCTTACTGCCCTAAGTGCGAAAGAAACCACAATTTTGGGGCTAGAGGTCGGTGCTGATGATTACATGACCAAACCCTTCAACCCGGATGAGTTTGTCCTTCGGATTCGGAGCATTCTGAGACGAACTCTTTCCACTGAAGGTAATTCAGAGATACAAATCGGCCCTTTCCATCTCGACAAAAACAATTTGCGATTAATTGTTTCAGGCGAAGAAGTTGATCTCACTTCAACGGAATTTAAGCTTCTGCTGGCCCTGATTGAAGTGCCCGGAACACCCAAAGAACGCGGTGAACTTCTGAATCAGGTTTGGGGATACAGTAATCTCTCGCAAACAAGAACTCTCGACACCCACATAAAACGATTGCGTGCTAAGCTTGGAAAATATGGGCCCTGCATCGAAACGGTTAGATCCGTGGGCTATCAATTTAATGAATCCGCTGACCTTTCCGCAAACAACGAGTAATTTGGAACTTTTCATTCTAAGTTCACTTGTTTTGATTTGGGGCTGGTTGGGTTATCGGCTGTACACCATTAGAAAGGGCATTTCGGCATTGACGGATGCCTTGAAGCAACACCCGATGCCCACAATCAGAAAACTACCGACCTCTTGCCAGATTGATCGACTTGGCAATTTGGCACGCCTGACACTTGATACCGTCACCGAAGCGGATCTTCAACGAGCCCTCGCCCTTGGAACCCAAAAAATTCAAAGCGTTCTTTTGGATCAGGTAAAAGACGCCCTTTTTATTGTCGATGAAAACCAGGAAATCCGCTTTGCCAACAAAGCAGCAAACAGTCTGTTTGGTAACAAAGACCTTCTCGGCCGACCTTTAATCGAAGCCTGCCTGAACCACTATATCGCTGAAACAGTCGAAATGGCGATGACTACCGGCGGTCCCATACAGGACCAGGTGCGCATGCCGAACGACTCCAGAATTTTCCTTGTTGAATCAGGAAAGATCGACTCTTCCTACCAGATTGGGCAAGGTGCCTGGCTCATCATACGAGACATAACTGAAGAGCTTCACACCGAACAAATCAGAAAAGATTTCGTAGCGAACGCCTCTCATGAATTACGAACACCACTTTCAATCATAAAGGGCTATCTTTGGATGATGAGCAACGACCCCGAACACTCTCATCCTGTTCAAATCATGATAAAACACACGGATCGTCTCACCAGAATAGTAGAGGACATGCTTCTCATTTCGCGAATCGAAAGCCCCGATGGCAGCAGCCTGCAGAATAAAACAATTTTTGACATTGGTGATTGTATCTGGGACACCTTGGAACATCTACGTCCCATCAGTGAAGCCCAAAAGGCAAAAATTGATATTGTCCTGCCTCAAAAAACCGATAGGGAGTTTTTCGGTGACCGATTTTACTGGGATCAGATTTTTTTTAATCTCGTAGAGAATGCCCTAAAGCAAAATCCGTCCCCCGGTCTTAAAATAACCATAAGGGTCGAAAAGGCTGGGGGCAGGTTTTTGATCAAAGTGATTGATAATGGCGTCGGCATTCCCTCCGCCGATATTCCTGAAATTTTCAAACGATTCTATCGGGTGGATAAAAGCCATGCACAAACCATCAAAGGAACCGGACTTGGCTTGTCAATTGTTAAACGTGCCGTGGAAGCCCACAATGCGTCAATCAGCGTCTCCAGCCAGCCCAGAGTACAAACTTGCTTCACGATTTCCCTTCCCGGGCCACCAGCGAAACTTACCGAAAAATCAACCTAATTTCCTGAAATGGGGGTAGAATGGTGCCCAGAATGGAAAATCGTTTTGAAAAGCAAGTCGCAATTGTGACCGGTGGTGCGGACGGCATCGGCAAAAGTATCGCCCGAAGACTCGCCCTAGAAGGTGCGCTGGTCACAATTTTCGACATCAACCTACAGAACGCTGAACACGCCGCTTCCGAACTATCAGAAGAAGGACTCACCATCGATTACGAGATTGTCGATATCGCCTCAAAAGAGCAGGTAAAGGGAGCCATTGACAGCGTCCAGGCCCGTAACGGTGGAAATCTTGACATCATGGTGAACTGCGCCGGAATCGTTGGCCCCACCTCAACCAATATCGAAAATGTGAGTGTTACCGATTTTGACAAAGTTTTTGAAATTAACGTCAAGGGCACCTTTTTAATGACCAAATACTCCATTCCCGTTATGAAACGCAATGGATACGGTCGAATCCTAAATTTCGCATCCATCGCTGGGAAAGAAGGAAATGCCGGCATGTGCCCCTATTCGGCAAGCAAAGCAGCAGTGATCGGTCTGGTCAAATCAGTCGGCAAAGAATACGCTGGCACAGGCATTACCATAAACGCGATTGCTCCGGCCGTTATTCGCACACCAATGGTAGAAGGTATTGACCCTCAGCAAATCACCTACATGGAAAGCAGGATTCCGATGGGCCGATGCGGTACCCTCGAAGAAATTACCGCACTAAGCTGCTGGATCGTCTCTCCAGAATCCAGCTTTAACACCGGCTTTGCTTTCGACCTATCCGGGGGGCGCGCCGTATATTAACGTAATTCAAGTATGAGCATTCGCATCAACGTCGCCGCTGCTTCAGTCAATCAAACTCCGCTGGACTGGGTTGGCAATCGGGATCGAATCATCCTTGCGATTAACAAAGCCCGGAGCGCTCATGCCAGCATCATCTGCCTGCCCGAGCTATCGATCACCGGCTACGGCTGCGAAGACATGTTTCTTGCACCAGAGGTTGGCGTAAAAGCCTGGCATACTTTGAGCGAACTCATCCCCCACTCAAAGGGACTCGTTGTCGCAATTGGCCTTCCAATCTGGTTTCAAAGCTCCGTGTTTAACGCCGTCGCTTTGTTGGTCGATGGTAAGCTGGCGGGTTGTGTCTGTAAACAGAATCTCGCCGGGGACGGTATCCACTATGAAACCCGCTGGTTTAAGTCCTGGCCGGAAGGGATCGTGGATCAACTCAACCTTGGAGAATACACTTGCCCCATTGGTGATTTAATCTTCGAAATAGATGGTATCCGAATCGGGTTCGAAATCTGTGAAGATGCGTGGGTGGCAGAGCGCCCAGGAGTCCGACTCGCCCGGCGCGGTGTTGATTTGATCCTGAACCCCAGTGCCAGCCATTTTGCATTTGGCAAACAGCAAATCCGCGAACGATTTGTGCTGGAAGGCTCAAGGGCATTCGCCTGCGCCTATGTTTATACTAACCTCCTTGGCAACGAGTCCGGCAGAATCATTTTCGACGGAGGTACCGCAATAGCGAGTGGCGGAAAACTCATCGCTACCGGAAACAGATTTTCCTTTAAAGACAGCAACATCACCCTGGCTACGGTTGACATCAATCTCAGCCGCATGCATCAGGCTAGGCAAGCCAGCCACGCACCCATTTTGGGAGAAGACAGTCGTAATGCCTGCCGCTTGGATCCCGGTATTTTGTCCACTTCAAATTTCGTGCCTTGTCAGCCGACCCACCTCGACCACCCTCTTTCGAAAGAAGTGGAGTTTGCCAAAGCGGAAGCCCTTGGCCTCTTCGATTACCTGCGTAAATCCTGGTCAAATGGATTTGCCCTATCCTTGAGCGGGGGAGCTGATTCTGGTTCCGTGGCCTGCCTCGTCAAACTCATGGCTGACATGGCCCTCGCGGATCTGGGAAAAGAGGAATTTAGAAGAAAACTTCCCCACATCGACTTCAAGAGTAAAGGGACCGTCGAAGCCCTCCTCACCTGCGTCTATCAAAGCACCAGAAACAGCAGTGAGATTACCCGAAACGCCGCCGCGACCATTGCCAAAGCAGTGGGCGCCAGATTCCAGGAATGGAATATCGACCAACTGGTCGAGGGCTACAAAACCACCGTAGAAACGGGAATCGGTCGAAGTCTGACTTGGGAAAAAGACGACATAGCGCTCCAAAATATCCAGGCCCGAGTTCGATCCCCTGGAATTTGGATGATTGCCAACCTTGAAAATACTCTTCTACTGGCCACCAGCAACCGCTCAGAGGCAGCTGTCGGCTACGCCACCATGGATGGTGACACCAGCGGCGGGTTAAGTCCGATTTGTGGGATCGACAAGGCTTTTATTCGTCACTGGTTGCGATGGCTCGAAAAGGAGGGCGCTCCAGGTATCGAGCCCATCCCCGAACTAAACGCCATTAATTCCCAGTCACCCACCGCAGAGCTTCGCCCCCTTAGTCAACACCAGACCGATGAAACGGATCTCATGCCCTATCCAGTTTTGGACGCAATCGAAAGACTGGCAATTCGGGATAAAAAATTGCCAGTTGAGGTTTTTCATTTCCTCTGCGAAGACTGGAAGACCACCTATCCAACCAAACAGCTTCGAGATTGGACCATTCATTTTTTCAAGCTATGGACTCGAAACCAATGGAAAAGGGAACGGTACGCCCCCAGCTTTCACCTCGATGATGAAAATCTGGACCCCAAGACTTGGTGCCGCTTTCCGATACTGAGCAGTGGATTCAAAGCCGAATTGGAAGAACTCAGCCAACTTCCCCTTTAAAGAGGGTACAATCGCTGAGTAAACAGGGTACAATCGGTCTAAATTCTTAGGAAGATTTTTCGGCGATACATCCAAAAACACACCAACCATAAGATCACTCCATTGGCCAAATTTTTTAAGAGAGGCTCAAACCCGGCCCCGAGAAACCCGGCGTAGTTTTCACCAAGGTGTTTTTGGAGAGTGGCATCAACAATGTGAACCTCAAAAAGATCCTCAGTTCCGAGAATTGGAAAACTTCCCACAGCAAGCCAGATCATACAGTAAAGAGCGATCGAATTCATTCCACAAACTACAAAGGGAAACGTCCATTTCTGCCTTTTGCGGACATCGACCAAATAAAACAAAGCGGCGAGGATTAAGAGACACCAACCGCCACTAAAGAGAGTAAACCCAGGGGTCCAGGCTTTTTTCACCAAGGGACACACCCCCACAAAGTGGAGAATCAGGCCCGTAGCAACTCCCACAGCTCCGAAAATTGCTAGATTCCTAAATTTTTGGTGGTCTGACCCGGATGATCTCAAACATTCTCCCGTCATCAGCCCCATGATCATGATTCCCAGCGAAGGAATGAAGCTCAGCGTATTGTAACCTTCATCGTGTTGCTCAAATGACGATTCCCTCGGGAACAAGTTCAAAAACCACTGGTCAAAGTAATGCCCAGGGTTGGCATTGATATTCCAATGCGCAAAAAAACCTGTGAAAACGTGTTTCTGGGGATCATCCCAGGCCGGATCTGGAATGGCACTCTGTACCGGCCAAAATGCAAACAGCATCCAATAGCCGATCAGAATCGCACCCAAGGTAATAAACTGAATTTTAACCGACTTTTTCCAAAGCAAAAATAGAAAAACATATCCCAATCCCATCTGAGTGATCACGTCCTCAAAGGTCCAGTTGGTTTGGGCTGTGTAGGTGGTTCGAAGGAATACACCCATTAGGATAAGAATCAGTGCCCGGATCACTGCGTGCCTAAACATGCTCCCAAAGCTGTCTCCCAATTTCAACCTTTTCCCGTAGGAATAAGCCATCGAAACACCGACCATAAACATGAATGACGGCTGAATGAGATCCCACATCGAACAGCCACCCCATGGCACGTGACTGGCATGAAAATCGATCAATTGGGTGAGCCAAGATGGATGAGCCTTGAACAAATCATGCTGCCAGCCATACTTGACCGATTCCAGCAACAGTAACACCAGAACCAGGCCCCTGTAGGTATCAAGACTAAGGAGCCGGTCCTTCGATTTTTCTTCGTTCATTAGTGCGAGCCGTGCCGTGGCCATTTAATCACTCAATACTCTGGCAGTCAATAATTCATCCCTAAACTAACCAAAACACAGTTGTAAAGTCTAGTTCTACCACCGACATTACCTAATGCCGTACACTTATCAATACCCTCGGCCAGCCATCACGGCGGACAACGTCATTTTCGGATTTGATATCGAAAAGAAGAAGCTTCAACTTCTGCTCATTAAAAGGAAACAAGCCCCATTTAAAGGCAAGTGGGCCCTGCCAGGTGGATTTATGAATCCCGGTGAATCGCTGGAGACCACAACAGCCCGCGAGCTTACCGAAGAATGTGGGATTAAGGGGATATTTTTCGAACAACTCCATACTTTCAGCGAACCAAAACGGGATCCGCGGGAGCATGTCATTTCAGTGGCCTTTCTGGCTTTCATTAACATGAAAGTCCATAAGCTAAAACCGGGCAGCGATGCTTCTCGGGCGACTTGGTTCACCATCGACGAATTGCCCGCCCTGGCCTTTGATCACTCAAGAATCTTCAAGGTCGCCATCGAAAGGCTCACCGAAAATGTTAGGCACAATCCCTTTGCCTTGCGACTTTTACCCCGAAACTTCTCGCTTTCTGAAGTGCATGAACTTTACGAAACGATACTAAACCGCCAGCTTGATAAAAGAAATTTTCGAAAAAAAATTCTCTCTTCTGGAGTCCTCAAAGAAGCCAAAATGAAAGAGATGGCCACTCGTCGGAACGATCTTCTTTATCAGTTTGATGAAAAAGCTTATATAAAACTAAAAAGAAGACCGATGGAGTTTAATCTGTTTTAGGTTGAACGCCCTCTCTTTAAGAAACTGATCAAAAAGTCCAACCTTTCTCTGACCGTGGTCATTTCTAGCAATTTCTGGCGCCGAAAAGGGTCTTCAACAAAATTGTGACCAACCATGTCAGCGATCTCAGCCGGATCGCTCAGCATTTCCAGTATTTTCTTCATTGGCCCACAGGAAGTTGGCTGTGAGGGTTTAGAATGAAGCACTCGCTGACAAAGAGCAACAAGCTCATACGCCAGTTGCTGATCCCCCTCTTTATCGACCGAGATATCTTCAAGGGGAACAATAGCGGCAATCCGGAAAGGATAAACCCTATCCCAACCAAAAATTTCTACTCGCTGAAGCCCCTGAAGCATCAAGTGGGAAGTGCCATTGTCGTGCCGAATACAGGCTCGAATAAGTCCTGCCGTAAAGATTGGGCGGACGGGATTTGCAGCCGATTCCGGATCTATCCCAGGGATCGCAGATGCAACCCCAAACATTCGATCACCATTCAAAGCGTAATCCAGCATCTCACAGTAGCGTTTTTCAAAAATAAACAACGGCATCAGCGACCTAGGAAAATGAGTCACTGAAGCAAGAACCATCACTGGCAAGCAATCCGGAATCGGAACTTCTGAGGGAATTTTCTCCATTAAACTTAACTCTTATTTATCACGCAAATCAAATTTTCGAATTATCTTTTCCATTGCATCCTATAATTTTTGTGATTTTGTTGCATCGTTTTTACAAACAAGGTTATAAAAAATATACGGTGTCAGGGTGATGCCATTTAAATCATTCCAAATGAGTGAAACTGCAGAAAAATTAAAGGAGCACATGCTCCACCAAAAGGATACAGGGAGTGCTGATGTTCAAATTGTACGTTTAACAGAACGTATTAATCAACTGACCGGGCACCTTTCGGGAAATAAAAAGGATGTGTCATCTCGGCGCGGATTACTCCGCATGGTTGCAAGGCGCCGTAAATTACTGGATTACTTGGCCAAAACTCAAAACGAGAGGTATGTCCAAATCGTAAAGTCTTTAGGGCTTCGTCGCTAAATTTCCAAGCTAAATATTCCTTAATTTTCCCCAATCAATCTTTTGGGGACTGTTGCAAGCATTCAGCAATCCCCTATCTCTAGGTAGCGGGCGGATTGTCGCATTAGTTAGGGATGCAATTTTCAAACACAAAGCATAATGAGTATACATAAAGTGACGTGCCAGGTCGGCGCGCATCAAGTTGAATTCGAAGTAGGACGCATGGGGAAACTGGCAGATGGTGCCGTAACGGTGCGAGTTGGTGACACCATTCTCATCGTCACCGCAGTGTCCCAAACATCCGTTAAAGCTGGACAAGACTGGTTCCCACTTTCAGTCGAATACAAAGAGAAGGCTGCTGCCGCAGGACGGTTTCCGGGTGGCTACTTCAAACGCGAAGGTCGACCCACTGAGAAAGAAATCCTCACTTGCCGGATGACGGATCGCCCATTACGGCCTCTCTTCCCTAAAGGCTACTTCTACGACACTCAGATAGTAGCCCTCCTTCTTAGTGCTGATGGCATACACGACGCGGACATTCCGAGTATTAACGGAGCCTCAGCGGCGCTTTGTGTTTCCGATATTCCTTTTGCAGGCCCCATCGCAGCGGTCCGCGTCGGTTTGATCGACGGCCAATTCGTGGCTAATCCCACGTTTGAACAACGCGAGCGAAGCACTCTCGACCTAGTTTACGCCGGTCTCCATGACCAAGTCATCATGATCGAAGGTGCCGGTCTTGAGGTCCCTGATTCAAAATTTAAGGATGCACTTTCTTTTGCACGGAATGCAATCAAGCCCCTCATTGAGGCTCAGGAAGAGCTTATGAAACTTTGCGGCAAAGAAAAACGTGTTTCTGATCTTTTGTTGGTGAAAGACGAAATCCTTGAGGTGGCATACGAAGTTGCGGGAGACCGGATAGAGGAAGCGCTGAACATCCCAATGAAAGTTCCAAGAGGAGTTGCGGTTGATGCAATTCGAAAACAAGTTGAAGCCGCTGTGCTAGCCAAGTTTCCTGATGCAGGTTCGTTTGAAATCAATCAGGCTTTTGACTACATGCAGAAGAAGTCGGTCCGTCTCTCTCTTTTGGATAAAGGAAAGCGAATGGATGGTCGCGATGATAACACGATTCGAGAACTTTCGGCTGAAGTATCAGTGATGCCTAGAACCCACGGTTCCGCGCTTTTTGCAAGGGGCGAAACTCAGGCTCTGGCGCTTACAACCCTTGCTCCTGGGGACGAAGTCCAATACATGGACAATTACGCAGGCGGTGAAGACACCAAACGGTTCATTTTGCATTATAACTTTCCTCCATTCTCAGTTGGGGAATGTGGTCGCATGGGCGGGATGAATCGACGCGAAATTGGTCACGGTGCACTTGCCGAAAGATCGATTTTACCTGTGATCCCAAGCCTTGCTGACTTCCCTTATGCAATCCGGGTTAGCAGTGAGGTCATGGAATCAAACGGGTCTACCTCCATGGCATCAGTTTGCTCTGGATCACTTGCTCTACTGGACGCTGGGGTTCCACTGAAATCCAATGTGGCCGGGATTTCCTGCGGTCTGGTAGCCGACCTAGATGGCGATGGCAAAATTAAACGCCACGTCACCATGCTTGATATCATCGGGAGCGAAGATTTTTTTGGTGACATGGATTTCAAACTTTGTGGAACCCGTGAAGGAGTTACCGGCTACCAACTAGACTTAAAGTTACCGGGCATTCCTTTGGATATCCTCTTTGAGGGAATTGATAAGGCTATGGCGGGAAGAATGAAGGTTCTAGATCTGATGGACAGTGTAATCAAAGAGCCAGCAAAGCTCAGCGAATACGCCCCGCGGATCGAAAGCTTCCAAATTGACCCAAACAAGATTGGGGAATTGATAGGGCCTGGCGGCAAAAATATCAAAGGAATCCAAAGCGAAACCGGAGCTGACATAAGTATCAAGGACGATGGAACGGTGAGCATTTACGCATCAAGCAAGGAAGGTTTGCAGCGAGCCATCGAATTGGTCAAGCGTGTCACAGCTGAAATCGAAATCGGCGTCATTTACTATGGAAAAATTGTGAATACGACGAATTTTGGTGCTTTCATCGAAGTGCTTCCAGGTAAAGATGGAATGATTCACGTTTCAGAGTTGGCCGACTTTCGCGTGAAAGAAGTGGAAGATGTGGTTAAAGTTGGCGATATGGTTTACGCCAAATGTATCGGTATCGATGAGAAAGGTCGCGTAAAGATGAGCCGCAAGGCGGCTATGGAAGAGCGTGGCGAGCAGGCGGCTAAGGAATTGGCAAAAAAAGGTTAGTAATTCCGAACATAAGTTGAATAAACTAAGGCCCACCCTCAAAAGGATGGGCTTTATTTTGACCAACGATTAAGTAAACAAACAAAACGGCACCTAATATAACAAGGTGCCGTTTCCACTGAAAATTTAATATGAAAAACCGACTATTCAGTTTTTTCGGTTTTCTTTTTCGCCGAATCTGATTTGGATTTCTTTGACTTGCTCTCTTCTGTTTTCGCAGAAGCAGGCTTCTTGGTATCCGGCTTCAACTCTTTTTCTGGAAACCCCGCTTTCGCGTGAGCGACCATTTTCACCAAAGCCCCTTCGCCGACCCCGTCCACTTTTAAAACATCCAAAACATCAGCATAAGGCCGACCTTTGATCACCGCAGCCGATGTGACTGGGCCGATACCCGGAAGGGTCTGAACCGCCTTGTCATCGCCAGCGTTCAAAATCTCCATGAGCTTGTTTTTTTGGGTGGGTGTCAGTGTTTTAGCAGATGCAACAGCTTTTTCGCTCGGCTTTTCAGTACCCGAAGCTTTTTTCTCAACTGGTTCAGATTTTTTGTCCGTGGTTCCCTTCGTATCAGCAGCTGTTACTGGTGACAAAATTAGGC
>JBGSJM010000218.1:0-4670 GCA_041742015.1 Verrucomicrobiales bacterium | reverse complement strand
CAGTGGGGCGCTCGGGAAAATAAGTAAAGACGGTGCCGGGGACTACCGGGCGACATTTGGTCCACTGGGGACGATTGAGTTTTCACTGACGGGCCTGCCGAAATGATACTGCCCTCAATCCGGGAACAGCTCCGCTCCTGGTCCGATCCGAAACGGGCCGGGATATCGGCGCGCTTCTTCAAAACGGGTGCGGGTGAATACGGTGAAGGTGATCAGTTTCTGGGCATCACCGTGCCGCAGATTCGATCTCTGCTGCCACAGGCGGATCAGTTGCTGGAGACCGATCTTTTGTCATTGCTCCATTCGCCCTGGCATGAGGAACGCTTATTTGCCCTGCTGGTTTTGGTGCGCTGGTTTAATCGCCGCAAGAACGACGAAACCACGCGGCAGGCCATCGTCGATCTGTATCTTTCCAACACTCGTTGGATCAACAACTGGGATTTGGTTGATTCCAGTGCGCCGCAGATTCTCGGTATCTGGCTGCTAACCAGGGATCGCGATATTTTGACCAGACTGGCAATTTCCCACAACCTCTGGGAACAGCGCATCGCCGTGATCGCCACCCACACCCTGATCCGGGCCGACGATTTTTCCGACATCCTCCGCCTGAGCGAGATGTTTCTGAATCACCCCCACGATTTGATGCACAAGGCCTGTGGATGGATGCTCAGGGAGGTTGGGAAACGTGACCTGCCCGAACTGGAAAATTTTCTCGATGCCCATGCCCAAGTCATGCCCCGCACCATGCTTCGCTACGCCATCGAAAAACTGCCCGAAGCCAGGAGGCAATATTACCTTTCCGGCATCAAGTCAGGGGTTCGGAAAAACTGAAGCATCATTTTCTCTTGAGTTTAGCCGATTGTGTAAGAGATAGAGCCATGGCATTGGAAAAAATCACGGCAGTATCGGGGACGGGTGTTTACGTTCCCGGTTCGGATATTGACACGGACCGCATCATCCCGGCTCGGTTCATGAAGTGCGTAACCTTTGATGGTCTGGGCGATTACCTTTTCTACGACGTTCGGCATGACACCCAGGACAAGAAGGTTGATCACCCTTTGAACGACAAAAAATTCGAAGGAGCCAGCATTCTCCTTTCCGGCATTAATTTTGGTTGTGGCAGCTCCCGGGAACATGCTCCGCAGGCGATTTATAGGGCTGGTTTTCGGGCCGTGATTGCCCAGAGTTTCGCCGAAATATTCTTTGGCAACTGTTGTACTCTGGGAATTCCGTGTGTGACCGCCACAGCCGGGGACATTGAAAAAATAGCGGGAGCGATCACCACCAATCCCAAATTAAAAATCAAAGTGGATGTCGAAAAGTGCCAGGTTTTTTACGGGGAAGAAAGTTGTGCCGTGAAGATCCCGGATTCCGCGAGAGATGCCCTGCTCTCAGCCCGCTGGGATCCGATTGGAGAATTGCTGGACAGTATGCCCATGATCGAAGCCACGGCTGCGAGGCTGCCCTACTTTTAGGGAAGCTTGAATTCTGGGTGCTCACTCAAGCACTTTTTTGCCCAGGCCAAATGGCAACTGTTCGATGACTACAGATCCCGGCTCAAGCCAATCGACAAGCTGGGATTTGATCTGCACCTTTTTCTCATAAGGTGTTAACACATAAGATCCAAATCCGATAATCACGGAGCAGGTAAACAACAGTATCAGGATGTTGGAAGTGCTAAGGTGGTCTTTTGGCGGAGCTACTTTGGGAAGATTGATGCTGGGAAAAGTCACTGGTTCAGGTTTCGGGGAGGTTGCCTGCGGGGCTGGAGTCGCTGAAGCGGTAACAAATCGATCAGGGATATGGAAATCTGCGCCACCCTCCAGTGGTGTGGCTGCTGGTGAAAGCACGTCCAACTGCTTGGGGATTTGAACATCGAGTCCCGGCGGAGAAATGGCGGGTTGCGAATTTTGAGTGGCCGAAGTGCGTGCGGCCTCCACCGGTGGACCAAAAGGATCATATTGCAAAACCACCTTGGGGACCTCGTCCACAACAACATGAGACTCGCTGTCTTCTCTGGGGACAAAGGCCGAAGGTTGGGCTGAATCGCCCGACATCCCCCCAGAGAGTGTGGCATTCTCCTGGGGGAGAGTTTGATCGGGAACGATTTGTGGGATGGGTGGGAGTTGTTCGGGGCTGGGTGACAGTCCGAAAGTCGTGTCTTGCAAAAATATCTGGGACGCCTCAGTTTCTTTATCTTCGGGCTCAGGCACTGCTGCGTTGAGAGTTGCGGTATTCACGGGTGCGGGCGACAAAAAGCTGGTGGATGTCGCCATCGGTTCGATTGTTACCGGCAAAATGGCACTTTCTCCCTGGTTTGGCTCTTCGGGTTCAGCTTTTACGAGTGCTGGTCCCATAAATCCGTTGACTGGCGGCAGGGTTTCGAATTCCTGTGGTTTCGATACTCCAGTCTCAAATGAACTTTGCACCTCCGAAGTGGATGAATTTTTGCCGTTAGGGCACCCTGGATTAACGGATTGAGGTAGTGGTCCAAAATCCGGTGGATTGACTGGCATTGTAAAACCAGGGGGGACTCCGGTGTCGCTGGCATTTGATTCCACATTCTGCAAACCCACGGGACTTTCAATTGATTGACTCTTTTCCCAGCTCACGGGTTCTGCCACAGGTAGCGGAGTTTCTATTTTCGGTTGGTTGACATAGACGGCTCCAAATTTACCGGGAGAGAACTCGACCCCCATAATTGCCGTGTGACAACGCACACAATTTCCTTCCACCCAGAGGTGTTGATAAGCAAGTCGTAAGAGGTGACCACAAGACGGACAGCCTAAAATCAACATGTCAGGTGCTTGTTCTTTGCGATCTGGTGAAGATGGATTGTCTATGGGTAAAGTGTTCATTGGTAGAAAATCAATTGAACAAAGTCATCAGTTTATTCACCATTGTTTTTAATCTCATTTTCAGCCTTTTCGGCTATGATAGCTTTTGCCTTGGTGACATAGTCATCCACCGGAATAAAATATGCAGCCAGACCTACTCCCGAAATAGTTCCTGCCACAATTAGTAGTGGTATTATAATTTTGTTACTCAAAGGTTTTCGTTTACTGGAGAAGTTGGAAAAACCCTGGTTGGACGAAGCTGAAAAATCAAACTTATTTGTTTTGGCCGGTTTCAAAGGGGCAAGAAATATAGGCTCGTCATCTTTAACCAGGTTATTCCAGGAACTGGATTCGGGATTGCTATTTTCGATTTCTGTAGTGGCCCAAAGTGAGGAAATCTCGTCAATAGTTGATGTGATGGGTTCGGACGTTGGCATGTTTTCCTCGACCTGAAAATCCGAGGTATCCTCTTCTTTTGGAGGCTCGAAGTTAGGTGTCTGACAAATTGGCAAGTCGGCAAAAATATTGGAAGTCTGGTGATTCAAGCCCCCAAAGCTTGGGAGAAAATCTGCCTCGGGCGAAATGGGATTTGCAGGAAATAGTGGGGTAAGGTCGTTGGAGCTTTTGACATCGAAAGTCCCCTCATCCGAAAATAGTGGCGGTTGGTCGGACAATAAAAAACCAAAGTCTTTTTCATCTTCCAGTTCCCACATTTTGGTGCGGTCGTCATCATGGTGGGAAGCACTGGCGAAAAGATCTATGGGTGTGGCTTCGGGCGTTGCCCAGGGAGCTTTTACTTCATCGAAAAACGGATTTTCGAATGGATTAAGGATCTCGTCCTTGGGAAAAAATAGATCGTTATCTTCATCAAATGAATGCGAATCCTGAATTTCCATTTCAGTTTCAATCACTCCGGAATCTTCGGGTTTCGGAGTATCAAATTCAGAATCCTCCAAAATGCTTTCAACCTTGACGATGGCAACTTGTCCGTTGCTGAATCGGTGGGCCACAATCGGGGAATTACATTCCACACAGGCTCCGTTGATACCGATCATTGAGATATCAATCGATAGCTCGATCTTGCAACAGGGACACATCAGGTCCAGGGTTTGACCTTCATCAAATGATAGATCAATAGTCTCTACCAATTCATCTTTGTCCTTTAATTCTTGGGCAGGGTCTGATTCGATTGACTTTGTGTCCAAAGCACAAAAATCATTTGAGCCGGAGACGCGGACGATCCCGACTGTTCCATTCCCAAACTGGTGGGCAATAATTGGCGCATGACAGCCTACGCAAACACCAGGTATGCCCAGCATATCCCGATGGGTAGTTAATTCGGTATCACAAGACGGACAGTTTAGCACCCATTCCGATGTAGGCGGAGTTTCAACGATTTGGATATCTATTTCGGATTCCGCCTGAGCCGGGCACTCGATCACGTTGGGTTCATTTATTGCCTCGCTCAGATTCACGTCATCAACCGAAGTCGGTGTTGGCTCCGTCAACCAATCGGAAACCCTGACGATGGCGACACGACCATCAGCAAATTGATTAGCCACGATCTGTGTTTTGCAATAGACGCAGGCACCAGTTATCCCGAAATGTTCCCTCCGAATGGCAAGCCCTTTGGAACAACAGGGACAAAACAGATCCAGTGTCGTCTCTACATATTCAACGCCAAGAACCGGTGGTGTGTTCTCGTCGAGAACCGGTGGTGTGCTCTCAACGAGAACCGGTGGTGTGCTCTCGTCGAGAACCGGTGGTGTGTTCTCGTCGAGAACCGGTGGTGTGCTCTCGTCGAGAACCGGTGGTGTGTTCTCGTCAAGAACC
>JBGSJM010000217.1:0-13648 GCA_041742015.1 Verrucomicrobiales bacterium | reverse complement strand
GGTCCTGGTCGGGTATTTCACCGTAGCTTTTTGCCGGTTCATCCGGGTTCAGAAAAAAACGAAAAGTACGAGAATCCGCTCCAAGCCCATAAACTCCACCATCCAATACCGCAAAACTGGCACCAAAAAGAATTGAGCGGCGGTTCATCCAGTTAGAGGACTGTACCCTGTTTAATCAGTGACGGTACCCTGTTAAATCGGTGTGTACAAGACCCGGCAAATTCAAGAAAGGGCGGTCTTTTTGATATCCATGAGCATCTGGGCGTTGGTAGGGTAGCGCTCCAAACAGCGCACGAACCACTGGGCGGCGTCGATTGGCTTGTAGGAGCTTAATCCGCGGCGGATGACGTATATCTTTTCCAACATGTGTGGGGGGAGCAGTAGCTCTTCCCGCCTGGTTCCAGATTTATTGATATCTACAGCCGGATAAATATAGTTTTGTGCCAGGGTTCGATCCAAAACCAATTCCATATTTCCGGTGCCCTTGAACTCCATGAAAATGGCTTCGTCAGCTTTGCTGTTGGTTTGCACGAGGGCGGTAGCGACGATGGTGAGGGAACCGGCTTCGCGGGTGTTGCGGGCTGCGGCGAAGATTCGGCGGGGCATTTCCAGTGCACCGACGGTGATTCCCCCGGATGCAGTTCCCTTGCCTTTGCCACTACGGGCGGAGTTGTTAAAGGCCCGTGCGAGGCGGGTGATCGAATCCATCAGGATGAAAACGTGTTCACCAGCCTCGACGAGTCGTTTGGCTCTTTCTATGGCGAGCAGGGCAATTCTGGTGTGTTCCTCGGTCTTGCCGTCGTTGGAACTGGAGAGAATCTCAGCTTTCGGAAAGGTTCGTTTAAAATCGGTGACTTCCTCTGGTCTCTCATCAATCAGCAGGATCATGAGATGCATGTCCTTGTAATTGGTCTGGACACCCTCGGCGATATGTTTGAGCAGGGTGGTTTTTCCAGTTCGAGGAGGGGCGACAATGAGTCCACGCTGTCCGCGCCCGATGGGAGTGATCAAGTCAATCACTCTCGTGGTGTTAGGACCTTTTTCGGTCTCCAAAACAAGTCTCTTATTCGGGTTGATGGCCGTGAGTTCCTCGAAGTAGGGAAGATTAATATAGCGATCAGGATGTTTGCCGTTGATTTCGAGAATTTCGATTAATTGTGGCCCCCTGACTCCTTCTTTGGAAATGCATTTTAGCCAAAGTCCATCCCGTAATCCCCGATTTCGGATGATGTCGGGAGTGATGAATACATCCTTGGGAGACTGGTTGAAGTTTCTACTTTTTTCGCGAAGGAAACCGAATCCTTTGGCGGAGATTTCGATCATGCCTTCGGACTCAATGGGAGTGGCAGATTCGAGAATGGACGCTTCCTTGGACCGTTGTTTTTCCTTGCGTTCCCGGAACAATTCCTTGCGGGATTTCTTCGGCTGGCGGTGATCCTCCCTCTGGGCCTTTTCTCCATCGCTGGCTGGTTCGATCAATTGTGACTCGTTCCTGTCGGTGTTGGGACTGATTTCAGCGACGGGGGCTGATTCATCGGAATTGTCCAGGTCTTCTGGAGTTGGTCTGGAAGGACGGTCAGTTCTTTTCCGGTGAGGCCGATTTCTGCGGCTGTCCCCAGGTCTTTGGTTTTTGTCTTCCACCGACTTAATTTCTTTTTCAGCAAAAAGTTCCGGTTGAACTTCGGGCTGGTTGCCAGACTCGCTAACGAAGGTTTCCTTCCTGAGAGTTTTACGTTTTGGGGAGTTCACCTTGGTGGTTTCGGGGTCCTTGATGATATCGGTGTTATCGGTCATACTGGTTCGATTGGAACTGAAATATGCGAGCTGATTTTAGTTTCGCTTGACTAAGACTAATCGTCTTGCCAGTGAGTTTTTGGTCTGGGTAGTGATGATGGTGTGGAGACTCTTCAATTTGAAGAAATCTCAATAGGTCAAAAAGTAATCGGCCTTAGGGTGCGGTGGAATCCGACGGTCAGAACCGAAGTTCGCCTTCAACGAAGTTGGAAGGAAACAAAAGGGTGTTCTAACTTTAGAACGACTGGATATTGAGGCTTCCTAGGGGATTCCGCAAGGTTTTTTTTTTGATTGTCCCAAATAGTTAATTTGATGGAACGAGTTCTTTCATCATGATAGGATTAAATCATGAAAGAGTTTTTGAATGATTCCAATGAGACGAGGCGAACTTTTTTAGGCAAAACCCTGACCGGGTTGGGATGTGCCACATCTCTTTTTGGATATGCTGATGCTCAAGTTGTTATTGCGCAAGCAGGGGAGGAGCCAAAGGCTGAAAAACTGGTGCGGGACTTGCTGGGCAGTCTTCGTGAGGAACAACGGGGTAAAATTGTGCTGCCCTTCACCGACCCTCGTCGCCGAAAAATCGATAACAACTGGAATATTGTGGATGAAACGGTTGGCGGGCATTTTGACAAAAATCAGCAGATGTTGATTCGCGATATCTTTCGGGAACTGCACAGCGACCAACTTCGGGAAGAGGTTTGGCGGCAGTTTCTCGAAGACAACCGGAGGAAAAGTGCTCAAACCCCGGATGAAATTTTTGGGACTGCTTCGGTGGCGATTTTTGAAGAACCCGAGTCAAAGAAATTTGAATTTGTTCTGACTGGTCGCCACACGACTCGGCGATGTGATGGAAATTCTACTGATGGGGTGGCTTTTGGTGGACCGATTTTCTATGGCCACGCCTCGAAGACTTTTGAAGAAGGCCCCAAGCATGAGGGCAACGCCTATTGGTTCCAGGCAAAGCAGGCCAATGCCTTGTATGAGATGCTGGATGGCAAACAGCGGGAAAAAGCTTTAAAAGACCACAGTCGCGGCGAGAAAGGCACCAGCACGGTGGCCCTGGGTGGTAAAACAGAAGGCTTAGAGGGGCTGCCAGTCTGGGAGATGACCTCTGATCAACGAGATCTGGTGATGCAGGTAGTCAGTGATTTGTTGATGCCTTTTCGACAGGAGGACAAGCTTGAGGCGGCGTCAATGATTCATGAACAGATCTCGAATACCCACATCGCCTTTTACAAAAATGAAGATATCGGGGATGACGGGGTTTGGGACACCTGGCAATTGGAGGGACCGTCCCTGGTCTGGTATTTTCGTGGCAAACCGCATGTTCACGTCTGGGTGCATGTCAAACAGCCGGAAGCGGAGAAGAAGGCGTGATCAGGAGTGATGGAGGTGGCATCTGCACTCAATCACTCCTCAGATTTTTGAGACTTTAACCGAAATGTCTCCCCGGGCTCCAAAGACGAAGACGATTCCTGGGCTGGCCGGTTCATTCCATCCGTTTTTTTCGATGGTGTAGACACCGAGCAGGGTGATTTTGGGATTTTCAAAAAAGAGTTCGAGGCCTTCCGGGACTTTTGTTGCGTTTACTACTTTTTGGATTTCGGTTTCAATTTTGGGGAGATGGTCGTTTAGGTCAAAGCGAAGTTCCTGCTCGATAGCTTTGACAATCATTTCCTCAAATATCCAGCAAGCGGCTCCGGCCATGGCTTCGCGGGATTTCATCGTCAATTTGACATCGGTAAATCCGAAACTTTGAGTCTGACAATCGACGATTGGTTGGGCTTCGACAGTGATTCGTCCAGAAATGTTGTCGCCAAAAATTCCGCACTGAGCGTTGAGGTCCACGCTTAAATTGAATTTTCCTTCATCAGCCAGTTCGATTGTGGGGTGAAGAATTTTTAGGGTTGGGCCCAGGTCGGATCTGATCAGGAAGGCCTGTTGGGCGAGGGAGAGGTTGAGAGCTTGAAGATTGGCAATGATGGGGATGCGGATGTCGGAAACGGGGGCGGTGGGAAGGAATTCGAGACAGGGCACAGCTTCGGGGGGACGGTTTTGGGCTTCGGTATTGGTGATAAAAGTTTGAGCCACCATTCCCACGGTGAGGGACACGGCAGATGGGTTCGAATAGTCAATTGGTCCCATCTGCGCAAGAACAGGGTCAAAAACGAGCCAGGCACCCGGTTCTTTGATCATCAATTTGGTGATATGGGCCTTGGTCCAGAGATTTTGGATGCCGGTTTTCAGGTTAAGCGTATGGGTCAGGGAGGGGCCAATTCGGGATTCAGCGTCTTTGATTTTTGAATTGAGAGCTGCGAGGACATTTTCCCTTGCGTCGACTGCGTCCCTTTTCCCCAGGGAGGCCATGGCATGATTGACCTGCACGGTGGTGGTGAGATTTGGGGAAACCTGCCAGTCGCGTTCAATGGTCGGGGTTAAAGAGCCCCTGACCGAGCCGTTCATATCAGCGTTTCCTTTGACGGGAATATTAAACGCCCCAAAATTTCCAGTGGCATTGGCCAGGCCGGTGAAGGGGATGTCATAAGAGAGATTTTTTCCAGAATTACTCAAGGAGAGCTTTCCGGGATTGATGGTCCAATTAATTTGGCTGTTTTTGATTTTTTTGTGGAGATCTTTTCTTTCGACGCCGGTGATTACAGATGGGAAGTCCTGATTTACCCTGCCTGCAAGAACATCTATTGGTAGATCGAGTTTTACAGCGACGAGGGAGCGCTCTGGAATGGGGAATTCCCGGTAGCCAAATGGGACTCCGCTGAGGGGCTTGGTTTCCTTCATCAGTCCGGGGCCCGCCACTTTGATTAAGAAGGGAAGTACTCCGATCGATCCGATTACCAGAAGGCCAAAGACAAAAGTTGTCAAAATGAACTTCTTCATTGTTAAATATCGCTAAGAATTGAATTTTAATCAATTCTTTTGTTCAAAGAACCAAGGGGAAAGAGGGTTCATTCACGACTTTGGGTATGGGAAAAGCTTGGCAGGTTTCGTTGGTCAGATTCACGGCAATTAGACGAAAGACCTGGGTTTTGTAGTCGAAAATGATCCGCCTCGAAAGTTGCGCGGCAGACCGAAGCGAGGGGGATAAGATCAAGCCACGTCAGGGCCCCGTGGGGGAAAGAGATTTCATCCGTGCGATGATGTTGCCCTTGGCGCCCAGAACAATGACAATTCCAGGTGCTATGGCGGAGTCTTTGGCCGCTCGGGTGATGGTGTAAAATTCGATAATTTTGAGTTTGGGGTCGGGGATTTTGATTTCCATGTAATCGGGAAGATGACGTGCCGCGAGCCAGGTCTGGATTTCGTTTTCCATTTTGGGAAGATGACGAGTCATATCAGCTTGAAGAGTCCCTTCGATGGATCTGACAACCAGCGACTCAATTGTTGAGGCCACGGGTTTGGGGAGTGCTTCGCGGGTTTCATTGGAAAGCTTCACCTCGGTTAAACGAAGGATCTGGGTTTCGAAGTCGAAAACGGGTTTGGCCTCAATCCAGATCCGGCCTTCAAATCCCCTTCCCCAGGTTCCGGTCTTGGCGTCAACCGTTACCCCGAGAATGAGAAATCCATTCTGGCCAATCCGGACTTCAGGTTGGGAGGCGGTGAATTTTCCGATAGCGGAACTGGGCGCAAGGTAGGTGGTAGTGGCGAGTCTTTTGTTTAGTTCCTGGGCATCTATGACCGCAGGAATCTTGATGTCATTGACGGGATTGGTGGAAGAAAGGGCCAGGGGCGGAAGCGGTTCGGGATAAGAGTTGTTTGTGGGTACGTTTGAAACATAAGTCTGTACGGTCATCCCCATGGTGACACCGAGATCTTCGGGAACAGACAAATCAAGCGGCCCCATTGAGACGCCGATCGGGTCAAACACTCCCCAGGCCGGTGGCTGGGTGGAGATGGGTTTGCCGAGGTGGGCTTCATCCCAAAGACGCTGCAAGTTGCGTTGAATATCCATCCCCCGCATGATGGAAGGGCCGACACTGGCGGCTTCCTTTTTGATCATAGGATTGGCGAGATCCTGGACCAATTGGGTGGCGCTGATGGTGCCCAAACGACCGAGCGTGAGGTTGGCGTGAATTAGAGTGAGGTTGGGAACAAGGTTTGGATCGATTTCCCAGTTGGTGCTGATTCGAGGAAACATGGTGCCAGTGACTTGCCCGGCCAGATCGGCACTTCCATCAATGGGGACTCTAAGGATGGTGGCATCAAAATCTCCGGTGGCGCGGGCCTGGCCGCGGATTGGCAGGCTGAAGGCGATGTTTTGGCCGGTGTTTTTCAAGGCAATGGTGCCGGGAAACATGCGCCATTGTACAGTTCCGTTTTGGATGCGACTGTGAAAATTATTTTGCTCCGCTCCTGAGAGTTCTTTGGGTGCGCTTTGATTCGCGGCAGCCGCCAGGGCAGTGATGGGAAGCTCCAGCTTAACCGCAATTTGCGAAATTTCGGTTTTTGGAAAGTCGAACTGTCCAATCGGTTCGATGTTCGGTGGGGGAACATCAACTTTGATGGGAGGACCATTTAGATCAAGCCAGTAAATTGCGCCTCCGGCACTTGCCAGCAGACCGAGTAAAACAAGCAAGATTGACAGCTTTTTTGTGGACACAGTTTTTAATTAACGTTCACCTGGCCGGTTTGTCAGCTTTTTTGTGCTTGGTTCTCCACAATAAAGTGGAGTGTTGGAGAGCTCGTCCACCTCTTCACTTATTTAACCACTTCATTCCTCAACCTGGACTTAAGAGTGGTGGACCACACCAAAATCACCAATATAACCAGGGTAGAGGGAAGCACCCGGTTGGTGCCAATCCAGTAGTGAATCCGCAAGATTTCGAACATAAAAAGAAACTGGATCGGATAAACCAATCCAAAAATGCGCCCCTGGGAAAAGCTGCGGTAGGCATAACCAGTCAGGATTCCAAGAGCGACCATGGTCGGAATATACAATAAGTTACCGGTGTAAGTCCCTACATACCAAAAGCCGGAGGTATTGTTGAATTCCCTGTCGAGGGATCCCTGATACAGACCATCATAAATAGTATCATACGATTTCTCAGAGATCGGCATGGTGAGCCCGTCATAAAATCCACTGATCCCGAGCGTGGCAGCACCAGTATTCATGGCTTCGAAGTAATAAGTAAAAAGCCTTTTCCAGCCGAATACAAAAATACTGGAGTGTTCTCCGGAATTGCTTTGCCAGGATCGGAAGTATTCAAAACTGATAAATAGACCGAGCAACAGGATTGGGGTGAGAAGGGGAATCAGACTGATGATGCGGCGGAAAAATGGTTTCACCAGCATTCCTATTTTGGGCATGGCACATAAGAAAAAGGGGATTGCGCCCTCGATCAAAGCAAGTCGTTCAGACCAGAGGATGGCACGGACAAAAAGTGTTCCGAAAAAGATGATGTGAAACAGGGAGATGAGTTTGATTTTACCTGGAAGAATTCCCGCCCAGCGGAGTCCCCGCAAGGCTCCCAGAACTAGCGAGACTTGAGTCCAGGTCGTGATTCCGGGTATGGTCTTAAAGGTCTGTTTTAATTCGAGATTCCCGCTCAGAACCCCGGCGATCAGACCGGGATTCGTAAAAAAGCCCCGGAAAAAGATCAGGTGAGAGACGATGAAGATCCCCATCAGAATAAAGTCCACTTTTTCGGTGAGAAAAGCCTCCGCTAGGCGTGGTGATACCCTGGATTTTGAAGTGCTCTGGGAATTGCGGAAAATGGCCTGAAATGATTTTGATTCCCCCGTGAGGGTTCCGATGATCAAAAAGAAGAAGCCGATTAATCCTACAACCAGGTCGCGATGTCCGTAAAAAAGTTGGGCTTTTGAGAGGGTCAGGAGTGGGTCTGAGAATGAAAAGATCAGCATGGTTGGCAGCATCCCGAAAAATAAAAGGGACGAAGGCCTAAACCACCAGGGTAACCAAAAATCTGGCTTTCCCAGAGAAACCGTATAGATTTTCTTCTGCCATCTCATAGCCCGCCGACGATGAGAGAATTAGCCCTCTAAAGCCACTGAAATTGCCCCCTTGGAATGTTTGCTGAGATTTTCGATCACTGCTCCAATTTTTTTGCGTTTGTCGAGTCGGTTGCGAACAATCAAAATCGATGTGTCAGAAAATGAGGAAATCACAATCGGCACCTGAGATTTTTGATCCATGGAGGTGGATTCGATAATGATCCGGGAAAAATTTCGACAATGGGGATTCAAGAGTTGCCAGATGTTTTGCGGAGCCAGTAAAAAGCTGGAGGGAATCGTCAAAGTGTATAATTTTTCATGGTGGGCTTTTTGTGGATTAAAGCTGACCAGTGAGTTGGGAGTGGTTTCCGGGGTTATGGAAATCACCAAAGTCGGATTTCCATAATAGGCCGAGGCATATCCCAGGGCTGATCCGACATGGCGGCCGGAGATGATTGGTTCCACAGAAGTGACATGGATAATTTTCGAGAGCCGATGTTGTGGCGACAACAAGACCTGCGACATTTGTGACAGGAGGGTGGTGCGATGGGTCTCCGGCAAATGAAGTTCGGGTGTTTCGGCTAATACTTTGACTCCGAGAGAGTTTTCGAGCTGCCTCCGGTTCACAAAGGGAGCATCTTTGAACAAATTGATTCCTACCATTGAAAGAGAGATCATCAGGCCGATCGAAAAACCCAGAATGGTGACAATTGGCTTGCCTGGTTTGGTTGTCTTGTGTGCCTCAATCGGCTGGGACATTTCCGTGGTGATGGAAGTGGATTTTTCAGACAGCAGGGCTGTTTCAGCGATCTTTAGTTGCAGCGCCTGGTGGATGTTCCATTCGGTTTCCACTTTTTGTTGAACGGCCCGGAATTCAGAGCTGGCGGTTTTTACGGAGTTAAGTTGCTTTTGAAGTTGATTAACGCTTTCTGACAACAGTCGCTCATTGATAACCGATGCATTGTAGTCGCCGATCACAGAGGATTTCAGATCAGAGGCAAGCTGTTCCAGTTGAGCAGTCACTTCAATGTGTTGTTTTTCCGCGTCTTTGAAAACAGGGTGTGATTGGGTGTATCTGGCTGTAGCGACAGCCAGGGCAGCCCTGGCGTCCATCCGTTTCGACATCAAATCCGAAACGTGTGCCTGATCGGAGAATCCCCCGATTTCGATCACCTGGATGGGATCGATTTTAGGATCGATGTCTTGTAAAGTTTCCACCCTGCTGCGGAGATCCAAAACTTTGCTGGAGACGCGGTTGAGTTCTTCTCCGACGGTTGTGAGTCTTTCTGCGAAAAGATTGTGATCCTGCTCCACGGTTAATCCCGGATTTTCGATTCGGAATTTTTCCAGTTGCTTTTCCGCCTGGAGAGCCCGGTCATAAGCTATCGTAGCCTGTCGGCGCAAGGCATCTTCGGATTTATCTGCTTCGGATTTTTTCTTTTCACCAAGGAAGCTTTCAAACTCGGAGACAAAGGTGCTGGCGATCAGCCTGGCCCGCTCCGCATCCGTATCAGAAACGACCAACTCCATCAGGCGGGTTGGGCGGATCAGGGAGCACTGGACCCGCTCGCCCCGGATTTGTTTCAGCAAAAGAGAATCAGATATCGGGATTCCTTTATCCAAATTCCTATGAAGTGCTTTCGGTAGAAAATCCCGGTCTTCACGCAACTCCAATTTATCGATGACCCGCAGGATCATCGAATCAGAAGTCATGGCCCTTTCCAGACTGTTTAGGGAATCAAGGTCGGAGGCCACGGAATCCACGTTTTCAAGTTGAAGCGTGTGATCGAATTTTGGATCGATGAAAATCAGAGCCTTAGATTCATAGTAAAGAGTGGCAAAAAAAGTCAAATAGACGATAGCCAGAGCCGCTCCAATTATCGGCAGGAGCAGAAGCCATAAAATTTTCTTTCGGGCAATCGCAAGCAGATCCTGGAGATCAAAGACAGGTGAGAGTTCGATCAAATCCCACTCCGCCGCTCCGGGAGTGCGGGATGAGCCTTTGGAAGGCGATGCAGAAGGCATTGTCATGTTTAGAACGTGTTTCGGGGAGGATACCGCCATGTAATGAAAAGTCCATATAATTACAGTATTTTTGATAAAAACATCAAATTCACCACTCACTTCTAAGAATCTGCGAGCTTTAGGTCGATGATCGCTCGGATTCTCGACGCGTTTCGGCATCATTTTCCAGTTGGGCAAATCCCGAAAATGACCGAAAAGTGATTTATGAAATTACAATTTTGCACATTCCTATTGGCTGTTTCCACATTTTCAACTGGCATGGCAGAGGACAACTGGTATCAATTCCGCGGGCCAACTGGTCGGGGCCATTCCGCTGAAAAAGAAGTACCCGCAACATGGTCGGCAGATTCCGTAGAGTGGTCGGTTGATCTTCCCGGGGTAGGGCAGAGTTCGCCAGTTAACTGGGGAGATAAGGTGTTTCTCACCAGCTCTGAAAATGAGGGGGAGATTCGCTTGGTCATCTGTTTGGACCTCAATTCAGGAAAAGAAATCTGGAAAAAATCAATCCCTTGTGAGCGGCCCGAGATGTCGCACAAGATGAATGGTCATGCGACGCCCACTTGTGCCACTGATGGCGAAAGGGTCTTTGCCTTTTTTGGCCCAGCCGGGTTACACTGCTACGATATGGATGGCAATCCGTTGTGGAATCAGCAGCTTGGCGATTTCCCGGGAGATTGGGGAGTTGCCGCATCCCCGATCCTCGTGGGTGATCTGGTGGTCCAGAACTGTGATCGAGAAGGACCCAGCCGTTTGGTGGCCTTTGACAAAAAAACGGGCGCAATCAAATGGGATACCCAGCGTACCACCAAGCCAAAAGGCGGCTGGAGCACTCCGATTGTGATCGAGCACAAGGGCAAAAAAGAACTCGTTTTAAATGGCGAATTCGGAGTTGACGGTTACGACCCCGAAACCGGACGGGAACTCTGGTTTTGCAAAGGTTTTACGGGTCGCGGCACCCCTGTACCGGACTATTCGAATGGTGCCCTTTTTGTGGTTAATGGAAAGCCCGGTGATCTTTATGCCGTCACTTCGGGTGGATCGGGCGATGTCACCGCCACCCACCTGCTCTGGCACCAATCCAAAAAAGGTGGTCGCGATCTGCCTTCGCCTGCAGTCGTGGGAAATTACATGATTAACGTTTCCATGAACGGCATCGGTTCCTGTATGGATACAGCCACTGGAAAAATTTATTGGAATGACCGACTCGGCGTTGAGGGTGAATTCGCTGCGGCTCCGCTGGTTGCCAATGGGTTGATCTATTTCACCAATGTTTTTGGCGGTGAAACCGTTGCGATTAAACCCGGGCCAACCCTAGAGATCGTGTCCCGCAACAGCATTGGTGCCCGCCAGGATGAAATTTTTCGGTCGACCCTGGCTCCGATTCGCGGTAAGATCCTGATTCGTTCGCTGAGTCGTCTCTATTGCATTGGCGGGTAGTATTTTGGGTAGTGAAACAACCTTGAAGCTAACAAATCGGATCGGGGCAAACGTTTCGTAATCCGCATTTTACACAGGAATTGCCTATCCAGAATTCATCGTAGAATTGGCAAAGTTCCCCGACCATTTTGAGATCTTTGGTGAAAACACCCGCCTCAAAGTTTCGTCTCCGAGGTGATTTGGCACCGATGCCAGCCCCCGTGAGGTTGGCGGAACCAAGAAAGGCACGATTACCGTCGATAATGATAATTTTGGCATGCATTCTCGGGCAAAGCACCCGCTCAAACAGGTCTGAGTTAATCAAATCGGGAAACCGGTCGAAATCCTTCCGAAAAAGGGGGCCAGGCTCCTTGGCATGAATCAGCCGCACCCCAACACCCCGCGCCACCAGCTCCGCCAAAACCCCGACAAAAGGTACAAATTTTTTCTTCGCCACTTCGACATGGAGATCTTTCAGATCCGCAGTAGAAATCCACAGAAAGCGTTTCGCCAGGGGGATTTCCTCCTGAATGATCCGTTTGTAAGCGGCCTGATTAAAAAGCAGTTCAGTCATCTTTAGACTGAACTTTACTTGATCATCCGAAATGTCAAAGGCAGAGCCATGAATTCCCCCTGATAGGCCTTGATTCCACCAACGATCCCGGCAACCAGCACCAGGATGCCCCCAGCTATTAATAGCAAGAACGGAAACAACAGCCAGAAAAAAATAATGCAAAGAGCCCCAAAAATCAGAAACGAAAGTTGGAAATTAAGGGCTTCCCTGGCGTGTCCAACCACAAATGGGCTTTTGTCTTTCATCAGTAGATAAATGACCAGAGGAGGCACAAATCCCAGACCCATCGTGAGACCCAACAGCCCGCCGAGGTGACTCATCATGCCCCAGAGCTTTTCATCCTGCGGGGTCATCTCGCCTGCTCCAATGGAACTCACCACAGGGCGCTTAGAGAAAACCACTCCCATTTTCTCCCAAAAATCCGGCCCAGCAGATGGGGGATTCGGCGGCGGTGTCGTCTGATTTATCGGTGGGGGATTGGATGGTGTTTCATCTTCCATGGGCTTTAGAATAAAAGTATTTTTAAGACATCTTGAATAGAGTCCGAGATTTTAACCTCACTGTTTATCATACTGGCAAAAAAACTTCGTGCAGTTACAAATTAAAGTATGATTTGTAACTGGACGTTATATATTTTATAGGGAGTATAGTAAGTTATGCGTCTTCAAGTAGGAAATCAAACGATAGAAATTAAACCGCCTCAGAATTTGATGGGGATAATTGGTATGGTATTTGTTGGGTTATTGTTATATACAGTTTACCTTGCATACTATACCGTCAAGCTGGAGGAGGAAGCGGTGATTACCCGCTTCGGGAAATTCAAGGAAACCAAGGGACCAGGGCTTCACTTCAAAATTCCCTTTGTTGATGTGGCTGAAAAATTGGAAACAGGTCGTCAGCTAAAGATGGAGTTTGGTTTTGGAACTCCGGGAGGGGCCAATCTGAGGCAGTTTGGCAACAATCCCGAAGATGAAAGGTCCATGGTCACTGGTGACTTGAATGCCGCCACTGTGGAGTGGGTCGTGCAATATCGGATCACCGATCCCAAAGATTTTTTATATAACGTGCGAGATCCTGAGCAAACTTTGCGCGATGCCAGCGAGGCCGTGATGAGAGAAGTGGTCGGTGACCGCACCGTGGATGAAGTCATTACCGTGGGGCGCCAGGGGATTGAGGCTGAAAGTCAGAAGAAATTGGCAGATCTTGTCACACTCTACGACCTTGGTATTACCATCAATCAAATTCAACTCATCAATGTCAATCCCCCTGCCCAGGTCAAACAATCTTTCACCGAGGTTAATATGGCGCAACAAGAGAGGGAGACTTTGACCAACGTCGCTCACCGGGAATACAACAAATCAGTCCCGGTAGCCCGGGGTAATGCGGATAAGATGATCAGCGCCGCTCAAGGGTATGCCACCAAACGGATTAATGAGGCAGAGGGGGATGTTGCCAAGTTTGTGGCTCTTTACGGAGAATATCAGAAATCCCCCGAAGTCACCAAACAGCGAATCTATCTGGAGACTATGGAGAAAGTTATGCCCTCTCTCGGCAGCAAAGTTATTATCGATGAAGGGGTTAACCAGGTCCTTCCCTATTTGCCTCTGGATTCTGCTTCAAGAAATAAATAACCAGCAATTACTGTCAAATTTACAAATATGAAAAAATCATTGGGATGTGTCTTTCTTTTATTTCTCGCGGTTGTGGCACTGGTGGCTAAATTTTTTATCTTCACGGTCGATGAGAAAAGCCAGTATATCGTCACTCGCTTTGGGGTGGCGGTTGGTGAACCGATCACGACGGCTGGTATAAAATTCAAGCTACCGTTTGTTGATATAGCGAATCAGATTCCGAAAAATATTCTGGAGT
>JBGSJM010000216.1:0-91765 GCA_041742015.1 Verrucomicrobiales bacterium | reverse complement strand
GTAGAACTGGATTGGTGACAGCGCCCCATTTAGCGCATTCAGTGCCAGGAGGCCCCCGATCCATCCCACTGCTGAGAGTATTTTGACCAGTGGGAAGTCCTTTTTTGGATCAGCGAGGTGGTGAAGCGAGAGTGAATTTCCAAGCGCGAGCGTTGGGACAAATAGTGCGCAATAAAAGATCAGTCCCGGGTAAAACGTGGAGAATTCCTGCAGTCTGGGAAGGCAGCACAAGACAATTCCGCCCGCGATCCCCAGACAGGCAAGCAGCTTTTCTGAGGCGAAGTAGCGGTCCGCAATGATGCCGACGAGGAAAGGCGAAATGATGGCTCCCCAAGCGAAGGCTCCGTAGGCCAATCCGATCTGCCATCCTTCGAATTTCAGCGTTCTCTCAAGGTACGGTCCCATGCTCACGTACCAGGAACCCCAGATGAAATACTGAAGGAACATAAAAATGGACAGTTTGATCTTGATGGCTGTTTGCATAATGATGAAGGGTGTTGCCAGAGTAGTTTTTCGGGATAGTTATCTCATACCTTGCTACTTGCGAAAAGGCTGTGGTGAAAAAGTTGAGCATAGACGCCGTCTTTCTGGAGGAGGGTCTCGTGGTCGCCCTGCTCGACGACTCGTCCGTGCTCGATCACGTAGATTTTCGTGGCATTGCGCACGGTGGAGAGTCGGTGGGCAATCACAAAGCTGGTGCGCTTTTCCATGAGTTTCTCCAGAGCGCCCTGGATGAGTTTTTCCGTGCCGGTATCGACGCTGGCGGTGGCTTCATCCAATAGCAGAATGGGGGGATTTTTCAAAATCACCCGGGCAATGGCGATGCGCTGTTTCTCTCCGACGGAAAGCTTTACGCCGCGTTCTCCGACGTTGGTCTCAAGCTGGGAGCTCAGAGCCCGGACAAAGTCTGTTGCGTTGGCAGCGTCGAGGGCGGACCACATTTCCGCATCGGTGGCATCCGGTTTGGCGATGGTGAGATTTTCGCGGACAGAACCGTTGAAGAGAAAACTCTCCTGGGTGACATAACCAAGCACGGATCGGAGTGATTTTTTGTTGATTTCGTCAATGGGGTGGCCATCGATATAGATTTTTCCAGAATCGTATTCGTAAAAGCGGGTCAGGAGATTGATGATGGTCGATTTTCCGGCTCCGGTGTGCCCGACCAGGGCAATCATCTCGCCGGGGGCAGCGTGAATCGAAACTTTATCGAGAGTGGGGATGTCGGAAGAATAGGCAAAACAGACATTTTTGAAGCGCACATCACCAGTGATGGTTTTGGGTAGCAGGCTTCCGGTATGAATGCCGGTCTCTTCCTCCGCATCAATGATTTCAAAGACCCGCTCGGCCGCTGCTCGCCCTGCCTGGATGATTTGGTTCAGGCCGTGAAGCCTGGTAATTGGCTCGTAAAAAAGAGAAAGAGTCACCAGGAAAGCAGCAAGCACGCCACTGCGGCTCGCGATTTCCTCTGGTGCCCCGTCGGTGATGACAAAATAGCCGCCGAATCCGATGGCCAATACGTATCCCATGTTTCGTAGAAATTCCATACTGGGGCTGTAGGCCGCCCACATTTTCATTACATTGAGGGTGGCTATTCTCACTTGATGGCTGGATTCGTTAAATCGGGCGTGTTCGTGGTTTTCACGGGTGAAGGCTTTGATTTGCTGAATGCCATCCAGATTGTCGTGAAGCAGGGAATTCATCGTGCTGGTGGCGGCGCGGACTTCGCGGTGGCGGCCGGCAGCATTCCGGGTATAGAGGACGGCTCCTAGGGCCAGCAGGGGCATGGGAATCATGGCGATTGCGGCGAGTTTGGGATTTCCCCAGAAAAGATAGGTTCCTACCACTACAATCTGGAGGGTGGCGACAATGCCCTGCTCAATCCCATCGATCAGGACCCGCTCCATGGATGTGACGTCCTCGGTCACACGGGTCATGATGTCTCCGGTGCGCTTGTTATCAAACCATGGGATGGGGAGGCTCTGGATCTTGGCATACAAGTCGGAGCGGATGTCAAAGATGACTTTTTGCTCAAAGCTGTTGTTCAGGATGATTCGCAGAGCGTTGAAGAGGTTGGTGAGGAGGAATGCAGCAGCGGCCACCAGAGCGTAGGGGACGAGTTCATTGAGCTTTCCGTTGGGGATGATGTCTCCGGTGACCCGGCGAACGACCTCGGGAAAGACAATCACAAGAACCGTCATCAGGATCGCGCAGGTCAACTGGGCAGTTGCCAGAACGGGATAACGTTTCAGGTAGGAAAAGACCCGGAAAACTGTATTCATAAAAAAATGCCTGAATCGTCAACTCAGAGGCGGCAAATGTGTTGCCTGACCGACCGTTTGCAATTCTAATGTACTCACAAAATCATAAAATGGAGCGTTCAACGTTTTTGAACCAATCCGAGACATGGCATATTACAGAAAACGAGGTTGCTGCCTCATCGTCTGCTGTACCCCGGTTCTCGCGCTGCTTGCAGTTGTTCTGGGGTGCAACTTGTGGGTGGTCTGGTCGACTCAGGGTCGGGTTTTCGTTTCTTCGAATGAGATCGAAGATCAGGATGTTGCATTGGTCCTTGGGACTTCAAAAAAGGTGGCCCCGAACACTCCTAATCCCCACTTTGAAAACCGCATTGCAGCTGCTGTAGAGCTGTTTGATAAGGGCAAAGTGACCAAAATCCTGGTGAGTGGCTACCGGGACTCCGATTATTATGACGAAGCAAGGGATATGGAGGCGAGTTTGATCGAGCGCCATATCCCGAAAGAGGCGATTTTGACAGATACGCATGGCAATCGCACGCTTGATTCAATTGAACGGTCCCTTTCCATCCACAAGATTGATAAAGTTGTTATTGTATCCGATCATTTTCACGTTCACCGCGCTGTTTTTATTGCGGATCGCCGGGGAGTACAAGCGGTTGCTTTATCGAGTCGCAAAGTGCCGGTTAGTCAATCCTACCAAACTCGAATCCGCGAATACCTGGCAAGGGTAAAAGTGGTGATCGACCTTTACCTGGTCAACCCGAAGGACTCAAATCGCCTGGCACGCTGGGTCAAGGGTCTGCTCGGTGAGAATTGGTAACTCAATCGGGCACAAACTTCGTCCTCCCGGATGATAGTGTAAATTTTACTGGGAGCCGAGGGATACAGTTAATTTAACCTTTTGTGACCGAAGCTCCCAGCGCGGCGTCGAAAATTTTCAGGGAAAATAGAAACTGAAAAACTAAATTTTTATATATCTTAAGTTCTTCACGGCGAATCCCGCCTTATTCTAGCCAAATCGAATGCTTTCTCTTTTAAAAAACGTTTTTTCGTAACTCGTCCGATTTAAGTGACGTTTATTTTTCTATCAGGTTGGTTCGTTTTATGCTAACTATATATACTGTATATCATTAAGCAGTTTTGAAAGTAGACCTTTTTTATAGGGTTAATCTATTTTAGTGAATTCGAACGCCAAACGAATATGAGGGAAGAAAAATTGGTGAACAGATGTTCTGTTTTTTGTTCTTTCAATTCGTATCATAATTTGTTTGAATGTCGTCTGGAGTATAGACGCCTCAATCAACATCCTTTAACTCAGCTTCTTCTAATCATCCCTTATGGACGCAAACCTTGCTAGAATTCTTGATAAAAATCATTTGGAGTCTGATCAATCTGTCCTCACTTTTGACGAATTTCTCAGCCTCATCAAAAGCGAACCCTGGGTAACCCGGGACTCACCCCAGTTGCTTCATGACATGCTGCTTTCATCTGGTGTGGAACACTCCATTGTCCCAGGAAAACCGGTGATTCATAATTACAAGTTTTTTGAGAACGCTGATCTAGTCGGGAAAAATGTAGTTTTCGGCCAGCAGCGGGCGAAGGAAAATCTGGTTGAAAAGATGGACAACGCCAGTCGAGGCGCGGAGGCATCTAAGCGCCTCTGGATTCTTCTCGGGCCTCCGGGATCGGCAAAATCCCGCTCGATGGATGGCATTAAGACCGCCTTAAACACTTATTCAGCTTCGAACGAGGGCAAGACTTTCACCCTGCTGCTTCCCACGATCGATCAGCGGTTAAAAGAAAAGGCCTTATTCGAGGAAGATGGTATTTTTTACGTTCAGGCACCTCTGTTTGAGCGGCCTTTACAAGTGATTCCTGAAGCTCTGAGAGAAGAATTTGCCGCTGGATTAACCAAAAAAATTGATCCCGAAGCCGCACGCGGCTTTCTCGACCGACATCCGCATTACGACGGGCATTTTTCGGTCAAGATTACCGGACGGATTTCACCCTACGCCGATTTTGTTCTCAAAAAGTTTATGAAGGACAAGGGATTGACCTTCAGGGAAATGTTGAGCCATCTCAAGGTTAAGCGCATGGTCTATGATGCCCGCACCAAGACTGGGATCGGGTCTTACACTCCTCGTGACGAAAAAAGCCAGGAAGCAGGATCGCTGGTGGGCAATCTGGATTACAGCCTCCTACCATTGTTTGGGAGTGAATCGCATCCGTTGGTTCATGATTACCAAGGGGAACTCTGTGCTGGTGCCAATGGATTTGTGGAAATTCACGAGATCCTAAAACTTTCGGACAAATTCCTCTATGAATTGCTCTTCGCAACTCAGGATAGGTTCTTCAAGCCGGAGGGACAGGCCCCGATTCCATTTAATGGCATCATCATTGGCCACACCAACTTTCATGAATACAACATGTTTATGGCCAATAACTCCTTCGAGGCATTGCGGTCCCGAACAACTTTTATCGAGATGCCACTTTCTGTCAATTTCAAACAGGAAGAGCAAATCTACCGATTCTCTTATTCGAATCAGGTCCGGGGCTGGAACAAGAAACGCAAACACATTGGTCATGTGGCACCGCACAGTTTGGAGTTGTTGAGTTTGGTTGCCGTCATGTCGCGACTCTATGAATCAAAATCCAATCCGAACATTTCGCTGCTTCAGAAAGCTCTGATTTACGCTGGTCGTTCAGACAGTGGGATTGATAATAATATGGCGAAAATGATTTTGGGCGAATTCCAGTATATTAAGCCATCAGAAGGCACCTTTGGACTCGATCCCCGTTTTGTGCAAAACGTGTTTGAGACCACCGAGCACTTCCAGATCAGCGAATACGGGGCCAATATGCAGCAACTTCTCAGCGGAAAGAGTGATCCTTCCGTCCTCGGATCCATTGCTATGGAAAATCCCTGTGTGACCCCTCTGGATCTTTTTGTGCGCATTGAGAACTACATGAAAGACTCTTTTGCGACCGAGAAAACTAAGCTGAGTCACTACGTCGAAAAAGTGCTGCCACAGGCCAAAGAATGGATTTTCGGTCAGATCGCCAGTGATGTTTACGAAGCGATCTTGCGGGACAATTCCGTGATCGAAACCACCTGGAAAAAATACACCGACCACGTGCGGGCCTACGCTCACAATACAACTGTGAAACACGATGTGACTCAAAGTAATGTAAAGCCAGACGAGCCGTTTATGCAGAGTATTGAGCAATACCTCGGTATTCCTGAAAAAGATGTTTTTCGCAAAGAATTGTCCGATGCCATTTCCAGCGTGAGCTTCCAGGTGCTGCTTGAGGATGAGCCTTCGTATCAGAATGCGATAAAAAAATACGTGTTCGAAAATGAATTTAAGTCTGGCGAAAATATGAAATTGCTGGGCTGGATCAAGAGCGGCACCAGTGCCGCCAATGTCCATTCCAAAGAGCAGGAACAACTTAATGAGACGATCCGATACTTGATGGCGAAAAAAGGCTACTGTGGAAAGTGTGCTTTCCAGGCTCTCGCGATCACTGCCAACGCCTCAAGCATCATGGCTTGAGGTGGAGCGGCTATTCTCTCCAAACAACCTACCTCTCTGGCTTTTGTATGACAGAAGATAAAATTAATTCATCTGATTCAGAAGGAATCTTCAATGATTTTATTCGGGAAAGACTCGACGATATGATCGAAAACATTATCTCTGAGGGAGATATGTCGACCCTTGGTGGACGCGAGAGCGAAATCATCGTTGAAACCGATGATATTCAGCCGCCGCGCTTTACCTATGGTGACGATCAGGAGGGGCAGGGAGGAAGTGGCGATGAGGGGCCTGGGAAAGAAGCCGGGCGCCTAAGTTTTTCGGTGTCTTACGATGTGATCATGCAGTTGATCGCAGAAAAACTGAAATTGCCGAACCTGCTTAAAGAAGGTCAGGGCAAAATCAAAGAGGTTTCCTACGAATTTAAAACCTATGGAACCGCCGGGATTATCCTCGACAAAAAGCGGACTTTCAAACGTGCCCTCAAGACCAGCATCGCCATGAACGGATACGATCCCGCTAATGGACGTTACAACATCCTGCTACGGCGCAAAGACCGGAGGTTCAAGCTGCCTGAACGGGTCGAGACCCCCCGCTACAAGGCCGTTGTTTTCTATATCGGGGATATATCGTATTCAACATACGGTGAACGATTAAAGCTGGAGAAGCGGGTTGTTAACTTCATTCAGCGTTGGATCGACTATAATTACGGAGCGGACAAGGTCGAGCATCGATACTTTGTTCACGATTCCGAAGCCTATGAGGTGATGGAAGACCAGTTTTTTAACGTCAGCAATGCCGGGGGAACCAGAGCTAGTGCGGTTTTTGATCTCGTCAGCCAGGTGGCGCGAAATGAATATGAAATCAACACAACCAATTTCTTCGCGTTTTATTTCGGAGATGGAGAGGTTTTTCACGATGATGCAGAAGAGATTATGGATCTTATCGAGTTGAGCATGCTCCCATTTTTTAGCCGGATCGGAGTCACCGAAGTCAAACCCAGTGGCATGAGTCAACTTGTTAGCATTCTCGAAGAAAGATTCGAGCATGACTCCATCGTTCGTCTAACCCAATTGAAAGATTCATCAAAAGTTAAAAAAGTGATCTGTGATCTCTTTCGATAACCCACCTGATTCCCATGCGTAGTATTGCAACAGATTCCGAACTAAAACATCTCGAACAACGCATTCTTTATTACGCTCAGGATGTTTTTCACCGGCGACTTCCCGAGATGCGGTTTTTTATTCTGGATCCGGCGGAGTTTGCCTCTCTGTTGCACAAGAGAGTCTATCCCAAAAGTCCGCAAAACCTCTGGGAAGGCAAGGAAATGATCTCGACCCGATACCGGGTCAACTCAGGCCAGGAGTCATCTCTCTACTATGAAGTGGTGCAGACCGGTCGTCCATCTTACGCTTATTTAAACGAAACCAATTCGGCAATGGTTCAGGCCAGCGTGATGGCTCATGTGGTTGGGCACTGTGAATTTTCGGAAATCAACATCCTTCACGATTCCAATGATGACCGAACTGAGCGGGTCATGTACCTGGTTAACCGGGTTAATCGTTCCCGGCTTGGAATGGGCGAAGCCCACTACCGGATGTATTGGAACGCCGCCGAATCCCTCGTGTCCCTGATCGCTCCCAATTCCCAGTATAACCTCCCCAGCTCGGTGGATACGGATATTCTCTATTCCGATCCCTTTGAAAAAGAGAAGGAAAAAGAATCTTCCCTGCTTTCGTTTCCTTACTCATATACTCTAAATCAGATCATCCAGAAACGGGATAGTGATTTGAATATGGTCGAATTTGAAAACCAGCGAAAGGCGAAAAATGAGACGTTAAGCCGTCGGGGCTATAAATTAAAGGCACCCTGCCAGGATATTATGGGCTTTCTCCGGAATTTCGCTCCGGCCAGCACCGGGGAGCGGAATATCCTCGATTATCTTTATACGGTAAACTCCACCTCTGATTTTGTGATCCGAACACAGATTATGAACGAAGGCTGGGCCATGTATTGGGAGCATAAAATCATGAAACAGCTCTTTGAAGAGCGTGCCTGCAAAGGAATTGTTGATTACTGTAAGATTTTCGCAGGGGTTTGTTATCCTCGTCCTTTCTATCAGCGCAATCCATATCACCTTGGCTATTACATGTGGAATCATGTTGAGGAACTTTACAGACAAGGGCGGGTCAGTCTCGATTTTGTCGAGGAAACTGATTTGCAAAAAAAGGTCAACTGGGACAAGCCGAGTGGAAAAGATCCGCTGCAGGCCATGGAGCACATCATTGAAACCTGTACGGACTATGAATTTCTCCGTCGCTTCCTGACCCCTGAACTTATTGAGGAGCTGCATCTTAACCGGATCCCCAAAGCTCATCTGCCACACCTCAAACTGACCGCCAGCGATGTGGTCAAAGAGAATAAACATTATGTTTGGATTGAACCCGTACCGGTGAAGGATCAGATGTTGAACTTTTTTACCCACTTTCATCGTCCCAGGATCTATTTGATCGATGTTGACTTCCTGGAAGGCGGCCTCCTCCTCTATCACCGGGATGATGGACGCCCCCTGCGGAAAAAATGGATCCGGCCAACCTTGAAAAACATCAATATGGTCTGGAAAGGCCCCGTTTCCCTTCTTTGCGAAGACAATCTTTATACCCTTTCATCTGGAAAATTTAACAACACTACGGTTCGCTGCCCGGACTTCGAAGAAGTCGCTGAGCGAATGATGGATGGTAAACGTCCATTCGTCATATAAATATTATGGAACCCGAATTCAAAGATAAAATACCTTTTGACTACCGGAAGCTTCTCGACACCGGGAAGCGGAGCAGTTTGAGATTCTCAGAATTTGTGGAGAATTTTATGCAGAGGCCGGAAACTGTTCTCAAGACATCAGCTTCCATTTTGCTGGACGCCATTAAACATTTCAAGGTGGAAGCCGTGGTTCGAAGTGGCGAAGTCTGCCTGCGTTACAAACTTTTTCAGGACCACTTCACCACTGGGGTGAACGCCGTTTATGGACAGGAATTTTGTATCAAACGAATCGTGGATGTCATTGAATCAGTCGATAAGGAATCCGGGCCTCGGCGGGGGATCGTTCTGGTTGGTCCGCCCGCCTCGGGAAAGACAAATATCGTTGATCTCATCTCCCGGGCGCTTGAAGAGTATTCAAAGGAAAGTACCATCAAGCAATACACCTTCTTTTTCCGTCTGGAAGGGGAGAACGGACATATTCTCGAAATCCGTTCAGCCATGACCCCAAATCCGATTTTGCTTTTCCCCATCACTGTCCGGCATGATGATGGTTCGGTATCTCATCCCCGGCAGGAAGTCTTTGATCATGTATCGCAAATTCACAAAGACAATAAAGCATTTTCCATCCCTTCCTACTATCATTGCGCAACTCTCGATAAACGCACCCTTGATGTTCTCGAAACTCTGCGGCAAAACCCGCGTAACGAAGGCAAAACCCTATTCGATCTGATCGAAGAATACGTCCGCATCGAAGAAGTTGAATATTCCGTTCCCCGGGGAAAGGGGATTGCAAACATCGATGATATGCGGCAACTCCGCACCAATGTGCGACCCATCAATTTGTCAGATGCAGACATGCATCTCCTCAACACTCATTTTCAAGGGAAATTCATGTTCGTTTATGAAGGAGCCCTCCTCTCATCCAACCGCGGGATGCTCCACATTCACGACGCCTTCTCCGGGGACGGTCACCAGCCGGATGAGACTGAATATAAACCACTCTTGATGCTTCTTGGTTCGGGGAAGATCACTTTGGAATTTACCCAGGCATCTCTTGATACCACCGTGCTCATGACCACAAACCTCGAGGAAATGAGGCGCCTCGACCGACATCTCACCTCCAGCAAACTGCTCGACCGGATCGAGAAAGTTCCCGTCAACTACCTGCTCGATGCGGTTTCAGAAATGGATATTCTCCGGCGGGACATGAACAATGTCCGAGATAAATATGCCATCGACCCAAATCTCTATCCGATTGCGGCATACTACTCCGTATTGACCCGTCTTTTCCCGCCCAGCCGGATGAAGTTCCCCTCCACCTGGAGCCGCGAGAAACAGGAACTCTATAATCGCATCACCCCGGAGCAGAAACTGTTTATTTACGCCGCCCAGTCCGAGGATCCCATCCAGACGATTAAAAATCTTCCACCATGGGATCCCTTCCGCAACGAGTGTCAGCGACTCGGCATCAATTTGGAAGACGACGCCTTCCTTGAATCCTTTGTGGTGAAACATCCCGATGCCCTGCTTCTGAAGGAAAGTGGGCTTTTTTCGGATCACGAACTAAAACTCATCGACGACGAGTTTATGCGCGAACTCCGCAATGAACAATACCCGGAAGAGGGTCGCTACGGTCTGTCAATTCGTCAATTGCAGAACATTATGCGCAACACCATTTCGATCTCGGATGGTAGGAAGGTCACTGTTTCGATCTTCCTCGATCAGTTGGAACATGTTTTGCGGGAAGGGGAGGACGTGCACCACTGGTTGGAACTGGGAACCCCTGACTTTTCCCAGAAACCCTGGGAAAAATTACCCATCCAGGCCCGTGAAATCGGCAATATCTTTCTGGACGATGGCGAGGGGGATTACGGAGATTTTGAAGGTCTTATTCATGTAGTTCGCGGCCTCTACCATGCCACTTTGAAAAGTGAAATTACCGTCGCAACGGTGGACCGCGATCCGGTCAAGATCGAGCACGATCTCCGCAAATACCTGCAACACGCCTTATTGGAAAAAGCGATCGAGAACAAGGCCTTTGCTCACGTTCTGGTTCCGCGATACACTTATATCGATTCCACCTCCGGGGAAAAAGTTGACCGTCCGGATTTGCAATTCCTGAAGTCCATCGAAGCTATCATTCATCCAGATGACTACAGCGGCATTTATCGCCGCAAACTGGCCCAGAAATTTCTTGATTTGCATAGTTCCGGGGAAATTACCACCGATCCCGAAAAATCTCTCATTTCGTCTCGCAACGACAATTTGTTGAGTGCATTTTCCGATGAGTTCACCGCCCTCTTATCCCACCGGAAATCCATTGATGGAATCGACCCGGAGACTCTTCGGGATGCCTTTTTCCAGAGGCAGAATTCCTTGAAAAAATACCAGAAGATGCCGGCACCAATCAGGGGACAGGTCGACACCATATTGAAAAACATGGTGGTTCGATTCAGCTACCCCGAAACCATTGCTCTGGACACCGTCATCTACGCGATCCGCAATCACATTGTTAATTTTAACGAAATTTTGGCATAGCCTGTGGTTTGAGCTTCGCCGTTTACCTGCGAAGAATTGACACCGTTGGGAGGCACTGCCTAATCAGAGTTAACCGGTTAATCATTTCCAGACCCCGCTGATAAGCGTATCGTTGTGGAAATGAAACGACCACACCTTGTTGTGCTCGGAGGTGGATTTGCAGGAATTGAAATCACCCGGGCACTGAAAAATACGGACATCGATGTCACGATCATTGATCGGCAGAACCATCATCTATTTCAACCCCTGCTCTATCAAGTGGCATCAGCCGGTCTGGCGGCACCTGAAATCGCGCACCCCATTCGCAGCATTTTTGCGGATCACGACCATGTCACCGTGATCATGGATGAGGTCCAATCCATCGATGTGCACGGCAATACCGTCACGACTACAAACCACGTCCTGAATTTCGATTATCTGGCCATCGCCCTGGGTGTCCGCACCGGCTACTTTGGTCATGAGGAATGGGCTCAACATTCACTTGGCCTCAAGAGCCTCAATGATGCCACGTCGATGCGGCGCAATGTGCTGATGGCATTTGAAAAAGCGGAAATGAGCGACAACCCCGCTGAACGAAAACGACTCATGACCATCGCAATTGTGGGCGGCGGCCCCACCGGGGTTGAACTGGCCGGTGCTTTTGCAGAGCTGGCCCGCCATGTTCTGGTGAACGATTTTCGAAATATCAATACCAGCGAGGCTCACATAGTTCTGGTCGAAGCCGCTCCCCGGTTGCTCATGATGTATGATCCAGAACTCTCGGAATACACCCAAAAGAAGCTCGAAAACATGGGCGTCGAAGTCCGGGTTGGCGAACCGGTCAAGGAAGTTGGAGACAGGACTTTAATCCTGCAAAACGATACCCTGGAAGCGGAAAACATTGTCTGGGCGGCGGGTGTGGAGGCACCGAACCTGACGAAACAACTGGGTGTCCAGCTTGATGCCGGGGGGCGAATCATCGTCGAAAAAGATCTCAGCATCCCCGGGCACCCCAACATTTTTGCCCTCGGCGACATCGCTCACTGTTTCGACCAGGCCGAAAAACGGGTCCCGGGACTCTGTCAGGGGGCGATCCAGATGGGAAGGCATGCCGCCAAAGTCATTCAGTTCGATCTCGAAAAAATCGCCGCCGGAAGCGCTCCGAAATACGATGTTCGCCCCCAGTTTCGCTACTTCGACAAAGGCAGTATGGCTACGATTGGTCGCTCAGCAGCAGTCGCCAGCAGCATGGGCCTGAAATTCACTGGATTCATCGCCTGGCTGATGTGGCTGTTCGTTCATCTACTGTTTCTAGTGGGGTTTCGCAACAAAATCGCGGTCCTGCTCCAGTGGTTTTACGCCTATGTCCGCTACCGACGCGGCGCTCGGATTATTACTGGAGTGGATACTCCGAATTTGTAGTTGCTAGTTACGCCCGATTGTACCCTGTGCAATCGGGCATTGTACCCTGTTGAATCAGGTGTCCGCGATCACAGGAACCTCTTTCAAATCCAGTCACCTGGGACTATTCGGATTCACTCAACACTCAACCCAGAGGGGGACCCTTTGAAAAGCCCCGGCGTCGATCTGTCACTCGGTTTCGACGCCGTAACCGTTACCACGTCGAATTGTCACGCGGTTTCGACGTCGTAACCGTTACCACGTCGAATTGTCACTCGGTTTCGCCGCCGTAACCGTTACCACGTCGAATTGTCACTCGGTTTCGCCGCCGTAACGGTTACCACGTCGAATTGTAACTCGGTTTCGACGCCGTAACGGTTACCACGGCGAATTGTAACTCGGTTTCGACGCCGTAACAGTTACCACGTCGAATTGTCACTCGGATTCGACGCCGTAACCGTTACCACGTGGAATTGTCACTCGGGATTGGCTGCAGGCAGTTCTTTTGCCCCCCATGGGGCGCAACTCCATTTCTTCTCGTTTTGAACAGACAGGAGTGTCTGTTTCATGTCGAAAAGAATCAGCAGCCGCGATCATGCCGCTTTTTCGAATCCACAGTAGGGCGAAAACACCCCAAATTGGCTATGTTTTCCAAGTGATGACACTTTCCAAACCAAAGATCTTGGGATTACCCATCAAACCCAGCCTGCACGTGGTTGGGTGGATCTGCATTTTGTTCCTTGCCTCCGCCGGGGCAGGGGAGGCTGACTTGGAGCCTCCTCCTCCGGTCCTTTCCCCGGCGGAATCCCTGCGGGCGTTTCAAATCGCGGAGCCGGGTTGCCGGATCGAACTGGTGGCGAGTGAGCCGATGGTGCAGGATCCGGTGGCGATGGCCTTCGACGGCGAAGGCCGCCTCTGGGTGGTCGAAATGCGCGGGTATATGCAGGACATCAAGCGCTCGGGCGTGCATGACCGGATCGGTCGGATCTCGGTCCTGGAGGATACGGATGCGGATGGCGTCATGGACAAAAACACGGTGTTTCTGGATCAATTGATCCTCCCCCGGGCCATCTTGGTGCAGCCGGGTGGGGTGCTGATCGCTGAAAACAAACCACTGTGGTTTGCCCGGGATACGGACGGCGATCTGGTGGCGGATGAGAAAACGCTGGTGGTTGCCGACTACGCGAAGGATGATATCGAGCACTCCGCCAACGGTTTGCTCCGGGCGATGGATAACTGGATTTACAACGCCAACGACAACCATCGCTATCGGAGCGATGGCGATCGCTGGCGGCGGGAAGCGACCGAGGCGCGGGGGCAGTGGGGGATTTGTCATGATGATCGCGGGCGACTCTTTTACAATTTTAACCACACCCAGTTGCTTTGCGATCTCGTTCCGCCGAACACGTTGACCCGTAATCCCAACCACGATCCCACAGCCGGGTTAAGCGTCGGGGTGACGAATACAAATGCAGTATTCCCGATCCGCCCCAATCGCGCCACCAATCGCGGGTACATCCCCGGGGCACTGGATGAGCAGGGCCGGATCAAGGAGTTCACCAGCGCCTGCGCGCCGTTCGTGTATCGCGAAGCCCTCTTTCCGGGATTTTCTGGCAACGCCTTTGTTTGTGAAACGGTGGGAAATCTGATCAAGCGCAGTGTCCTCTCGGAAAACGGGCTGTACGTGACGGGCACCTCAGCTTATGAAGGGCGGGACTTTATCGCCTCGACCGACGAGCGTTTCCGACCCTGCTCGATAATCACCGGTCCGGACGGGGCGATCTACATCGCAGATATGTATCGTGGGATCGTGCAGGACGGCGTTCACATGTCAACCTATCTGCGGGAGCACAGCGAGGCGAGGGCGATGGATCAACCAATTCACCTGGGGCGGATCTGGCGCGTGGTCCCGGATGGATTCCGCCAGCCCGCTCCCCCCAGTTTCGCACGGATGAAACCAGACGAACTCGTGATGCACCTGGCCAATCCAAACGGCTGGTGGCGGGATCAAGCCCAGATGCACCTGGTGGAGCGGCTCCTGACCGCCGCCCTGCCAGCACTGCGGCAAATGGCACTGACCCATGCCAGTCCCCAAGCCCGGCTCCATGCCCTGTGGACCCTGGAAGGCCTGCGTGATCCGCAGCCGCGGGAACTCTCCGCCGCCCTGAATGATGCGGTGCCGCATATCCGGGCTGCCGCGCTCCGTGTTTTGCAGTCGCTGGGAATGTCCCATTCCGAATTGCTCGCCCACATTTTGCGTGGATCTGAAACCGCACCGCCCCAGGAAGTGGCTTTGCAAATGATTTTGACCATCGGGGACCTCAATATTTCGGATCCAGATCGATTGGTGGCGCTGCAAAAAATCGCCGCTCCCTGGTTGGCGGATCCGCTGATGCGTGACGCTGTGATGAGCAGCCTGGCGCAGCGGGAGTCGGCATTTTTGAGCGCCCTCTGGACGGTGCAGGAGGTTCCCGGGCTGGCTTTTCTCATGGAGGCACTGGCCCAGGCCATCATCAAATCGAGAGATGCCGGGCGCATCTCAAATTTGCTCAGCCTGTTGGCGGGTTCTGATTTCGATTGGAGAAAACAGGCCCTGTGGACCGGAATCAGCATCCGCCAGGCGGAGTTGATGACAAATCCCGTGTCCCTGAATGTTGCGCCGCCTCATCTTGATCAGCACCCGGAGCTTCGTCGATGTTTCGCCTGGCCGGGGCATGTCCCGGAACCGCTCGCAAAATCCGACGTAAAACCACTCACCCCGGCGCAACAAACTCTCTTTGCGCAGGGGCGCCAGAACTTTCTCACCTACTGTGTCGCCTGCCATGGTGCGGATGGAAAGGGTGTGAAATTTCTCGGTCCACCGCTCGCCGGATCACACTGGGTAATGGGCAGTCCTGGACAACTCGCCCGGGTGCTGTTTCACGGTCTCAGTGGGCCTATCAACGTCAGTGGAAAACGTTACGAGTCTCCGGAAATTCAGCCGTTTATGCCTCCGCTCGCCGCGCTCGGAAATGAAGAGATCGCCGCCGTTCTCACCTACATCCGCCGCGCCTGGGAGAACCATGCAGCTCCAATTTCTCCGGGCGAAATCAACAAGCTTCGCATCGAGTCTCAGGGCCGCACGATCCCCTGGACGGAAGAGGAACTCGCGCCCTTTCGCACATCAAAACCATGAACACACCGCCCGCCTTTACTTTGCCACACGCCACTCGTCGGGGATTTATCGCCGCCTCGACCCTTGCCTTTGCCCGGAGTCTTCTCGCGGTTGATGGAGCAGCTCCGAGTCGTTTCGGTTTATGTACTTTCTCCTGTCATCAGCACTGGAAGGCACTCCGGGCTGGTTTTACGGGAGTGAAGTTCACCGATCCGGTGGGTTTCTACCGCTATGCCTGCGATCTGGGGGCAGAGGGCGTGCAAACCCCTTTGCATGACACCGAACCCGCACTGATTCGCCAGCTCATCGAAAAAGCCGGTCACTACTACGAGGGGGAAGTCCAACTCCCCAGAAAGGAAAGCGATCTGGCGGGCTTTGAGCACAGTGTCAGGCGAACCCGTGAAGCCGGGGCCACCGTGGCCCGGGCCGTATTCACCAGCGGGCGCCGCTACGAGGTCTTCAAAACCATGGAGGATTTCCGCGCCTTTCATGATCAGGCCGGGCTGACCCTCGGCCTGATCGAACCGATCCTAAAAAAACATCAACTCAGGGTTGCGATCGAGAACCACAAAGACCACACCACCGAAGAGCTGGTGAAACTGATCAGCGGCGTCAGCAGCGAATGGATCGGTGTCCTGGTTGATACCGGGAACAATCTGGCCCTTTTGGAGGAGCCGCACCAGGTCTGCGAAGCGCTCGCGCCCTTCGCTCTGAGTGTGCATTTGAAGGACATGGCCATCCAGCCCGGTGCTGATGGTTTTCTGCTCAGCGAAGTGCCGCTCGGCACTGGCATGCTCGACCTTCCGCGCATCATCGCGACCCTGCGAAAGGCGAATCCCGCCATCGTCTTCAACCTCGAAATGGCGACCAGAGATCCCCTGCGCATCCCCTGTCTCACCGACGGTTACTTTGTCACCATGCCCGGTCGAAAAGAAACTCATCTGGAATCCGCCATGCAACTCGTGAAGGCGAACCCACCGCGCGGAGTGATACCATCTGTTTCTGGCAAACCCTTCAGCCAGATCATCGCCGAAGAGGAAATCAACAACCGCGAAAGCCTCCAGTGGATGAAGAAGCATTTTTCTTGAGTCGGTATTGGCCTTCCATGATGTCGGTTTCTTGGAAAGATGGTGTCATTTAGCGCGTTGCCGCAAAAAAAAGACACCGAAGCGAATATCAAGAGATGTGAAAAAGAGGCCCATTGCCTCTTAAAAAAGGACCCCGTTTTACATGACCCGCACGACACAGTCACATAGTTTTGTATGACCTTTCTTCCGTCCTTTTCCCGAGGATGGGTGTGGAACGCAGAGATCGGGTGACAATGCGTATTTAACCAAACCATTCCACCACTTTGCCCTTAAGCGATAATCTCACGAATCACCGTCCCGTGGTCTTTTTCGAGGCGCTTGCGCCCGGGGACTTCCAGCTTTCTGGAATCAAGCCCGAGTTGGTGCAGGATGGTGGCGTGGATGTCGGTGACGTAATGGGGATTTTCCGCAGCGTGAAACCCAATTTCATCCGTGGCACCGTGAACCACGCCGCGATTCAGGCCGCCTCCGGCCATCCACACTGTGAAACCAAAAATATGATGATCGCGCCCATCGGAGCCCTGGGAGCCGGGGGTGCGCCCGAACTCCGTGGCAAAAACGACGAGAGTTTCAGAGAGCAGACCGGTGCGGTCGAGATCCTCGAGCAAAGCGGCGATGGGTTGATCAACTTCCATCGCGTTTTTGGTGTGGTTGGCTTTGAGACCGCCGTGGGCGTCCCAAGACCCGGCGGCACCTCCGCCGTGCTGGATCTGAATGAAGCGAACGCCCCGCTCCACAAAGCGCCGCGCCGCGAGGAGTTGACTGCCGAAGTTGCGGGTTTCGTTCCGGTCAAGGCCGTAGAGTTTTTTGGTCGCCTCACTTTCCTTTGAAAAATCGATGACCCCGGGCACGGCACTCTGCATGCGGAAGGCCAGTTCGTAGGACGCGATCCGGGCCTCGAGTGCGGGATCGTCCGGGTAGGCTTCGCCGCGCAGGGTGTTTAACTCCCGTACCAGATCAAAACCACGGCTCTTCGCCTCGGGAGAAAAGGAACCCTGAGATCTCCCAAAATCGAGCGGATTGGCCGGATCAATTCGCAGGGGCACGGCATCGTGCCGGGGGCCGAGGTAGACGCCATCCCGGCTATTCCAGTAGGGGCGGGTGCCGATGGAAATAAACTGGGGCAGATTTTCATTGAGTGTGCCAAGTCCATAGTCGACCCAGCCCCCCAGAGTGGGAAAATAACCGTCGTTCATGTGGCGGCCGGTGTGGAACTGGCCCTGGGCACCGTGGTTGCTGTCGGTGGTGTACATGGAACGGACGATGGCGAGCTTGTCGACATGCCGGGCGGTGTGGGGAAACCAGTCGCTGACCTCGATCCCACTCTGGCCGTGTTTCTGGAAGCCGATTTGCAATGGGTACAGGGTATTGCGCTGGTTGCCATTGCCATCCGGCACCACCAGCCGCTCCAGGGCAAGTTTCTCCGCGCTCTGGGTGTCGGCAAAGGGAGTCTCGGCGATGGTTTTTCCCGCGTAGCGATTTAGCATGGGTTTGGGGTCGAAGCTTTCCATATGGCTGACTCCGCCATTCATAAACAGCCAGATGACGCTTTTGGTCTGTGGCAGAAAGTGCGGGTGGCCGGTGGGTGGAGCCCAGGAACCAAGTGAGGAGGCAAGGCCATCTCGATGCAGCATGGCACCCAGGGCCATACTGCCGAAGCCGAGGGCACCGCGAGTGAGAAAAGTTCGCCGGGAAGAATGCTGGAATGGGCTGTTTTTCATCTCAGGGTGACAAAATCATTGTGGTTGAGGAGTGCCCAGATCAGTTGAGTCCGGGCGGCGGCGGGAGTGGTTCCGGGAAGTTTTCTGAAGTCCTCCAAAGCGCGGAGGCTGGCGGAAATCTCAACTTCCCCCGGAGTGATGGCCAGCAGAGTGGCAAAGGCTTTTTTCACAAAAACCACATCATCATTTTCACCGGCCCCACGTGACACAGACACTCCTGTCTGTGAATTGGGGTCGGAGAGACGGGCCGCGATTTTCGGGGCCGCTTCGAGGACGAGACGGCTGTTGGCCAGGGCGAGGGCCTGCTGGGGGACCACACTTTGTTCCCGCTGGTAACACTCCGCCACCCGGGCATCGTCAAATTGGGTGAGAAAGAGATGACGATCATTGTTGGAGTGGAAAAAATAGAGACTGCGCCGCTTCGAGGTATCCTGCTGGTTTGGAGGGACCGGAGGCCCACCCCTGGTTAGATCGAGTTCACCAGCGTGGGCGAGAATCGAATCCCGCACCGCCTGGGACTCCAGCCGGATCATGGGGCGGTGCCAGAAACCGTGGTTGTCCGGATCTTTCTCCCGGTTTGCCAGATCGGCGCGGGAAGAACTCATCCGGTAAGCCCGGGAATTGAGGATCAGCCGGTGGAGATGTTTCATATCCCAGTTTTTTTCCATCAACTCGGCGGCCAGCCAGTCGAGCAATTCGGGATGGGTCGGTGGGGTTCCATTCCGCCCAAAATCAAAAACCGAGGGCACGATGGCCTGGCCCATGTGCCGCAGCCAGATATGATTGACGGCAACTCTGGCGGTGAGCGGATTCCGCTGATCCGTGATCCAGCGGGCCAGGGCACTGCGGCGGCCCGTGCTGGTGGGTGGGAAATCAGGAGCACGGTCATCCCGACCGGAACTGGCAAAGCGGGTCGGTGACCAAAGGGCACCCTCCAACGGGGCGTAGATCTCCTTTTCTTCCACTGCCGCAGCCAGATTTGCCTCGGCCCGGGTTACGGTTTGGCGGGCTTTTTCCACCTCTTTGGTGGCAGCCTCTTTTTTGTCTGCGGCGGTTTTTTTGAGTTTTTGCCCGGCTTCGATCAGGTTGCGGCGGGATTTGGCCAGGTCCAGGGCGCGCCCGGCCTTGATGGCGGCTTCGGCGGCTGACCTGTCCCCGGGAGCTTGCATCGCGGAGGCCCGCAGGCGAACACTTTCCAGCTCCGCCCGTGCCACTGAAACCCCGGCTTCGGCCATTGCCTTTTTGTCTTCCGCCTCGGCCACGGTTTGGGCGGTGGATTCCGGGGTGGTGTTTTTTTCGGAAGACTCCCGCAGTGATAGTTTTGGATCCAGCGGTGCGATCGAAAAATCATAAAAAACCGCCGGGGCATCAAAAGTGATCAGATCCAGCGAGCCGGCGCGTCTCGGCAGCGGAGTGCGCCAGGAAATGACGGGCTGCCCGTTGAGCGAGGCATTGATCAAATTGTCCCGAACCTGGAGATGAAGGGTGTATTCTTCGTTTTCGAGAAGGGGCCGGGAATGCATCGCCCCGCCGCCGGGGTATTTCCAGTTGCCATTTTCCTGATAAGCGGCCTGGACCTTGGCTCCACCCACGCTGAGGTAGAGGAGTTGCTCGCTTGGGCCCTCGCTTTCCGGTCCGGCATCAAAGGCAAGTCCCACACTGCGGTAATTACTCCCGCCAGTGATCAGGAAACGCACGGTGGCATCAAAATCAAGAGGAGTTGCACCTAGGTGACGGAGCCGTGATCGGACCGGGCCGTCTTTTTTCTGCTCGATGCTGCCGGTACCATGAACCCACTCGCCACCAATCATGGCCCAGCGGGCGGGATCGAGCGTTTCGAAGGTATCGACAAAGGTCCCCGCTGGCACCAGCTCAGGTTGATGGACAGACAGGCGTGTCTGTGTCACGGGGGAAAGCCGATTGCGGGCGGCAAGGAGGGTTGCCTCTGCCTTTTCGAGATCCGTCACTGCGCTGGTCACATTCTTTTCAGCTCTGCTCAGGTGGGTTTCCGGGACGCCAGGGCGGCGGGCGGGTTGGTAGGCGGGTACTGGCAGTGAAACCGGCTCGATGCCAAGGGGCTCAAAGGCAATGATCTTCGGCACCCGGGGCGGGATGATCCTGGATTTGTCCGGATTGGCTTCGTTTCCCCGGTGGTAAAGATAGGTTGGGGCATCAGGCAGGGCATCAAAAGCGCGGGGAATGCCGTCTTTTTCGAAATCGGCCTCGCCGGGAACCAACTCAAGCCGAACCAAATAGGGCTCGAAAATGGCCCGCATGGCGTAGTAATCCTCCTGAGAGAAAGGATCAAACTTGTGATTGTGGCACTTCGCACAGTTCATGGTCAGGCCGAGCAGCCCTTTGCCGAGGTGCTCGACGGTGTCGTCCATCCAGGTGTTGCGGTTAAAGAGCACAAACTGCCGGGCGAGCAGGCCGGAGGCACGGAGCCGCGCCAGATCTTCGGGATACAGTTCATCAGCCGCGAGCATGAGGCGGAGCATTTCATCGTAACCGAGGTTGGCATTGAGCGATTCCACGATCCAGTCGCGCCAGTGCCAGATATGTTTCTGGCTGTGGCGGAGTTGATCACCCAGGCCCCACCAGTCGCTGTAGCGCCAGACCTCCATCCAGTGCCGCGCCCAGCGCTCGCCGTGGCGGGGATCTTCGAGAAGCCTGTTGACGAGTTTTTCATACCAGTCTGCACCCGAATCATCCATCAAAGCGGCGAGTTCCCCGGTTTCCGGCGGCAGGCCGATGAGATCAAAGTAGACTCGGCGGATCAATTCCAAGCGGGAAGCTTCGGGCGCGGGCGTCAAGCCAGTCTGCTGGTGATGATCAAAAATAAAGCGGTCCACCGGGTGGGGAGCCTCCCCGGCGGGAAGGGCCGGGCGCGAGATGGGTTGGAAGGACCAGTGTTTCGCCGGATCCGCCTCCGGTTTTTCATTTTCCGGGTGAGGCGCTCCGGCAGCGATCCACTCGCGGATGATTTGAATCTGATCCGGGGTAAAGGGGCTGCCCTCGTGCGGTGGCGGCATGATTTCATCCGGGTCGGTGCTGGAAATGCGGTGGAGCAACTCGCTGGCATCCGGCTTGCCCGCGACAATGACTTCGTGCTCGATCATCTGGGCGACCGTATCCAGGCGCAGTCCATCCTTTTGCCGAAGCGCCCCGTGGCAATCAAAACAGCGGGAGGCGAGGAGCGGCTTGACCGCAGAGAGGTAATCAGGAGCCGACCGACCCCATGCCACAGTCGCCCCAAAAATGAGGCTAAGGAAGAGACTCAGGCGTTGGGAAAAGGGCATAGTCGATGGTCGCCCAGGAATGGACATAGGCCACATCCGTATTTCCGCCATGCATTACAATCACCGATCCAACAGGGTACGATGGCCGATTCAACAGGGTACAATCACCGATTCAACAGGGTAATTTGCCGTCGAAAGGCTAAAGTCTCTTGCCTATAGCCTAAAACCTGAGCGACACTTCCGAGTAATGGCAAAAGTTGGGAAATGGAATAAGTTGATGGCGGTTGAGGAATCGGACCGGGGATTGTTGCTTGATGGGCAGGAACACGGGCTGATTCTCTGCCCGTCAAAATACCTTCCGGCAGATGCTGAGCCTGGCGAAGAGTTTGATGTTTTTGTGTATTACGATTCCAAGGATCGTATTATCGCCACAACCGAAAAACCCCTGGCCCAGGTCGGGGATTTTGCCTCTCTGGAGGTCATCAGCACTCATCCAGATATGGGAGCCTTTTTGAATTGGGGGTTGGCGAAAGATCTCCTCCTGCCCTTTGGCGAGCAGCTCGGGCGGGTCAAAGTTGGGGAAAAACCTGTTGTGGCCATCCTCGAAGACCGACGCAGTTCCCGGATCGTCGCCTCCATGAAATGTCACAAACACGCTGACCATAGCATCCCGCCCTACGATGATGGTCAGCCCGTCACTCTCTTGATCTGCAACGAAACTCCGATGGGTTACAACGCGATCGTCAACAACCAATACCTCGGTTTGCTTTATCATTCCGAGGTGAGTTATCCCCTGCAAATCGGCGAGAAGATGGAGGGCTACATCAAAACCGTTCGACCGGGAGGCAAGATCGATTTGACCCTAAATGAAAGTGGGTATGGCCGGGTCACCAGCCTGACGGAGGACATCCTCGAAGCGTTGCGGCACAACGGTGGGTATCTCGAAATCGGAGACAGAAGTTCGCCGGAAAAAATCCGCTCGCAATTTGGGGTCAGCAAAAAAGCCTTCAAACAGGCTCTGGGAGCTCTTTACAGGCAGCGAAAAATCTCTCTGGATAATGATGGTGTCCAGTTGGCGAAAAAGTAAGGCATACTTCACTTGGCTCCGTTGAGAGCGGAATCGAGATGGCTCTTAATAGCCGCCGTCCAGAGACGGTAGCCTGCCGCATTGAGATGAAGTTGGTCATCGCGGAACAAATCCGGTTTGGAATTTCCATGGGCATCCAGAAAAATGCTTTCCGTGCCGATAAAATAAGTGTTGTCCGTTTTCAGGCAAATTTCCCGGATGGATGAGTTTGCCGCCCTGGCTTTTTCCCAGACTTTGGCGCGGGAGGGCGTGGGAGTCACCGCGATGTAAAAGATCGATGCCGAGGGATTGTGGGCTCGAATTTTCCCGTGGAAATAGGAAAACAGCGCGGCAACTTCCTCCGGCGATTTGTCATCTGATTTCCCGGCGATGTCATTACCCACAAAAATGACCACCGCCCGAAACTGGTGCGGGGTGATCAAGCGGTCGGCATAAATGGCGAGATCGGAAAATTTGGAACCACCAAAGCCGCGATTGATCGCGTGATAGGGCAACATGTCAGTCGCAATCCGACTCCACAGGCGAATGCTGGAACTGCCGACAAACAGGATGCTGTCCGCCGGATGGGTTTCGGAACGGTCGCGAGCCTCCAATTTTCCAATTTCCTTTTCCCATTTCTCGACCGCCGCAGCCCGATAGGTTTCCAGATTGATAGGTTCCTCAGCCTGGATCAACCCAGAAAGAGCCAGTAGAATTGAGAAGAGTTTCATGTTTGTGTTTTGCAAAGGAGTCATGGAGTGCACTACTGCGGCGGCAATGGCAGAGCAACCTGGTGGGGAGAGGACAAATAGGCAATTAATTCCCGTACTTTTTCTTTGGGTAAAATTTGCAGGAGCCCCTCGGGCATGATGGATAACGGGGATTGGGTTTGTTCAGCGATTTCGGTTTTTCTCACGACAACCTGTTCATTGATTGACTGGATCGTCAGGGTTTCGTCGGCCTGCGAGCTGATAAAACCAGAAAGTGTCTGCCCACTTTTTAGTCTAATGATATTCATCTGGTAATCTTTAGAAACCGCTGCGCTTGGGTCTATAATGTTTTCGAGGAGGTACTCCAGATTGGTGCGTTGGGAACCGGTTAGCTCCGGGCCGATCTTTCCGCCTTCGCCGAACATCTGGTGGCACCCGGCACAGAGCATTTGGAAATGCCCGCGTCCGGCGGCAGGATCCGCAGCGGCGATAGCTTCGGGCTTGAGTTCCTTCAAATAACTTTCGATTAATTGACGCTTGGCTTTTTCCGGGGTTCGCAGTTCGCCCCAGCTTTTCCGGATTCGCCCGGCGAGGTTAACGTGAAGACTGGAAATCTGCCGGGCAGTGAAGGCGTTGAGGTCTCCTTTCGGGATGTTGCCACTTTCGATCCTGTCGAGCAGGGCATTGGCAGAGTCCACTCGCGCAGCGAGGGTTTGCAGGATGTCCTGCCGGGCTGATGTCGAAAAGGATGTGTATTGATTGAGGAGAGTGTCGTGAAAGCCGCTGAATTTTGCCAGTCCCCGGATCGCGGTTTGGTTGATGCTTGCATCGCCCAGCAGAGTGATCAGGTAGGCACCGGTATCGGCAGTAGGCGAATCGATGAGAGATTGAAGGCAGCGATTGCGATTTTCCGGTGAATTTGCGGCGTCGGCGATTTGTTTTTTCAGGAAAACTGCGGCATTCGGGTCGCCGAAAATCAGGGCCAGTTCGGTGGCTTTGCGGCGCACCACCTCTGACTGGCAGTCGATCAATTTGCGGTAACCTTCGTCCCATTCCGGTGGTTTAGGGAGATTTTTAGAGCCTTTTAACCCTTCAAGGAGCCCCTCCAGGATGTCACTGGCCACGGCGGAATCAACCATGGGGAGATGACTGGTCAGGATCGAAAGCTGGCTGCGACCAACTGGGTGTTCGGCGATGCGTCGAGCGACGTGTTCGCGAATCACCGGGATTCGAGCCTCTCGGGCAAAAGCGGAAAAACGCTGGATATCGGTATCAATCAGGGGTTCCAGAGCATACCAAACCATCAGCGGGAGATTTTGATCGTTGGCATCTTCCTCCTTTTCGGAAAGGATTTTCAAAGCTCCCCAGCGTTGTTCCGGCGGGATGCGTTGCAATGCGGAGGTGATGCTCAGTCTGACCGCCGGAGATACATCTCTTGTAGCGGTAAGCTCGATGGTTTTGAGTTGGTCCGGGGTCAGGAGCCCATCTTCAGCCAGCAGGCGGATTGCCCAGCTTCGGATCGGGGCGGAGTCATCGTCCAAAAGTTCGAGAAGCTCGGGATCGGAGATAGTGCCAGTGACGTGACGAGTCCAGAGAGCTTCGAGACGTTGGTTCGGAGCGGTGGCGTCCATGGTGGCGAGAGCGTCACCCAGGTTAACCCCGGCAGCAGCGCGCTCCTGCAGGTTGCGCCGCGCGTGCCTGACCCACCATTGGTTTTTGTGGGTCAACAGACTGACCAGTTCGCGATCAGACAGGCTAGAGACATCAATCCGTAGAGGAATCCGTGAGGATTTCTCCCCCCCGTGGTTCAGGTAGCTGATTTTGTAGATTCGCCCGGTTTCTTTACGGGTGTTGCGGACACTGTGGCATTCACCCGTGTCGGACCAGTCGCTGGCGAAGACAGAGCCATCCGGACCATATTGCAGGGTTACGCCCATAAACCAGGGATCTTTGGAAATGGCAAAATCAGCCCCGTGACTCGCGGTGTATCCCGAGCCGGATGGCGTAAGGATATCGTTATTAATCCGTTTCCCGTGAATGTTGTTCATAAAAATGGTGCCGTGATACCGAGTAGGGAAGGCTCCGCCACGATAAATCATGGACCCACAGTGGGCGTGGCCGCCACCCAGATTGAGCACTTCCTCCGAGCCGAGATTGTCGCGGAGTCCCTGGCCGGAAACATAGTGGACATGGTCAGCGATGGTGTTGATCCGGCGATAGGCGAATCGGCTGGATTCCCGCCCCCGCCAGGGCTCGTAGTGGGCTCCCTGGATGGCGTGGAAAAGATGGGGGTTGACGCAGTTGGTGATAAAAGCTTCTCCTGATTCATCCCAGTCGATTCCCCAGGGATTGGTCGTGCCATCGCAGAATGGCTCCCATTTTTTGGTGACGGGGTGAAATCTCCAAACCCCGCCATCAAACACTTTTCGATCCTTTTCCGGGGAGCCGGGTTTGCCGATTTTCGACCAATTGGTCCGTCCGTGGGTTCCGTAGAGCCAGCCATCCGGCCCCCAGGCAAAGCCGTTGGCCAGATTGTGGGAATTGGAGTGATTGCCGAAGCCGTCCAGCACCAGTTCTGGCGCGGTATCGGGAATGTCATCTTTGTTTTTATCGGGGATAAAGTAGAAGTAAGGCGGAGACATCACCCAGGCACCACCAAAGCCGACTTCGATGCCGGTCACATAATTCAGGCCCTCGTAAAAGATCGTTCTCTTGTCGTGGCGGCCATCGTGATCGGTATCTTCTAGGATGATGATCCGGTCACCGGCAGTGGTCCCGTGGACGGGGTAGTTGTGCGCTTCGCAGACCCAGAGGCGACTGCGGTCGTCGATACAGAAATTGATCGGTTGAACGATATCCGGCTCACCTGCAAAAAGCGACACGGAAAATCCCACCGGCACTTTCATGGTTGCGGCAGCTTCCATCGGGCTTAAAGGCTGATCCAATGTCTCCCCGGCGGCACGCAGGGCAGTAAAAATAATTGTCAGCAGATTGATGAACAGAAATGACTTCATTTTCCCGAAATGATAGGACTGATCGCGCTTGGTGGCGAATGCGCATTCAGGCGAGTTTGGGGATCGCCATGGGGATTCCCCCACGTCAATCGGGAGTCGTCTATCGCCGTGGGGGAGTCCCCCACGTCAATCTGGAGTCGTCTACCGCCGTGGGGGATTCCCCCACGTCAATCGGGAGTCGTCTACCGCCGTGGGGGATTCCCCCACGTCAATCGGGAGTCGTCTATCGCCGTGGGGGATTCCCCCACGTCAATCGGGAGTCGTCTATCGCCGTGGGGGATTCCCCCACGTCAATCGGGAGTCGTCTATCGCCGCGGGGGAATCCCCCGTCGATCAAACAGGGTACAATCCTTGATCATACAGTATACAATCGTCAATCATAGAGGGTACAATCCGGGAATCAGGGATTTGCGTTTTGGCGAAAAAACGGAAGGCTGAGATGTTATGTACAAGCTCATTTTTTCGGGAATTATATTGATGCTGTTTTTCAGCATTACCCCCCTCCTCGCAGACTGGCCGCAATGGAGGGGGCCATCGCGGAATGGTATTTCCGAGGAAGTTTTTCCCCTTCCAAAAATTACCGAGGAAAACCAGCCGATCCAACTTTGGGAAGTGCCCAACATCCCCAGCGACCATGACGGTGGGCACGGTAGCTTGGTTGTCTCCAAAGGGAATGTCTTCGTAGCTATGGTGTGGCATCGGGATGTTCCGACGGAGCGGCGGCAGTTCAGCAGCATCGTCTTGAGTAGCCTGGATCACCGCAGTACCAACTCTCTCGACCCCGCCTTGGTTGCAAAAATGGAGACAGATCGGAAAAACCTGAGTCGGCGTCTTCGGGGAAAAGAACTCGAAGATTATGCCAAGAAATGGGTAGAGGAAAATTTGGATCAGAAATCCCAAGTTACTCTCGGCTCCTGGGTGGCGAGTCGCTTTATCAAGGGCTCCCAGGCGATTGAACTCAGGGTGCTTGAGGAGGTTAGCCAGAAGAGGAATCACGTGTTTCAAAATCAAGTAGAACTCGAAACCTGGGTGGCCGCCCAGGATTGGAGCGACGCGGAAAAGGCTCAAATTCTCTCCAAAGTTCCCAATACCGAAAAACTGGCAAACGATGTGATTTTGGCCCTTGATGCCGCAACCGGAAAGGAAGTTTGGAAATTTGAGGTTCCAGGTTTCGCTGCGGGTCGCAATGCCTCCAGCACTCCCACCGTACAAGATGGCCGAATCTACGCTGCGCTGAGCACCCACCTTTATTGTGTGGATGAAGCAACCGGGACTGAAGTTTGGAAGGCTCCGCTCAGCCGAAAAGGCATCGCCAGTTCTCCCATGGTGGTTTACGGAAAAGTTTTTATCCAACATGGCAAACTCACCGCTTTCGACGCAGCGACCGGCCAGGTTGTCTGGGAAAATGGCGATGTTAAAGCTTCGAACTCTTCACCAAATCTCTGGAAAAACACGGTGCTCTGCAATTCCAATAAAGAAGTGATCGGGGTAGATGCCGAAACGGGCCAAACCAAGTGGACGACTTCGGGCGGTGGCGATTCCTCTCCGGTTGTTTCTGGAGACTACTTTGTGGTGCCCAGCCCAACGGAAGGGATGAATTTGATCGCTTATCGCCTGACTGGCGAGGGCCCCCAGAAAGCCTGGTCCAAAGAATTTACGACGCTGCGCTACCAATGCAGCCCGATTATTTACAACGGTTACGTTTACCATCTGGGGAGCGCCCGGCATTGGTGTCTTAAGCTTGAGACTGGGGAAGAAGCCTGGGAGCGTCCCGTCCAGTCGGCGATTTCATCGCCAATTCTGGCGGATGGGAAACTCTTGGTTTACGAAAACCGGGGCGGCCTTCTTTCCATGATCGAGGCCACGCCAACTGAATACAAGGTCACGGGGAAAACCAAAGTGGCAGCGCTGCATTGCGCCTCTCCGGCCATCGTCAAGGGGGACATCTTTTTCCGCACCGACAACAGCGTGAAGTGTTTCCGGCTTCAGTAGCTCAACTAGTGGCGTCGAGGCGGTTGCGGCGGTCGTCGATCACTTCAGCGTCGGCCAGGTCGACCCCGCACATTTTGCAGTAACAGGCCCCTGGTTCGTGCCCCAGTTGACCGCACTCGCGGCATTTCCGACGATCCAGTCTGACGGCTTCCAATTCCTGGCGTTGCAGCTCTGCGGTGACAATTCCGGTCGGTACTGCGATGATGGCAAAACCTGTCAGCATAATCAGAGAGGCGAGAATTTTCCCCAGCACCGTCACTGGGGTAATGTCCCCGTAACCCACCGTGGTGATGGTGACGATGCTCCAGTAAATCGATTGCGGGATACTGGTAAATCCGGATTCCTCCTGCCCGCCCTCAATCAAATAGATCAGGGTGCCCTGGATACACACGATGGTAAACACCCCAAAAAGGAAGACGAAAATTTTTCCCCGGCTGCTCCGCAGGGCATTGATCAGAATATTAGCCTGCCCGGTGTGATGGGCCATCTTCAGAATCCTGAACATCCTCAGCAATCGCAGAACCCGGATCACCATAAAATGCCCCGAGCCAGTAAAGAAAAGCTCCAGGTAACTCGGCAGGATCGAAAGCAAATCAACCACCCCGAAAAAGCTGAACACATAGTGGAGCTTTTTTCGCACCGTCCACAGCCGCAACAAATACTCCACCGTAAAAAGGATCGTAAAGCACCACTCCAGATTATTAAAGAGGCGGTTATATTGTTGGTCGATCTCTTTGACGCTTTCCAGCATAACCACCAGGATGCTCCCAGAGATGAGCCACATCAGCACGATGTCGAAGATCCTTCCAGCCGGAGTGTCCGACAGGAATATAATTCGCCAGAGTCTCTCTTTAAACGTGTTTTTCTGGCTATTCAGATCAGGCTTTTGGATCAGCATGGTAAATGGCCTCTTTACCGCACTTTCATTTCACAGGAAAGTTCAAATAAGCGCCGCACCTGGGCCATGGGGATGTGGGGAATGTCCACTCGCCGATCATTATTAATCAGAAAGGAGAAGGTACCGACCTCTTTTTTGTCATCATTCATTTTGGTATTGGAGATACTTCCCCAATCGTGGGCCTCCAGTTCGTAGCCAACCCTTTTCTCTGTGAGATGATAAAGATGCTGGTTGGTGATGATGACGCACTGCCTTGTCTTTGTCAGAATACCGGCCCGGTTTTGAATCGCAATGTAATAGATTTCCTCATTGGGGGAGAGGATCTGGCTGACTTCGCGGAAAGCTTCCCCGAGTTTATATTTGTCCTGTCCATCATCCACAAAATGGGTGATTTTTTCATGAACTTCAAAAACCTCCTCCAACGGTCGCCAATCGGAGAGGCCCTGAAAAAAGACATAGTCCTGTTTGGAAATGTTGTTCTCCTTCAACAAATACAAAACTTCCTCCTCAGTGTAAGGGCCTCCCGGCTCGGTGGCGCCTCGTCGCAGAATCCAAAACGCGATTCCCTGCTCGGTTTTCCAATCCTCGGATGTGTTTGGGAAATCTGAGGCCGCCTGTGTAGGGTATTCTTCCAAGTCTGACATACTTTGTAATTACATCATGCCCTAAAAGAAATCGTCTGGCAAGGTTGAAATCGATACAAATCATCAACTTCAGGACAGAGATTAGTGTTGTTTAATCTTGCTATATGCCCTGGGCATTGCACTTCAACGAACGATTAGATCGGAGATTTCCGGATCCCAGGTAAGAGCCGCTGTCTTGTTGAGATCACCATCTGTCGTGATACGATAAGCGGTGAGTGAGGCACCTGTTGTTGCAGAGACGAGGAGGAATCGACCGTCCGGAGAAATAGCCAGTCCCCATGGGATTTTGTCAGCATCCGTCAAACCGAGTAATTCTGCTTCGCCGTTTTTTCTGATCACATATCGCGCAATCTTATCGAAATTCTGGGTGTGCCCCCGCAAACCAGCGAAAAGATACCTGCCATCCGGAGTGATCTCGATGTCTGAAGCACTGAGCCCTTCTTTGGAAACCCCTTCGGGAAGCACTTCGATATTTTGGGCCAACTCAAGTTGTCCATTGCCCGACAGACGGTAGGTGGATAATCCGACGCCCTGTTCGTTGGTGAAATAGGCCATCGGCATTGTCGGATGATAAGCCAGGTGACGTGGCCCAGTTCCTACCGGAGGATTGGCATTTTTGGGATCAAGCGCGGTAATCTTTCCCGAAGAGGCATCGAACCGATACTGAAAAAGAGCCAGATTGCCCTTTACATACGGGATATAGAGAAACTGGTTGTTTGGTGAAACCAGGATACAATGCGCTTCTTTGCGCGCTTCATCGATGGATGAAAACGCCTTGCCGGGAATTCCATTTTCATCGAGTGGATAGGAGTGGAAACGTCCGTTTCCATAACTAACTGTTAAAAGGAAGGCATTCCGACGGTCAAGACTAATGTAGGCAGCGCCATCCTCCAGATCGACCCGTTGGTGCTTTTCATATTCACCCTGAGAGTTGAGATTGACCACTGCAAATGGAACCTTTCCAGATTCACCATTGCTTGCACCGAGGTAGATTAAGGGTTTTTCCGAGTGACTGGTGATTACCCGGGCTGCAAAGCCGAGGGGCACTTTTTGGGTCACATTCAATTTCAGCCCATCCAAATCGGCCACTGCATCCACCACCCAGAGGGTTTCGGTTTTACTCGAAGGCGCAAATATCCGGAAAACAGCATCTTCTCCCATTGATGAAGAGCCTGTTGTGATAATTAAGCAGAAAAGAAGCGCAAATCTGGGGAACATCGGATTGATAGCGTCAATAAACAATTCGGCTTATAAAATTTGCCGTCGCTGGTTGAAGACTTACTGGGGACTCACAACTGGTGCTGCTTCTGCTCGGGGCAGATATGAAACTGTCGCCACGTAATTGATCTTCCGATTTGCTTTCGGCAGATTGCAAAGCGTGAAAAACACGGTCGGCGAATAATTTGGATAAATTCTAGTATTTAATTCTGGAAGAAAGGAAGCCGCTTCATTCTTCACGGAATAGTATTCCCTCACCTTGGGTAATTTTGCAGCACGAAACACGTTTGCCGCCATGGCGTGCCCGGTGGACAGGTGACCCTCGGTTTCGGCTGGGTTGGTTACCTTAAGAATCAGCACGTTATCAAGCAGAAACTTGCGGCGTTCCGCATCATCCGAATACAAGGCGCGGAGCTGGACATCCGGCCCCTGCATCAACCCAGGAGTTTTTAGTGGTTCACTGGAGGCTCCCGGAAGCGGCTGGAAGAAGGGGTTGATTCTGGCTTTGATGGAGTCAGAGGGATCTTTGCCTGAACCATCAGGAAACTCCTTTGCCAACTCATCAGGATTGATATCCCGAAGGGCCAAAAAGGCCCAAACCAACTCCGAACAATAGACCCCAACACTCAGGTTACTTTTAGGATGGATCACGGTTTTTGCCAAATCCAGCGGAAGATTGCCGGTTGCCGGGGCTTTAAACTTTCGGTTCTGATAGGGTGTCCCGTAGTCGGTGAAAAATGTAACTCGAGTTTTAGCCGTAGCCAGGGTTCGAAGTGCCCAAGCTTTTACATTGCTCCGCTGGGTGTCGGTCAAAACTGGACGGACAATATGCATCAAATCGAGCGCACCATAGTGCTCAGCATAATCGAGGTTGGAACTGTAACTAAGCGGACTCTCCACGGATTTTACGATTTTCTTACCGCCAGTTGAATCGATGGTTGCGAGGGCTGCGTGACTAACACCGAGCTGTATATTGCAATACGCATTAAATGGGGCCCATCCCGGCCGGTATGTCAGCATAATATCGCAATCCTGAATAGCCCCCGATTCAGCCAGAATTCGGGCTCCTTCTGGATTGGATTTCAAGGTTACAGGCAACTGAATGACCCGGAGTTGCGCGGCACCATTGTCCTTGTGTGCCTGGATCGAAATACTGGCCCCTTCAACCTTGGTGATGGCACGAGGAGTCGGAATCGCCTCCGAGGTTGGGTAATTACTTTCCACATTGTGAGACAGATAATGAATCGGTGCGGCAAAATCCAGGGGAACTGTTTTCGCAACGTCAACTGCGTTCCCCCCAGATTTGCGGCAACTGGTTAAGGAACAAACTACCAGCGCCAGCATTGAGGCACTGACTGCTTTTAGCAAAGTAGGTGAGATCGCTGTGGTGTTGTTTTCTTTCATAAGTTCTTTTTGTCTGATCTCCGGTTACTGACGAAGCAATGAAGTTAATGAAGCATCCGCCACTCCAGAACCGTCAATTGAGACTTCTAATACTTGATTTTGAATATCATCAACCGCTCCAATTGCCCCAACCTGGCTCAAGAGCGAAGCCACTCCATAAATCCGAATCTTTTCCAGTTTCCCCGCCTTGTCTTCAAAAAAGGAGACTCTGGGTTGATTGTAATCTGCAGGGCGAATCCGGCCTTCTTTCCCGTAATTGAGTTGTTTGGCGAACTCTCCGGCCTTTGAAACCAAAAGTGCCGGACGATTATCGAAGATATAGGCAAGCAACTTCGACAAATCAGCCAAAACATCCGTGCCTTCCGGGACTGCATCCACAATCGCCAGTGAACGATCCAAATCCGCCACCCTAAGATACCCTTCGCCTTCGGGTGTTTCCCCCATGCCCATGGTATGTCTTTCCACTACGGTGATCTCCATAAATTTCCCATCGTTTGTCGCACGGTAGAACCGATAGGTGTTGGTAAAAACCTGCTCGGTATTCTCGATCTGAAAGTCTTCGTTTTGAGAAAAATAGACATCTCCTTGACTGACAGGAAATGGTGTTGACTCGACAAATGGCAAATTCCGGAACAAAGCCAGAGTCGCTGACAATTCCCACCCCGCCGGTATACTTTTTTCATCCATCGCTTTGATCCCGTGAACAGCGCCTGTAAAATGGCTCAGGAAAAAGGTGGCCATCAGAAATTTTAGTCTAAAGATCATAGAACATTTTTAAAATACTTTCTTACCCTATCCCTAATGAATAATAATGGCAAGCACCCTGACGGGCTTTCCAAGTGGCAAAATCTTCAAACTCTTAGAACAGCCAATTTTAATCAAAAATTCAGATTTATTCTGATTTTCTAGGATGCGGTTCGCCCTTTCCAAACGGATTTGACGCCCCTAAGCCGACGAAAAAATGCCTGCCACTGAATGATCAAAAACAACCCAACTGCCACTGGATGCAAAAGCAGCCCGATAATACTCTGATTGAATCGGATGGTATTAAGAGTCCTGGGCAAAATAGCCAGCCATGCCCCCAGATTGATCATCCACATCGGTGAATCCCTGATTCCTGCCGCCCAAAAAGCACTCAAAAATGCAGGACTTAAAAATAAAATCACCAATGGAGCCGTGCTGGCACCGATCAATAACAGGGAAAAAGGGAGAATCGTACGGGGATGGGCAATGCCTTCGTGAGCATTTTTCAGTAATCCGTTCCAGACTTCCCCGGCGGAGTGATACATCCGGCAGTTGAAAAAAGGATAACCTGCACACAAATCGGTGTGAAAACCCGCTTTCCTAAAGGCGCGGGGGAGTTTCACTCCGTCGTGCATGGATTCCTTGATGGCGCTGTGCCCGCCTGCAGCCTCGTAGGCGGTCTTGTTGGCGAGAAAAACCTGACCGCAACCGGCTCCCAAACTCATCTTACGACTGCGGCGGCCCATGGCAATGGGCAGGTAGGCGAGAAGGATGTATTCGATTAAGGGAATGAGCAGTTTCTCCAAAAATGTCTTGGTTTCCTGCTGTGGAAAAGCGCTCACCAATCCTGCCCCGCTCTTTTTCAAAAAAGCCGCCAGCCGGGACGGTCCCTGAGGAGCCATGGTGACATCTGCATCGAGAAAGAGCAACAGCTCATACCGGGCCTGCTCAGCCAGACGTGCACAGGCATGCTGTTTCCCGCACCATCCAGCGGGGAGTTCAGGGGCTGGAACCAGCCGGACCCGTGAATCCACTGCGGCGATTTCTTGAACAATCGCGGCGGTGGCGTCGGTGGAATGATCATCCAGCACGATAACTTCAACCACGGCGTCGACACTTTTTAACGCTGCCTGAACGGCGGATTCAATATTTAATGCTTCGTTCCGGGCCGGTATCAAAATTGAAATTTCCGGAAGGGAGTCAAGCGGGCAGGGCTTGGGAGGAACCCTGAAAGCCAGATGATTACAAACCGTCAAAACCGCCGGAATCGCTGCCAGAATAAACACCACCAGGACGATAGGCGCTGCAGCTTGGGTGAAGAATTCTGTCATGAGGTGAGAGATTTATGGCTCGGATCGTATTTTTTCCCCTGGATTACGGCTTTGCCTCGCTGCCAGAGTCCATAAAAGCCACCCACACCCACGGCACCTCCCAGAATGGTTTGGAATTCCCCCAGATTTTTGGTGATGACTTTTTGGGCCAGATAGTCCTGAGCCCGTTCCATCATCTGTTCGCAACGGGCGGTCAATGCCCTGGCGTGGCTACCGGGGGAAAGTGATACGGGCTCCCCAAAATGAACAAAAATCTCCGGCTTCTGCTCCACCCCAAAGCCATATTCCACGGCAACCACCAAGACCGTAACCGGCTCTTTAATAGCCTGCAATATACCGCCCAAGCCCGGCTCGAACTTGACGGGGCGCTCCCGAATATCGCTAAACTTTCCCTGGGCGGTAATCCAAATCACGGTAGCCGAGCGATTTAGGATCGCGAGACTGGTCCGGAGAAATTGACGGATGCCTCCGGCGTTCCCGTGGGTGACCCCGTAGAGACCAGTTTTCGAAAAAAAACCGTAACCCTCCAGAGCCCGGGCATCGATGGGGCCGTAGGCCTCTCGCGAAGGGAAAAATCGGTAACTCAAAAACATAATCAACATGGGATCATTCCAAGAGGGATGATTCATCACACAAATCAAAGGCCCATCAACCGTTGGTGGCGCTGAAAGGAGGTGAATGGCATGGAAATTTTTTTTGAGCTGGCGGGTAAATATCCAGGTCATAAACCGGGTCAGCCGAGGGCTGAAGTCGGCAATGACTTTAGCCTCCCCACTGTACCCTCTATGATCGGTCATTGTACCCTGTACCGTCTTTGACTGTACCCTGTTAGGTCGATCTGCCATGATTAAACTGATAAATCGGACGGTTTTTCGGCACCAGGAGCTTCGCTGCGAGAATTCCGCTGAAAAAGCCGAACAGATGCCCTTCCCAGGATACGCCGTCCTGCGAGGGGAGGACCCCAAAAATCATCCCCCCATAAAGAACCAGAGTGATCACCGCAATTGAAATCCACAGGGCGCTTTTTTCAAAAATGCCGCGGGTGAGCAGAAAGCCGAGGTACCCGAAAATGACTAAACTAGCCCCGAGGTGATTGCCAGGTCCTCCGCAGCACCAGAGAGCCGCCCCGCCGAGAAGGGAAACGAGAAAGCTGACTTTCCAAAATAAAGCCCGTCCGCCAAGGAGCACAAAACCGCCCAATATGATAAATGGTACCGTGTTTGACACAAGATGGGTAAAACCGCCATGGAGCCAGTGAGAAGTCACAATACCCACCAAACTGTGGGGGTTCCGGGGAAGAATACCAAAACGGTCCAGAGTGAAGCTCCCGTCTGGCGAGGAAGTCCTCAGCATCCAGTCAACCAACTCCAGAATCCAGGCGATAAAGGCAAGGCCCAGAAGCAGAACCCCATTGTCCAAAAAGGTGACAAACAGATTGCGCTGTCCTGATCTTCTTTTGATGAGTTGTGGTTCCATTGCTCTGAGACGTTCCATCAGGCTTTGACGGATCTCAAATGTAATCAATCCAAGGGACGATGCAAAAAAAACGCTGCCCCGCCAATTAAGACGGGACAGCAGCTTCTTGTTTCTCCTAAAATTGGCAAAAATCGTAAGTTGGTTGGCTGGTAGCGGAATTTGCCAAAAATTCCGAATCGGTTTGTTTGTGTTTTGGTTTATTCGCGACTCATTTTTGTGGCATCTGTTTTAAGCTTGATCACTTTCCACCAGGTGTCACCCAATTCGCCGGTCATGGAGCTGGTATCAGATCCGCGGATGGCCTCTATTTGGGAAAGCAGAGTCTTGGATTCGGCAACAACCTCGTTAATTTTGGTTTTATCGCTGGGTTGGGCCTTGTCTAAGGTTGAGCGGAGATCGTTGATGCGCTGATCAATTTGGACAATCTGCGGATCAGGTTTGGCTGGAGCAACTGGCGTTTTACCAACCCGCGCTGGAGATGTGGGCAGTGGGGTCGCTACAACTTGAGGAGAGACTACTGGCGAAGAGCCGGAGATGGGCTGGGCAAAGGTCGGAACGCTATTGACTGATGAAGGCCGAACGGGTGTGGCGCTGGCATAAGCAGTCTCTTTTATACTGGCTTCTTTTCTACCAAAGCTGTGTGATGTTTTGCGAGCTTGGAAGCTAGAGTTATACTTCCTGGTTGGAACGGCACTCAGACCACCTTTGGCCGGAATCGCCTCACCACAAGGTGTGCACCATGGATCTTTGGTAATTGGTTTTTTACTGACACCGCAGCCGTTAATGATTACCGGAGTGATGAGCATCATAAGGTGCTGACGAGAGTTTCTTTTATTTTTAAATTTGAAGGCAGCACCCAGGCCGGGCAATTGGCCGAAGAATGGCACGCCTGATTCGGTGCTGCTGCAGTTTGCCGCATCCAAACCGCTGATTGCCACTGTGTAACCACTCCTTACGGTCAATGGTGCGGTGTAAACCCGGGATGAAGCAATCGGGAAAGGGTTGCCATTAATAACTTCAGTTCCGACAATGTCTGATACGGTGACAGAGACGTTGAGCAAAATCTTGTCGGCGGTCATCGTTTTCGGAAGCACGTTGATCACGGTTCCGATGGGCAGGTATTCAATGGCCGAGGTCTGCGTGGCACCGGCGCCTAGGCTGGCACTGGCTGAAGAGGAGAGCACGGGCTGGTTTATAACACTGCGGAAGGTCACTTCACGGTTATCAAGAGTAACCATCCTAGGGTAGGACACTGATCGGGTTGATGAGTCTGTGTAGATCGATTTGAGCTTCATGTTCAAATCGCTGTAACTGAGAACCGCTACTGGCAGGGTTGCGTTCGCGATATTTCCAAGATCAAGGATTCCGGTATTGGCACCGGAAAGACCGGTATTAATTCCATTTTGACCACCAAGCATTCCTGTCCAGTCGATTCCGAGATCAAGATTGGGGTCGCGGCTGGTTTCAAGGAATTTGATTTCAACGGCAATCATGGTTTGTTCGCGGTCTGCTGAAGCCAAGTATGCTTCAATCCACTGATGCTGTTGGCGCGATGCCACAACATAGAGAGTGTTCGAATCACTGTTCCAAATCACCTTCGCCTGGGAATCGGCATTATCACTTTCATTCATGGCCGGTGCGGCAATGCCAGGCTGGTTTTGAAAGCCGCGCAAAGAAAGCTGACCAATGGTATCAACCGACGTGGTCGCAGCGATATTGGCATAAGCACCTGTGGTCGGAATGTCGAGAATTCCCTTAATATCATCAAGCAATCGGCTAGGTTCCACTTCAAAGAAGTCAGGTGCCCCCTGGAGACTGATCCCACCTCCACCGCCGCCGCCACTTTGTTGAGAACCGCTTGAGGAATTACCCAGCGAACTTCCCTGGCCGTTTTTCTTCACTAATTCCTGGGCGTTGTAGTTGATTTCATAGATCCTGCCGATCAATTCGCTATCATTGGCGGGGCGAATATACCAGATTCCGTTTTCATGGATCAGGGAAACTCCATTGGCTTTAGCCAGAGTTTCTAGAGCTGTAAAAGGGGCTGCATTGATCGTGAAGGTAACCATGCGTTCATTGCCATCGCCTGCATCCGGAAGGCCGAAGAAGCTGATTCCGGCGTCCTCCGCCATCAAGCGCATCACGTCGCTCATGACAGCTTTCGAGAAATTGTATTGTCGTGGAGGAGCCGACCGGAGATCGGATGCCGCCATTTCATAGGTGTCGTTACTGGAATAAGGCACTTGGGCCTTGAGTTTAGCGCCTGAAACTGAGGCGAATAGGATTGAGAATAGGAGAAGCTTTGTTTTCATATTTTTAAAATTAAATATTAACAAAACAAAATATTTTAGTTTTCTTAACAATCAAGCGGTAATTTTAATAAATTTCAAGGAATGAGTTATTTAAAACATTGATTATTTATGAAAATTATGTAAATTATATAAAGTAAGCTAAATTTAAGACAAAAGTTTTTAAACTGATGAAAGGTATTAACGAAAAAAGTCCGCTGGGGAATCGCATCATGCATCTCGCCCAGACGCATAATATCAGTGACTTTTACATCACGCCCTATGAGCAGCTCGTTTTCCGCAAAAACGGGGATCTCATGGTGGACTCCTTTATATTCCAACCGGAAACACCCCTCCATGTGGTGCCCGGCTGCAAGGACTACGCGATCCAGATCGGGCCGCTTCGTTTCCGGGTTAATGAGTTGGTCACCCGGGGGCGCTATCGCTGGGTCATGCGTCTTTTGCCCAATCAAATTCCAACTCCGGAACAAATTTCGCTGCCACCTCAAGCCATGAAGGCCTATTTGGAGGCGAAAAACGGACTCTTTTTGGTTTGTGGAGCAACTGGATCGGGTAAATCAACCACCATTGCATCGATGATCACAGCCCGTGCGAAACGCCGCCGCGAGCACGTCATCACTTTCGAAGATCCGGTTGAATATATCCTGCCTACGGATTGTGCCTCGCTGATTACTCAGAGGGAAATGGGTAGTGATGAACTGGACTTTGCCCAATCGCTAAGAGCTTCACTCCGCCAGGCTCCTGATGTCATCATGATTGGTGAGATTCGAGATGGCGAAACAGCGGAGATCGCGCTGCAGGCAGCAGAAACTGGTCACGTGGTCATCGCAACCATGCACACCTCATCTGCAGCCCAGACCGTGCAACGATTTTTAAAACTGGTTCCGAGCGAACGATTGGAGAATGCCATGCTGTCCTTCGCCGACGCGATGCGAATGATTCTCTGTCAAAGTCTGCTTTATGACAATGATCGGGACCGGCGTTTCCCGGTTCATGAAATCCTGTTTCCCTATGATTCCGTTACCGGGATGATCCGAAGGGGCGATTTCAAGCGCCTCGAACATGAATTGGAAACCGGTCAAACCAAGGGAATGCAAAATTTTGAGCACTCCCTGGCTCATCGCGAATTGGAAGGCTGGAGGAGCAGCGTTGCCAAGCCAACTGGCTACTCTCAATACGAGGTGGCTGAATATTTACACAAAGAAACCATTATCGGACAGGAAACGGTTACCTACTAAAACATCATGGAATTCAAAGACATCAAAGACGTTCTCACCTTTGCGGCATTTCGTCCCGAGGCAGATAATCCAAAGTATAATTGGGCGCAGCGTTTCCCAAAAAGAAAATCCGTCATTGTGAATATCAGTCGGGGCCAGGTTTCCTGGGCCTACCTTGATAAGAAAAACCAAGTGGTGGATATTGGCGAGTGTCCCGGCGAATTTGTCGAAGTGGCCGGTGATATGGGAAGTGCGTGGCACGCCAATACCGAAGATGGCTGGATCGGAATATCTCTGAACAACCGTTTTATCTTCACCCTGGAACACAACCTTTCCCGTAAAAAGGGTTGGGAAGACGAGCTTGTCGCCAATCCCAAATCTATTCTCGGTTCCAAATATGATCGAACCAAAAGATATGCCCTGCATCACAGCCCTGATTCCAGCGCCAGCCTGCTGCTTGCTGCGGACGAGTCCATGATCAAGGCGACCGAGGAGACGCTTCGGTCCAACAATTTGAGAGCTGCCCGGGTTTGTAGCGGATTATTCGCGATGACGGCGAATCTGTTAAACCGACTCGCTGCTGATCCCAACTTAAAACAGCAGGATCTTCTTGTCATAACATGGAACAACGGGGCACTCAGCGTGCTTCGCCAGAAAGGTGGTCAATGGCAAGACCTTCGCTGCCGCAGCGGTATCTCTGCAGACGATGAAAACGCGATTGCCACCGTTTTAAAACCATTCATCGAGCGGGCCACGCCTCAAACCAGGGTCATCTATATGGGTGAAAAGCACGGCAGCGATTTTGCCGTCCAATACCTGCCGAAACTTTCAAACCTCAATGTCAGCGATGTGACAGAGGAGAATCAACTTTGGAATATTCTAGCCAACGGCTAAACCATTCAACGACCCGAATCGGATTTCCGCTACCAAGCAACAACACTTTATCTATACCCAATCACAAAAAATGGAAAATCTTATCCACGATTTAAAAACCCCAAGGCAAGGTGTGTCCGGAGGACTTCCGGCATCATATAAAATCATCCCGATTGCCTTCTATCTTGGGGTGGTGTTTTCACTCGTTTTGAGCCTGTTCTTCTTTTTAAGTGTCAGAGCCTACAAGACATCCAAAATCCAGTATGAAATTCAGCTTGGCCAGTCCAAGTCCCGCGACAGCAAATTCCAGGCATCTCACAAAGAGATTCTTGGTATCGCTGAAAAAGCTGAGGGAATCGCCAAGTGGCTGGAGGGAGCTCGTCCGCTCCAACCCGTCACTGCAGCCATTGGAAGAAGCATGACCACGGACTCCACGATTGCAGAATTGACTTTCGACCGGAATCCGGAAATCCCGGCTCACACCTTTATGAATTTGAAGATTAACGGCGGAGGGACTGATCAGATCGAATCCACTCTCGCATCCATCAATGCGTTGAACTACCAAACCTATTCTGCGCAGCAGGTAAAGGCGAAAAACGCAACCGATTTTCAGGCCACCCTGATCTACTCCGAAAGAAAATAATCAGATTTAGTTACCCATAATCCACTTATGAATAATCACAAAGCAGCTTCAATAGTTATCCTCGTTCTAGTCCTATTGATGGGATTTGGAGTCACCAAACTACGTTCCAAGGCTGTCGCCGCACGGGAGGCCTCAAACACAGCCAAAGCCCAGGCTGAGCAGGCTGAACAACAGGCAAAACTCTCGGAAATCAAACTTAAAACGATAGATGCCAAGACCGCCAACATCCGAAAGGTTTATACAGAATGGATCCCGCACTTTGAACCGTATAAGAATCCACGGGCTGCTGAACAGAAAATTACTGATGTGGTTCGTGAGGGAAATGTTTTCCTTCTTTCCCAAAGGTTTAATGATCAGGAAATCGATAAAGGCAGTTTGATTTCCCGAGCCCTCATAGCTGATCTCGTGGTCGAGGATGACTATTCGAAAACCCTAAACTGGCTGGGAAAACTTGAAGAGAGCATCCCCAGTTGCCGCATCAAAAAATGTAACATTGTCCGGGGGGACCGGGGAAACAACATCCGGATGGAACTCAAGGTTGAGGTTCCAGTATTAAAAACAAGCCTCGCGGGTAAATAGCAAAATCAAATTATTGAATCATATGAAGAAAAACTTTTTAATCATTGTCAGCCTGCTTGTTGTTCATTCAGGCAACGGCCAGGGAACGGATGATAGCTTGGGTTCCCGGGACATCGAAATGCGTCCATCTGAAAAACGGTTCCTGACTCTTAAACCTTCTGAGATAAACCCTTATTCAAACAGGACGCCCAAAGAGGAAAAGAATAAGGATGAAGAACATAATGTGGAAGAAATTGCGATTCGAAAAAAACTTGATGCGCTATCGGTATCAGGAACCAGCCGTAATTCAAATGGACTCCGCCTTCTGCTCGGGGACATCCTGTTGGAACGCGGCCTGGTTCTGCCACAGCTAATTTCTAACCAGACTCAACACCTCAAGGTCGTGGATTTGGCTGAAGAAAAAATCGTTCTCGGCTGGATGGATGTCGAGTCGGGGGAATTAACCGGTAAAACCCTGCAAATTAACTATGATGTAAAACCCGCTGTCAGGTATGTTTTACAGGGGCAAACCACCCAGAGTGGAGATGCTGCCGCCCCAGAAATGGGTGTATTAAAGCCGAAGCGGGGTTCATATAATCAGGATTATCTTTCAGGGCAATAAAGATGAAAGACCTTCATAGTAGCGCTCACCACGGTGCCCGAAAGGTGGCAGGTTTCACCTTTGTTGAGATGTTGGTGGCAGTTTCCATTTCAGCTGTCTGTATTGGGACTGGTGCCCTGGCCATCATGAGTATTGGTAGCAATGCCAAAAGGACTACCAGTATCATTGAAATAGACATCGGGGAGACAACCAACCAGAATTTTTATGGCAATTCCACGGGAAAAATCAGAACCTACCAGGCTCCCAATTTCGGCAAAATTATGTTTGCTCAGGAAATCAGGGACAAGTTGGTGGAGGATTCGTCTCGCTCCAGCGCAATTTACTGCCTCCCGCGGTCCAGTTCCGTTCCGAACACGATCCGCCCTGAATCACTAAGTTATCCTGGCGGAACAGTGGAAAGACCCAATCTGGATACTCCGGAGGCGTTTCGTGCGTTTCTAGCTATGGTTGAACCCACTTCAACTGGAATCTTTACAAGCGCGATCAGAAATTTACCAGCAACCAACGCCCCCTGCACCACGATTTTTCTTTTGGGCCCTTCCAACGTGGCAGACCAAATTCAGGTCAACGCTATTTATGAAATTGACTTCGTTACTCCGTCCAACTTGACGGGAACTTATGCTTCGGTTCGCCGCTATGTAGGGACCGCACTCACGCATTACTATGATGTGTATTACGGTCCTGGTAACGGCGATAGTTTCTACCCTCAGTTTGTCGCATTTGAACATATGAGCCGTCAGCTAGCTAACGAAGCTGCTGACATCAAGCGGTTTCAAGTTGCACCCACTGCTCCTTTTTACCTGGTCTGGCTACCTGACCCTTCCATCAATCCCTATCAGAAGTCACCCTGGGCTGCGACCGATTCAGCCACCGTGGCGAGATCAACCTACGAACATATGGCGGGAAAAACCTCATTTTCGGTGGTGCTACCCATGTTTCCGTCTCTGTAATTCCAAACACATACATGAAATCGAATCCACACAATCAGCAATCAACCGCCCATGGAAGTGTTTTGGTGGTGGCTCTGGTCATTAGCGCCATCGGAACCCTCGGCGTTCTCGCGACCATTTCTGTTATCGGTGCCCGATCAAACCTGGCGGAGGCACAGTTTGATGGTTTAACTCGTCGGATCGTCTTTAACAACAGCAAAGCGCTCGCCCGGGAGGTGATATATAAGAACTATCTGACTGATGATGTCATACTCACGGCTGATCAAACCTATACGGCGGGAACCTCTCCCATTTGGGGATCGGTTACGATAGGTGCCTTTGACAAATCAGCCTTTACTTTCAGTTCGACAGCGCGTTCCCATCCAACAGGGGCCTCCCCAATCAGGGCATTTTCAAGGGATTTGACCGTGCAAATAGGTGATGGAGCCAATCAGTATCCTTTCCAATACCAAATGCGGAGCTATAACCCAGCTCTTGCAGGTGACCTGTTGTCGATTCACCCAACTCCCGAAGTCGCATCTGAGCAAATGCGAATCTCTGGTGATTTAAAAGTCAAGGGAAGGGCGGTGTTTTGGAAAGGAGACTATTATCAGGATGCAAGCTCTACGATGAGATCACTTGAGGTGATACTCCCAGCGACAAACGCTCCCAAGCTAGTTCTTGAAAATCCCGACGAGGACGCAGTCAAACCCTCAAACTATATAAATTTCGTTCAAACGGTAGGCCGTGTGCCGGGCGGTAATCATTACAAAGGTGAGCTTGATATTGTAAATAATTCGACCTCTGGAGCGAATTCATATTTCCAAAGACTGGCTGCCATTGGTGGGCACGTGTCTGCCGATGGTCAAGTGGGGGCAACCGACGCGCTGGGACCAGCTACGGTTTCAGCTACTGGCAACGATTCCACTCTAATCGCTGCAATCCTTAACGGATCCATCACCGAATCAACTCTGGTCGGCCTTTTGGCCTCAAATTCACCGCTTTCTTCGAATGTGATCCAGGTGCTTTTAAATCGCGTTCCAGCAGTCAGCGATTCATACCTTTTACCTCTGCTTAATTCACAGGCACCGCTCCCTGATGATATTATTATCGCTTTGGCGAATCCCAGCGTATCAGTCGGTGATGCCACCAGAAGAACCATCCTCAACAACACAGGTTACAGTTTTATCTCGGATGGCCAGGGAACCGTATCCTTGTCTCTCCAATCGCTCTATTTGCCAAATTTGCTGCTTTCCAATGTGACGCAACTCATCATTGAAGGTCAGACAAATACTACCGCTGCCGATGACGCATCCCTTCTTCAACCGAGGGTGATCGCTGTCAAGAATCCAGATAACCTTTTGCTCACCACAGTAAGACTGGAAGGGCTCACCAACCAGAGAAGAGTTGCTCTGGCGATTTCCCAAAGAGGTGTGCTCGACGGTGCAGATCTGATCGATATCTCCGGTGATCCGGCAACTGCCGGAACCAACAAAACCAGATTCATTTTCAACAGTCCCTCTCCTTATATCCAATGGAAGCTTCTCACTGAGCTGGAGGGCGTCAGCTCTGAATGGGATGTAACCGCTGTTTCAACTGTCACTTTGTTCGGCGGCATCAGAGCGGATCATTCCATCAGGGTGGAGGGAGGGACTCTAACTCTCGACCGGGAAACTGATACTGATTTTATTGAATCACTCGTTAGCCGAAATGCCTGGATTGAAACCTATAGATAGAAAATTCGTAGCAAACTATGACGAAAACCAATTTAAAGAACCGCATTCAAGCCGGTTATACCCTCATAGAGACCCTGGTAGCCAGCGCGGTAATGATGGGGGCAATCGCAGCAGCCTCTTCATTAAGTCTGTCCATGGTAACTCAGGAAGAAATGTCTGAGCGCACGGTCCGAGCACTCAATCACCTTGAAAATATTGCCACACTCTTTCAAATCGGGGTCAGTACTTCCGAAATTGAAAACCTTCTTCCGAAGGAGCCAGTGGTGTATGATATACTTTATACAGCTGATACAAAAACGGTGGCTGGTCTGGGAACAGTTGATTTTACCGACATCAGGATGAGATACACCCCCTCCGCCGCCACCAGTTCGTCTGGAGCCAACTCCTGGACCGGGGGCTCCCATAGTGCATTGCGCACCTTCAACATCCATGTGATGCGACCCAATCCATAAATTTTTTTAAATCCCACCCTAACTCTTCGCCAAAATGTTAAAGAAAGTAGAACTAACCAATGTCCATTCGGGACGTAAATCAAGCGTCGTAATTGATACAGCTTCGGATTCCAAGGCTCTGATCGGTGCTGGCAAAACCTCGGTTGAAACCGCTCAGATTAAAGATGTGGTTGGAATGGATGAATCCATCCAACGCTTGACCTCATCACAAATTCCTCTCGACGACAAAGTTTCCCTGTTTAGTGGTCTGGCGCGTTGTTTTGATAGAAACCTACCCATCATTAAAAGCTTCCAGTTGCAGGCGAGCCGGGTCAAGTCGTCTAAAATGAAAGGGGCTATTGCTGATATCGCCGAAGAGATCTCCCAGGGGGAGAAAATGAGCGACGCAATGGCCAAAAAACCCTACCTCTTCTCAAGCGACATCATTGCACTTATCAGGGCAGGAGAAGAAGCCGGTAAACTGCCGGAAATCTTTCGCCGTATCGCTGATTCCCAAAAGAAAAGCTCACGAATTGTCAAGAAACTCAAAACCGGGATGATTTATCCGGGCGTTGTGGTTTCAATTGGTTTAATTGTCGTGATCGTGATGAGTTTCACCCTCGTTCCGGCCATGAGCAAGCTCTACACCTCTTTAAATACAGAATTGCCAGCTCCAACCAAGATTATGATGGCATTTTCCAACATTCTTCTGAAACAACCGTGGCTGGCTGCCTTACCTGTTGTGGCCTTGGTTATGTTTTTCAAAAACTGGGGCAAATTCAGCGCGATCCCATCGGTGCAAGACTTCTTTTTGAAGCTGCCCTCCATCAGTAACATCATTAGAAAATCCGCCGCCGCGATCGGTTTCAGAACTCTAGCCCTGCTGATTGGGGCTAATGTCCGCATGGCCACCGCCCTCGAGATCACCGCCCAGACCTGCTGGCATCACCACTACAAAATGTTTTTTAACAAAGTTAGGGAGCATATTTTGAATGGAAGAACCATGCCAGACGCCTTCCTAATCGAGTCTCACTTGTTGGGAAATGACGGACGTATGATTTGCGGTCTTATGGAAGTGGCTGCTGAAACCGGATCAGGAACTGAACTGCTGGATGAAATTGCCGAGGACTATGAAGATGAACTCGACACGATTGCCAACCAGATCGATAAACTCATCGAGCCGATCACTATCGTTATGCTGGGCAGCCTTGTCGCCGGGTTGGTCTACGCAATTTATGCACCAGTCTTTAGTCTGGGAAATGCCCTCCTCAAAAAATAGATAGCAGCAAAATCCAAAAAAGGAAATCGTAGTGATGGAGTGATGGGCTCGTGTTTGGCGATGCCGAAATCTTTCAATATGCCCTACTCTTTCACTTCCATCACGGCACTTCCCGAGTGGCTGTTGAACTCCGGGGAGTACATGCACTGGATGCTGGCCATGCCACTTTGGTAGTTTCCACGGTGCTGGACCCGGATGGAGTATTCAAACACGTAGGTACCCTTCGGCAGGTAATCGATAAAGAAATGACTCGCAGTGTCGCGGGTGGATTCGTAGTAGCCCAGACCATCCTGATATTTGTAGGTGGAAAGGACATTGATTGGTTCCGTTCCAGCGCCGCGTTGATCTTTGAGATGCAGGTATTCCATGTCGCGATCAGTGCGCAGCTCCAGACGAACCACTACTTCATTCCCCACTTTTATGGTGCCTCCAGTTTTTAACTCGGTCAGGACGGGGCCTTTTGCGGTATTTTCCTTGATGTAGAGTTTTTTGGTCAGGGTTAGTGGAGTGCCTTCGTGGGGAGTGATCTTCTCCATACTTTCGAAGTACTGCCAGTGCAGACTTCCCCAAGCCACCCCGGGATCCGCTTTGGTCACGGTTACTTTTCCGTAGTCTGGCTGAATTTCAGTGCGAATCAGCTTTTGCTCATAAAAGCCCGTACCCGCCTCGACTTTTTCCGGGGTTATCACTTTGCCACCCAGGGAAACCCGCACCATCTCCTGTGAAGCAAGCAGGTCCGAGCCACGCAGGAGCAGGGCATAAACTGCATCTGCCGTGGCCTTGGTGGTTTTCCAGTCCTGGGTCTGCTTTTGCTTCAGCATCCAGACTTTTAGATCTTCCACGGCACGCTGATCACCAGCCACTTCGTCGAAAACCTCAATCATGAGTGCCTGGGTTTCCACCGGAGCCCGATACCACCAGTAGCTATACTCCGTGTCACGCCAATACATACCCATTTCCTCTTCGTTTTTGGCATTTTCGCGAAGGGAAATCACGATGTCACTCGGCGTATGTTTATGTACATCAAACCGATGCAGGGCCAGGGCGATGTGCCCCTGCGACTGGCGACTGAGCTTTAGCCAGTGTTTGCTGGCCTGTTCGAGAAAGTAGTTGATGGCGACCTGATTTTCAGCGGCGATTGGCTTGTCTTCGAGGAAGAAACTGCGGCAGTATAGATAAAGTGCCACCGTGGGATCGAGATTCTCACTCTTCTCCAGCTTTTGTTTTACGATATCTTCGTAGCGTTTTTTGATCCAAGCATCGAGACGATTCAGGGATTTGAAGGCGGGTTCCATATCCAGACCTTCAACTCCGAGGTGGCGAAGCCGCCCAAAACCATTGGTGATATAAAGAGTGATATAGTCATTGCCCGGACCGCCGGGAAACCACGACCATGAACCATCTCCTGACTGCCTCTCAGCGAGTTGTTTCTGGGCATTTTTGAGTTCGGCTTCGATACGATTGTCATCAAAGAGGATGCCCACATTTTGCCGTGATTCATTTTCCTTCCGGGCTTGGCGAACCCAGGGAGTTTCTTCGAGGACTATTGATTTCAAATCCTCGTTTTTCTCCAGCGGGCTGTCGAGCGCCGGGGTACCGCGCCATTGCTCAAAGACTTGCTTGATTTTTGGGTTCGAATTTCCGATATGCCGGGCCAGGGAATTGGCATAGAGTCGATTAAATATTTGCTCGGAACACTGGTGGGGATACTCCATGAGATAAGGAAGCGCCATGACCGCATACCAACTGGGATTGGAAGCCATCTGCACGGTGAGGCTCTCATTTTGCAGCGAGTCGGATTTGCCCGATTCCAGAAATTTGGTGAAAGAAAACTCACGGGAACCAGCATCTCTGATCGGCAGCGGCATCGACTCCGTCACCAAAATCCGGCGCGGCAGGACGGGTAGAAAACCGGTTTCGCCATCGGAGAGTTTTCCGGTGGATGCCACCGCTTTGTAGCTGAGGAAGCCCTGGCCATCGGGGACCGAGAGCTTCCAGGAAAAGGTGCGGGACTCTTTACCGGGGATCGCGAAGGCCTGGTCGGTTTCGGTGAGCCCCAGTTTCTGGTCAATTGTACCCTGTTCAATCGCCGACTGTACCCTGTTTAATTCATCAAAAGTCAGCCGCACCGTGCCGCTCTGGGGGATGTCAGAGAGGTTGATGACTTTGACGGTGAACTCCAGTTGATCACCCTCGCGCAGGAAACGAGGCGGATTGGGCTGGACCATGATGTCTTTCTGGGTGATGACCGAGTCGGACAGGAAACCGGAGCGCAAATCAGCATCATGCGCAAAGGCGAAGAATTTCCAAGTGGTCAGAGCTTCGGGCATGGTGAATTCCAGATCCACACTACCATCCGGCTTTGAGATGAGATTCGGAAAAAAGAAGGCCGTTTCCTGGAGATTGGTCCGGGCGGAGACGTTGTCGAGATTAGGGGCTGGAGCCGGGGCCGGGGTCGGAGGAGTGCCACCATTTTTTGCGGCTCCAAGCCCGGCGGGTGCTGCCGGGACTGGGGCAGGGCTTTCCACCGCATCTGCCGCCATTTCCATGGCGGGCATGCCAGCCATGGGTGCGCCTCTTTTCATCATCGTCGATCTCCCCGTCATTGGGTGTATTCCACCCATGTCCTGGCCCTTAATGAATTCCGGGAATGATCGGTATCGCAAATCAACTGGTTTCATATCACTGGACCAAAAACCTGATAATCCGTCAAAGCCCCTGATCTGATTTTGAAAATGGGAACTCATTCGCGAATGGTCGTGACGAAATACATCAAAGGCGCTCATCCAGCGATGGGGGAGATAGGCATCCAGTGACTCATCGTAAAGCGCGGCGGCAATTTCTGCCACGGCTTTTTCGGCATTGGGGCCGCTCACCGTCGCGGTCCAGGTTTCTTTTTGACCGGGCTCGAGCTTGGAGGTGTGGTGGGACCATTTGATCTCCAATTTTTTGTTTGACCAGGGCACGGAGACGGTGCGCTGGGTGATGTAGGCACGGTTCTCCCGGACCTGGGTGACGCGCAGAGTGAAGCCGCCCCGCATCGTGTCCTCCACTGGCAGGGTGAACAGCGTCTGGGTTTTGCCGGGAACAGTCCAGTAGGCTTGCAGATTTTTGCCGCGATGTTCGATTTCTATATACGCACGCCCCGCCTGGTAGCCGGTGCCCCAGATGGCCTTGAACTCTTCGCCGGGCTCGACGGTCCAGCGTGGGGCCGCGACTAGGTTTGGGATTACGAGTGGAAATGTAGCTGCTGCGGGATCGAGAATCTGTAGTGGGAGCCGTGCGGTGACGGCTTTCCCAAATTTGTCTTTGGTTTCCAGCATGGCTCGGTAGATGCCGGGCGCGAGGTTAAATGTCAGCTCTGCTTTTCCCGCTTCATTGGTGGTGAATTCGGTAGTGGCGACGACATCTGCGAGCGCCCAGGAATTCGGGTTGGATAGATCAGGTTTCGGGGTGGGGCGTTCGCGTTTTCCGTTGACGAAAACCCATCCGGGATACCAGGGACTGTGGCTGGTTAAGACCCCGCGTTGAACGGTTTTTGGCTCGTCCAGGCGATGGACCTTGATGGTTCCCTGGGCGACTTGGCCTTCCCCATCCAGGGTCAAAGTAGATAAATCTATTTTCACCGGCTCGTTCTTCACCTGCCAGTCATTTGCAGAAAGTGAAGCCTGGAGGGCGGTGTAACCGACTGTCACAGTTCGGGAACTGGAGCGGGTTTCACCAGCGGGGTCGGTCACGTCAGCGTGGATGGTGTAGTAAAAAGAGGGTTCGTCTTCGGCGGGAACGGAGCGGTCCGGTAGGGCGGTGAAGGTGAGTTTGAATTTTCCATCCACTCCGGTTTTGGTTTCGCCGTGCTCGATTTCCTGGCTGTCACCCTGGTGGGGTGGGAGCCACCAGAAACACCAGTGCCACCAACTGGGATATCGTACCTCGCGGACCACGCGATACTTCACTTTTGCGCCATCCACGGCGGCTCCGCTGTAAGTCGTCGCGGTGCCGACCAGCTCGACGGCACCTTCCACCCGGGGGGCATCGGTCGGGGCGTCGAGGGTGACTTTGAATTTGGGGCGTTTGTATTCCTCGACATTGATGGAAGTGTTGCCCTGGGTGTTTCCATTGGTGGAAATCATCATTTGTCCCATCAGCCGGTCCCGTGGCGCGGTGAAGCTGCCGTGAAACGAGCCGAACTCATTGGTCTGGTGATTCTGGCGGGAGATCTCCTGACCGTTGACATCAGAGAAGACGACTTCGACCGCCAGGTTTTTCTCGACCTGGTAGTTATCTTTTTCGGGATTAACTTTTACGGAGAGACCTTTGTAGCTGATGGTCTGGCCCGGGCGGTAAAGGGAGCGGTCGGTAAAAAAATAAGTGATGTGCTGGTCGTGAAATTCCTGTTGATGGCTGAAGTTGCTGACGTCGTGGAGGGTGGTGACGTGATGGCCCCCGTGGCTTGCCTTTATGATGATTCCTTCTTCAACCCCGGGGAATCGGAAAAGGCCGTTCGCATCCGTTTTGACAGGTTGCAAAGCGATCCGCTGATTGTTTTGACCCTGCTTCCAGCCTTTCACCTCTGCCCCGGCGAGCGGTTCGCCAGTGATGGCGTTTAAGACAAAGCCCCCGACCTCCCCGTCCCACAGTTGGATGCGAGTGACGAGGGCCAGGTCGCTGACCCAGACCGCCGCAGAAGAAGTGCGATTCTCCTTTTCCCTGGTGAAATCCTGATCGTGGGAGGCGAAAACGAAGTAGAAACCGGCCTTGAGATCTTTGGGGACATCAATGGACTCTTCGCGTTCCTGGTAATCGGCGGTAACGGGCAGAGTGACACTCCACTCCGCAGCGGCTTTGGTTTTGAGTAGCTTTTTCGCATCCTCTTCCGCAAGGTGCTCGACTGACCAATGATTGTCGTTGAGCAGATCCTCCCAAACGTAAGGGTAAATCCGGAAATGAGCTTCGCTCACGTTTTTGTAGCGGAGCTGCAGCTTTGGCCAGGGAGCGTTCCAGACCCGCTCTGTGGTGAGGCTGGATTGTTTGGCTTCGATTTCGGCGATGAGGTTGTGGCACTGGTTGCCTTCTAGTGTATTGGGAAAAGCATCTGCACCCTGTTTGGCGATCTGGTGAGCCCTGACCAGATCACCTTCGTTGCGCACCAGATTGGCCCAGTCAGCACGGGCACGGGTGGAGATGGGATGGTCAGCCCAGGTTTTGGCAAAGGCTTCGAGAGCCAAAGTGGCTCGCTCGTCTTTGTCCGGCCCGTAGGCGGCGTTCATGGCGAACTTGATCCGGGCGAGGTCGGCATCCCTATAGGCGTCCTGATCTTTGTCGCCTTTGTTGGCGGCGAGGAGGCTTTGCAGGAGGCGAATGGCCTTTAATTTCGGCGAATCCAGATCCGTGGTTGCTGGATTCCAGGCGAGAAACTCATCAATCGTTCCAAAAGCAGGAGTATCAGCGGAGAAATCAAAAGAATCCTGAGCTTTGGAGCCCGCCTGCTCGCCCGCGAAGTAGAAACTGAGCGCTTCATGAGCGATAAAGTCATACAGGGTCGGGCGGTAACTGTCGGGCAATGCTCCTTTTTCGAGTAGATCATCGTAATCAGCGATAGGGACGGTCTGGAGAACCGCCTTCGAGGCGAGAGCGGTCGTAAAGTGCTTGTCTATTTCGGCGAGAATGCGGGAAAGATCCCAGGACAAAATATCCTTGCCGGGAGCCTCCGCCGTCTGAGTGCGCTCCAGAAACCGCCACCGGTTCTGTTGGAAAAATTGCCAATACCAGTGGGCGAGAACTGTTTCCAGAATCGGCTGCGAGTCCTTTGGCCAGCCTGGGATTTCCGCTTCGAGACGGGCGATTTTTTCCTCGGCCTTGCGTCCTTCGATCTGGCCTTCCAGGGTGATTTTCCGGACCAGGGCTTTGACGGCTTCTGCGTAGTAGCCCTCCGCTTTGGCACTGGCCAGAATCGGATCAAGGGCTTCGATGGCAGTTTTTGGTCGGCCTTTTTCCTCAGCTTCATCGACCTTTTTCAAAGCAGCCTGACGGGACTTTTTCATAGCGTTATCTTTCGGATCATCGGCGCACAAGGCAAAACCTGATACTGAAAAGAGTAAAACGAGGAGCAGGCGCGAAAAAAAGACGTTTTTCATATGGTCTGATCATAAATGACCCGGAACGGGAGAAAACCTTAGGCCATTTCCCGTGCCCCGATCAAAAAATTGAATCACTTCACGACATCACCAATCACGAGAATGGAACTGGCATACCAGAGATTTTTTTCGAATTTTTCGGGGTTTTTGTCGAAAAACTCTCGATTTTGCTCGAACAAAATGTTCCGTTTGTCGATTTTCCCGTTGGTCAGTGTGATGGTGACCTGATGAGTCCCCGGATTGATGTCGGTGGCGATTTGCGTTTTGGCCATCCGGTAATAGGTGCAGTAGGCATCGATTTTATTGACCGTGCTTGGCGCGTCCTGATCGAGCTGCAGCGTGAGCTGGCCGCCATCCGGCCCGAGCAGGTCAAACACCGCAGCAGTGGTTCCGTCAAACGCAAAAACCAGCGCCGCATCCGGGGCATCTGCCCGGAAAAGCTGGGGCATATTTTTGGCAAAGACCTGCAGTAGCGGATCATCGTCCGGCAGTTTGGTCCAGGAACCTTTCAGCATCGATTCCGTGATCGGGATCTGGCGGGCTTTTTCCCAGTTGTCTTTCCGCACTGGATCGGGCATCACGTGCGGTCCTGGAGTGGTACCGGCTTCCCAGATCGCAGGCCAGGAGCGGGCGATGGTGTCGGTATAGATTTGGTGACCCGTTTCCACCAAAGGATGAACTCCGTCACTGGAGAAAACCCACGGTTTTGTCTCCGCCGTTTTTTTGGGCTGGGGCGCTTTGAAGATGAGTTCACCGGCGGTTTCCATTGCAGCAACCTTGACCCCAAAGTGGATCGAGGGAATCGAGTAGTGATCCGCCAACACCTCCATGGCGCTTGCGGCTTTCGGCATATTACCGGCTTTGAGATCCGGCAACATTTTATCAGTCAATGTGTAAACATAGCAGATATCGATCTCGGGATTTGACCGCCAGGTTTGCCGCACGATACCTTCCATCGCCTTGTGAATCTGGCTGGGATTGGTTCCGCCATCATTGACCGCAAACTCAACAAAAAGCAGGTCGGGCGAGTGCCGAAGAGCATCGTTTTCCAGCCGGAACACCCCGAGATCGGAGCCCGTTCCACCAATCGCCGCATGGATTTCCTCGAACTTCGCCTTCGGGTATTGAGCCGCCAGCCATTCCCGGGATTTGATCCTCCAGCCCGGAGCCGCAGTGATGCTGCCGCCCAAATAAGCGACTTTGAGCGTCTGGCCAGCTTCAATTTTTTTGCGAATGTTCGGTAAACCGCCCCGGGGAGTGCATTCAACTGCTTTCCGCAAAACAAAGTCCTCGCCCGAGGCGCTTGAGACCAGACAAAATAGAAGAACACAACAATAGTGGAGTTTCGAAAGCATAAAGCCAACTTGAGAGGTGTTCCCGCAAATTTCAAGAGGCGGATAAAATGGCTGCTCCATAAAACCGGCTAACATGGCGTGGCGGGAGCTTGAAATAACCAATCTTTGCTTGTGTCCCTTTTTCGCTCGGTTACGGTTACCGCGATTATTCCCACAATGATGACATCCGCACGCACTCCATGGTTACGTCAGGTTCGCAAATTCCTGCAAGAATCGCTTCCCGAGGATTCCTCCGCAAGACACGTTGGCCGGCGGCGGATTTTACAGTTGGCGGGCGCAAGCGCTGGTCTGGCGGTGTTTCAATGGCCTGAATCCAGCGTCCAGGCTGCCGAGGGTGAACCCATCGCGATTGTGGGTGGTGGTGCGGCTGGACTGACGGCTGCTTATCGATTGATGACGGCGGGCCGCGAGGTGCATTTGTTTGAGGCCGCCGACCGGGTCGGTGGTAGGATGTTTACGAAACGTAATTTTAACCAGGAAGGCATGTTTGTGGAGTTGGGCGGCGAGTTGGTGGACACCAATCATGCGGCCATTCTCGCACTGGCCAAAGAACTCGGCTTGGAAACCCAAAACCTTCTGGAAGGCGAAAAAGGCGGCGACAAGTTCTTCTTCGGTGGAAAACATTACTCACACCATGACATCATCGAAGGGTTTAAACCTTTGGGGATGATTATCGCTGCTGATGTCGAAAAGATGTATGATAGCGAGGATAATTTCACCGCCCACGCCGCAGAACTCGACCAGATTTCGATGGCCGATTATCTGAAAAAGGCTTCCGAGACGGTGGCTCCCTGGGTGATTGACTTTATCATCGCTGCTTATGAACCGGAATACGGATTGGAGGCCGCCCAAATGTCTTGTTTGAATTTGGTGGATTTTATCGAACCGGACACCAGCGCGGGTTTGAAAATTTTTGGAGACAGCGACGAAGCGCTTCGCATCAAAGGTGGCAATGGCAGCGTGCCGGAGGCTTTGGAGAAATTACTGGAAACCCAAATCACCATTCACCGGGGAGCACGACTCGTGGCGATCACCCAGTCCGAGAAAGGGATCTCGATCACCACAGAAACTAAAAAGGAACCAAAAACTTCCACCTGGTCCAAAGTGATCCTGTCCCTTCCCTTTACCCAGCTCCGTAAAGTCGCGGGGATCTATGACCTGCCTTTGAGTGATGGCAAAAAGAAAGCCATCAAGGAAATGGCCTACGGGATGAATGTGAAAGTCATGTATGGTTTCACGGAAAAGGTGTGGCGCACCCCCGCCAGGGAGGGAGCAGAAATTTTCAACGGCAGCGTGTTTGGCGATGCACCGACCTTTCAGAATGTTTGGGAAACAAGCCGAGGCCAGGAAGGGAAAAGCGGGATCATCACCAATTTGTTGGGCGCTACCCGCAGGGTGAAATACTCAGCAGATGCCATGAAGACCTATCTGGATGAACTAGACCAGGTTTTCCCCGGCATAAAAGCGAGTCATGACAACAACAAGGCGGTTATGAACTGGCCGAATATGCCCTTTAATGAAGGTAGCTACAGTTGTCCTCTCGTGGGGCAGTACCTCTGGATCGCAAAAGCCGCCGCCGCTACGGAATGTGATGGCTCGCTTCTCTTCGCGGGTGAACACACCAGCGTCGTTTCGAGTGGTTTTATGAATGGCGCGGTTGATTCCGGGAACCGGGCGGCCAGGGAGATTCTGTCTAGCTCCAGGTAGAAAAGGGATGCTCCGACAAATGGGAATTTGTGTAGCGGTAATCGTGGGAGACCTCAAGTCCGATCCAATCCGGCTTCTCAAATACCTCGTCCTCAGACCCCAACTCGATCTCAGCAACGACAAGCCCGGCATTTTCGCTGTGGAACTCATCCACCTCCCATTTGTGCGAGCCGACGATCACTTCGTGTCGAGTCTTCTGGATCAATGGAGCCAGACAAAGTAGCAAAAGTTCGCGTCCGGTTTCAATGGGGATGGCAAACTCAACCTCTGTCCGAGTGATACCCGCTGCTCGGCCCTTTACGGTCAGAAAAGCCTGATCTCCCTGCACCCGGACACGAACAATCCGGTCCGGATCGCGGGACAAGAAACCCTGAACAATCGGCGTAGCGACCGAGTCCGTCCTCCACTCATCGCTGGTCACCAGGAATTTCCGCTCAATTTCAACAGGCATGGTGTGGGATGATTAAGGTCCGACGCGACTTCCGTCAAGGTCTGGAATGTGCTTTTATTGGACAGGGTACCATGGGCTATTTAACAGAGTACAATGGCCGATCAAACAGGGTACAATCCAGCGTTGACAACCTTTGGGACTGGTCTTGGTTATTCCGGTGAGAGATTCCCAGATCAAGAAGATGCTTTCGGACTATGCCAATGAGGCAACTCCCCGTCTCAGCGAGGGATTTGCGGGAGCGGTTATGGAGACGGCGCGGCGGATGCGGCAGGCAGCCATCGTGCATCGTCGCTTTTTAATTGGTGCTTCGGCGGTTGCCATCACCGTGGCGCTGGTGATCGGGTTATCCTTTTCGGGTCGATCAGAGTTGGTGCCGCCGGTGAGTAGAGAATTTGGCCACTCTGATTTTGTGATCCCGGAGTAAACCATGAAACCGACCCGCTATTCCCTGCTCTGGAGCATCACAACGGTCCTGGTTTCTGCGGGAGTGGCTTTTCTAGTGACTCGTTTTTCTCCTGGCGAGGCCCAGAGAGGTGATACCAGCAGCGGGAATGGTGGAGAGTCGCTGCATCAATGGCTTCATTATAATCTGCAAATCACCAGGGAGCAGGACCAGATCCTCCACCCCCTCGAACATGCTTTTGAAAAGCAGGAGAAAACTTATCGGGATGAGATCAAAGATGCCGGGCTGGCTTTGGCCAGGCAGATTCGCGAAGACCCCGCTGATCGGGCGAAAATCGAGGAATCAAGAATCCGGCTTCACGCAGCTCAGGGCCGACTCCAGGAGATCACCCTGGAGCATTTTTTTGCGATGAAGCAGCATCTCTCCCCAGATCAGGGTGAAAAGCTGTTGGAATGGACCTATCAAAGTTTGACTCATGGACATTACCGCTGATCTGGACGATTTTTTCGGTTTTTTTCCGCTTACTGAACCCGATTTGTCGGTGGGGCGGTCGTCTGCCGGGGAGGCTGATTTGGTCCACAGGTCGGTGAGGGGTGATGAGGCGGCTTTTGCGGAATTGATCACGCAGCACCAGGATTTGATCTTTCGCTTTTGTCTGCGCTGGCTTTCGGATGTGGATGATGCTCGCGAAGCCACTCAGGACACCTTTGTAAATGCGTATTTCGCGATTTCCCGGTATCGGGCCGAGGGGAAATTTTCCACCTGGCTCTACAGCATTGCCTTAAATGAATGCCGGGATCGATTAAAGTCGAAAGAAACCCGGAAGGGGAAACTGACATCTCCGCTTTCCCAGTCCGACCGGCACAGACAGGAGTGTCTGTGTCACCGCCCCGCACCGGACGAAGCGGCGGCGCGGGCGGGGGACCGGGAAAAGCTTCTCCAGGCGATTGATGACCTGCCGGAGAAGTTTCGAGCGGTGGTGATTCTTTGTGGAGTCGAAGGATTAACCCAGGAGGAGTGCTCAGCTATTTTAAAAATATCGGTCCGGGCGGTGGAAGGAAGATTTTACCGAGCCCGCAAGATTCTCGCTGAAAAATTAAGCGGAATTTTGGAGTAATGTAGCACGGGTTTTCATACCCGTGCAGCCGAAAAAAAGGCCGGCGAGACAGCGTGCTTGCCACAGTGGGGAGTGCCCCCTTTTTTCTTCTTTATTCGCCTCACGGGTTAGAAAACCCATGCTACGTTCCACGCGGTCCTCCACCGCAGGATAATTTTTCCCCAGCGCGACGCTATCTGCCCCTACCGAGACTCGTTATTTCTCCACTGCGGGACGACACTTCTCTACCGCGATACAATCGTTCTCTACCGCGAGACGATATTTCTCTACCGCGAGACGATATTTCTCTACCGCGAGACGATATTTTTCTACCGCGAGACGATATTTTTCTACCGCGAAATGACATTTTTCTACCGCGACGGGCCATTCTCTACCGCGGATACAAATTTTTCTACTGTTTTTAAATCGTGTTCTACCGCAGAAAGGTCAACTTCTACCGCGAAACGCTATTTTCCTACCGCGAAATCGGAAATTTCTACCGCGAGCACTAAATTTTCTACCGTTTTGAGATTATTTTCTACCGCGAAGCCTTAATTCTCTACCGCGAAGCCCTATTTTTACAAAAATGAGACCGCGACGGCCTTCTCCACATCATCAATACCCGCCGCGCCGCCGTCCAGCACGCCGCCGAGGCCATCTGGCCTGCCACCGCCGAAGCCACCCGCCCATCCGGCAGACCTTTTCCATCCCGCTCACCCGTGCGATGGGGGTGTAGGGCGAAGTGTTGTTTTCTTGCCGGGATCTGACAGAAGCCGGACATGGGACCGGTTTCTGTCGGTCTCCAATTTCTGACATGGAAGGCAAACCTCGCCTGACACCGAATAGAGTCTGTCCCCGCGCACCCAGGTTCTCGGTTTTTCGACACTGTGTGGGCAGTTTGACACCCTGCCTCCCCAGATGTATAAAATCCATCATGATACGCACCCAAATCCAGTTTCCAGAGCCTCTCTACCAGCGGCTCAAAGACATTGCTGACCGCCAGGATTGCTCGCTATCGGAGGTTATGCGCAAGGCAGCCGAACACTTCGTCGCCCGCTTTCCCGAGGATCCCCAGCCCAAGAAAGTCTGGCGGTTTCCCACGCTCGACTGTGGCGGCGGCTTCCTTAGCGATCCCGCAAGTCTGCGCCCCGAAGCAGATGCCATCCAGGAGCGCAGTGGTTCTTGTAATTCGTTTTCAAATTATGCTTGAACACTTCCACAACAGAATTGAGGCATCGTACCGAGTCTCTGAATTAGCGACTCAAATTTTCACAGAGTACTCCAATGTGTTAAAGTTGCATTACATCAGGCGAGCTGTCTCTCATTCATATGAAACAATTGCGATAGATGACGCTGAAAAACTTCAAACGCAGTTGCTGAATCCCAATTATGCTAAATTCTTTGCAGGATCGGAGTTAAGCCCCCATGATGATTCCTATTTTACGTGTTCAATCAAAAATACAGAGGGTCAACTCTCCTGTATCATGTCCTATGTCGCAATCAGTGGGCTTGTCTTTGCCCACTCTTTTATTGAGGACTTAATCGAAAAGCTACTGAATTTAACTCGTCTCTGCGACACTGAGACTTGGTTGTCACTAATCGGTAAGAAATCCATTGAAATATCAAATGTTCTAGAAAACGGTATAGAACACGCCGTTGGAGTAAAACTGGACGAATATTTTGAGACATTTCGGAATAAGAGTCTTATTGACAAAATCGACATCCTAGCACGCCTGCTTAAATGCAAAATTACGACATCCCACGTTATAAACTACACTTACAGTGCTGATCGTATAAAGAGTCTTGATCAGCTTAGGCACGACTTCGCCCACCACAAACAGCAGAATTACTCGCTCGAACAAGCAGAGTCTGATCTTGTTTACCTTTATGATACAGCACATCATTTCCTTGATCTCGTCGTGAGCCGCTATGATTTAGTTGGTACATCTCGACCAAGTTTGGATACCGAATGTGAATCGAAGAGGTGAATGCATGATGGGGGGGCTTGGTAAGGTTTTAGTATTTAAACATTTCGGCGATCACGAGTTGGTTAATAAAGTTCGTTTATTTAATGATCTGATTATAAAAAGCACAACTCGTGAACAGACGAAACAAACTCTTCTAGCCCTAGTGCAGGCGGAACCCGCCAATTCTGCAGGAGTTTATCGCCAATGCCCTACGGAAACCGGAACTCGGCATCTCCGAGATAGATGGGTTGGCCGGAGAATGTTTTGGCAAGAGAAGCGATAAGATTTTACAGGGCCCGCAAGATTCTCGCTGAAAAGTTGATCGGAATTTTAGAATAATCTTCTACAGAAATCGCCGTGGCGCGATTTTTTTTTAAAAAGAACCCGTAAATCTGTGGGGTGAAACAAAAGATTTCGTTTCAAATTGGGATGAGAACTTTTTTGAACCAATTTGTATGTTGTTTTTTTGTCTTGTTCCCGCTCCTCGGTTCTAGCCAGGATGCTGCACCAACTCCGGCTCCAGTTATACCGGCTCCGGTCGGAGAGTCTGTACCAGTCCCGACGCCCCCCCCGACACCGGCTCCAGATCCCGAGGTAAGACTTAATGACAATGCACCTTCAGCCAGTAGTCTTTCCGAAACGGTGGTGAGAGCTTCCCAGCCAAGTCCAGTCCAGGCCCCGATCCGGCAAGTCACTGGCGTTTCTTCGCCAGTGGTTTCGACGCTTGATGCCAATGTGGCACCGGGCAAGCAGATCGACCTGATCGGGATCGCGCCAACCGCATCCGCCGGGCGGGCCAGTGGAGAGGAGCTGATGGATCGTCCTTTTCTGCGCCGTGGGGAACTGCTCGAAGTGGTTCCGGGATTGATCGTGACTCAACACAGCGGCGGCGGAAAGGCAAACCAGTATTTCCTGCGTGGCTATAACCTCGATCACGGCACCGACTTTGCGATATTTGTGGATAACATGCCGGTCAACAATCGATCCCACGCTCATGGTCAGGGTTATGCCGACATCAATTTCCTGATTCCCGAACTGGTTGAGGAGTTGGAATATGTGAAGGGGCCCTACTTTTCGCAATTTGGCGATTTTAGCACGGCAGGAGCGGCCCGCTTTCGCCTCTATCGTGAACTACCCGAAGGAATCGCCAATTTCTCGATTGGAACCGACAATTATTATCGTGGACTGTTGGCCGATTCGGTTGCAGCCGGGGACGGCGTAGCCACTTATGCCCTGGAGTACAATTATAACGATGGCCCCTGGGTGAACCCCGATGAATTAAACCGGGTAAACGGCTTTTTCCGATATTTTGAAGGAGATGAGGCGGACTTTTTCTCGATCACCGCGATGGGTTTTGATTCCTCCTGGAATGGGACCGATCAGATTCCACAAGGGGCAGTTCAGAGTGGTCTTCTTGACCGTTTTGGGTTTGTCGATCCCACAAACGGAGGCGAGACATCTCGCTACAGTCTTTCCGCTGATTTCCGAACCAGTGGCGATGACGGAGTGACCTCTGGCTCCGTATATGCTGGCTCCTATGACTTGAATCTGTTTTCAAATTTTACTTACTTTCTGGATGATCCGGTTAATGGCGATCAGTTCAACCAGGTGGATCATCGCCGCTTCGCCGGGGCCAGTATCGAGCACACCTTCGACACCCTGCAGATTTTCGACCGGGATACGACCCTTACGCTGGGCGCGGGGACTCATCACGATTGGATTGAAGACATCGGGCTGCACAAGACCTCGGCCCGGCAGCGTGTTTCCACGGTTCGGGAGGATGATATTTACGAAGCCAGCTTTTCGACTCACGGAAACGCCAAAATCATCTGGAACGACTGGCTGAGAACGGAAACCGGGCTCCGGGCTGATCTCTTTCATTTTGATGTCGATGCCAGATCCCTGCCGGAAAACTCCGGCGAAAAGTGGGACGGCATCATCAGTCCCAAGGCTGGCATCGTTCTTGGCCCCTGGAATGACACCGAATTTTACCTCAATGGCGGACTGGGTTTTCACAGCAACGACGCCCGGGGAGTGGTCATTTCGGTTGATCCTGACAGCGGAGATCCTCTTTCCCCCGCTCCCGGTTTGGTTCGGACCAGGGGGGCGGAATTTGGGATTCGCAATTCGTCGATTGAGAACCTGACCTCAACCGCAGCGGTCTGGCACCTGCACAGCGATTCCGAACTCGTTTATGTTGGGGATGCAGGCACGATCGAAGCGGGAGACGCCAGCGAGCGTTATGGATTTGAATGGTCAAACTACTGGAAGCCGCAACCCTGGCTTCAGTTTGATACCGAATTTAACGTGACCGAAGCCCGCTTTATTGAAACTGGAGAGAAGATCGAAAATTCCGTTCCGGTAAGCGTTTCCGGCGGAGTCAATTTTGGCCGTGAAGAGGGAGTATTCGCCGCGTTGCGAGCCCGCTACTTTTCGCCACGGCCCCTCAATGGAGACGGCAGTGTGGAATCTCAGGATGCCCTTCAGTTCAACACCCGTCTAGGCTATCGCAGCGCGGATAACTGGGAGGTGTCCCTGGAAGTGATCAATCTCTTTGATTCAGATGACAATGACATCGAGTATTTCTACGAATCGCAGTTGCAAGGACAACCCGCCATAGAGGATCGTCATATCCATCCCTATGAATCACGGCAGTTCCGATTAGGGGTAACCAAACGGTGGTGATCTGTTGGTTGTTTATCTTCCAATTCCTCCGCATTCGGGACGTTGTTATCAGTGGTATGGCGCAAAAAATTGGTCCCAAAGACCAATTCCCGATTACTGTAATCCCGATGTCTCACAAAATCCGACTTCTTGTTTTCTGTCTCTGCTCCATCTCCGGGGCTGAATTGGCGCGTGCTGCTGACTGGCCGCATTTCCTGGGGCTCAATTTGAACCTCCATAGCGCGGAAACCGGGCTAAATCTCAATTTTCCCGAAGAAGGCCCCAAAAAACTCTGGGAATTTCCCAAGGGCAAAGGCCATGCCGGTCCAGTCGTGGTCGATGACCTGGTGGTGCTGATGCATCTCGTGGGCAATGACGAAGTGATCACCTGTCTGGATGCCAAAACTGGGAAATCGCAGTGGGAAGTTCGTTATCCCATTAAGATCGATCAATCCTACGGGATCACCGACATGCCGAGATCCAGCCCGGTGGTAGATCTCGAAACCAAAACCGTTTATTCCCTGGGCAATGACTCCGACCTGCATGCGATGGAGCTGAAGACCGGCAAAATCCTCTGGAAAATGCAGCTCACGGAGAAATTCGGCGAAGCGCCCTTTTTCTTTGGCCAGGGCTCGTGCCCGTTGCCTTACCAGGATAAACTCATTGTCCACGGGGGCGCGGAGGGTGCCTGTGTGGTGGCTCTGAATAAAAAAACCGGGGAAGAAATCTGGCGGACCAACCACCAGTGGAACGGAAGTTATGCCTCACCCATTGTGACAAAAATCAATGGTGTCGACCGGCTGTTTGTCTTTGCCGGTGGCAAAACAAAGCCCCCTCACGGCGGGCTGCTCTGCATCGACCCGACCAACGGAAAAGTGGATGATTCCTTTGCGTGGCGGTCCACGAATTTTGCGAGTGTCAACGCTGCCTCTCCAGTGGCCTGTGGGCCCAACCGCATCTTTATCACCGAGGATTATGGTCTGGGTGGGGTCATGTTGAGTTATGATTCGGATTTCCGATCACGGGTTCTCTGGACATCTCAGGATCTCGGCTGCCAGTTTCAAACCCCGATTTACCACGACGGTTTTCTCTATGGCATTTTCGGGAACGGCGGTCTTATGATTGGGGTTGATGCCTCAACCGGGCGCCCATTTTGGAACGAGGGTTTTTTCAAAACCACGATTCCCTGGCAGGGGCGCGACATCCCGATCAGCCTCGGTCACGGGCACATGATCCACCTGCAGGGCACTTTCTTATGTCTCAGCGAAAACGGATCGTTGCTTCATCTTGATCTCAGTCCCGAAGGCTACAGGATCCTCTCGAAGGGCAGATTGTTTTACGCGCCGGAGACCTGGGCTCCACCGGTGGTTAGCAATGGCCGCCTCTTCATCAATCAAAATGAAATGGAACAGCGCCTGATCTGTTTCGACTTAAGTCAACCGTAGTTTATGTGGCAATTCTGTGAGGGTGGCATTAAGATCACCAACATGCGGTCCTTCTATCGTTTTATTGCGTGTTTCCTTTGTTCTCTGTCTCTTTGGGCGGATGAAAAGGCTCCGGTGCCCCCTTCTGCGGCGGAACCCAAGGTAGCACCAGTCGCTGATAAACCACTCACCGCAGCAACCACCGCCGTCGCTGAAAAGCCAATTCAACAGGGTACAGTCACTGACACAACAGGGTACAGTCTCGAAACGCTGGTTGATGGGCTTAATCAAGCCAATCTCCAGGAGGCCTTCCGCCTGCTCCGCTCGGAGTATATCAAAAACGAGGAACTCGATTATCTGGAGTTAAACCGGGCGGCGATCCAGGGATTGCTGGAGCGCCTGGACTTCGGAGCGATGCTTTTGACCGAAGCTTCCCGCTCAGCTCGAAATTCTTCCTATGCATTTTACTCCACAAGGATCAGTGAAGCGATCGGCTACATTCGTTTCGGGAAATTCACCAAAGACGAGCTTTCCTCCTTTGATCAAGTCATCACCGAATTTCGGGACGAAGAAAAAATCCAGACCCTGATTCTCGATCTTCGTTCCCCGCAACCGCAGGCGGATTTTGGGATCGCAGCGGAGATTCTAGGCCGATTCCGTCCACCCAATGAGTTGCTTTTCAAAATCCGGAACCCCGGAAATGAGCGCCCCACCCTTTTCCCATCCAAGCCAAACGAGGTCTCCTGGGGCAGGGAAATCGTGGTGCTCGTGGATCAGGAAACCGGAAATGTGGGTGAAATCATCGGCGCAGTGCTGCAACGGAAAAACAACAGTCTGGTGATCGGGGAGAAAACCAAGGGGTTGACGGTGGAATACCGGGATGTGCCAGTCGGGGAGGACCGCATTCTTCGTTTCGCTGTTGCGGAGGTGATTTTGGAGGACGAAAGTTCGATTTTCCAAAAAGGCATCACCCCGGACCTCCCGTCCACCCAGAATTTGGCAGGGAAACACGCCATTTTTAAAGCAACGACAACGCTTGCCCTCCCGGATGGTGGTCCGCAGGGGTCAGAAAGTGTCCTCGCCAAGTATCTCTTCCGCAAGGATCGCCCCCGGATGAATGAGGCGGCCCTCGTCGCCGGTACTGATCCAGAGCTGGACTATTTTGTAGCCAAACACAATGGTCGCAAAACGGAGTGGGACGCGGTCCTGCCCGAGGATAACATCCTCCAAAAATCGGTTGATATCTTGCTGGCCCGCAATTTTTTAAACTCCGGTAAACGCCGCAAGTAGTTGATTGGGCCATTTCTCAATCAGCGAAGGGGACGTTCATCCAGCCCCCTCGCTCGGCTTCTCAAACTTGATCGGGTGGTTAGGATTGGTTTATCTTGTTGTGGAAAGATCGAGTTGCGAAAAGGAAGTATTTTACTACATTTGAAGCACCATGGCGACACTTGTCATCGAATCCTTCCCGGAAGATCTTCACGCCAGGCTGCGGCAGATTGCTGCGACCCACAGACGTTCGGTTACGCAGGAGGCGATCTACCTTATCGAATCGGCCCTCGCCAAGGAAGAGAATGAGCCCTCTGCGAACACCTCACAATCAAAGTGGGCCAATCGGAAGCTACTGCCAGAATACGAGGCGTTGCTGAAGTCTGGCGCTCTGGACTCCGACACAGACTGTGCCATCGGAATCTCTGAGGAACGTGATGCCCGATGAAGCAATTATTTTTTGACGCGGCTTATCTGGGCAAACTTCACTGGATTGAGCCTGGCTCCGCAGAGGTTCAAGCCCTGGCAACCAAAGCCGGACAGATCGTGTGCTCCCAGCATGGCCGGGCTGAGTTTTATTCCATCGGTTTCCGGAAAGTCCGCGAAGGCCTCGCCACGCACAACATCCTGCGGAGCGTCTTTGCCCAGTTTAATGCCGACGTCGCTTCAGATACGATTTCCTTGCTTTCTCTCTCCGACACCATCATCGACCGCATCGAAAACGTCTTCGCCACTGCCCCAGCCAATACTTACCTCCGCGCTGCTGATGCCCTCCATCTCGCAACCGCCTCCGAGAATGGATTCGCAGAGATTCACTCCAACGACAAGCACCTTCTCGCGGCGACCCCGCTCTTCGGGCTGATCGGAGTGAATGTAGTACCGTAGGTATTTCCTTTTGGACTTAAGAACTGCGAAGGAGGCTCGGGGAGAAGAACTCCTAGCTCCAAATAAAGGTGCGGCTGGAACGCTTTTAAAAAGTGGGATTGCGGCGTTTCCCTGCGCTATTTTTATATTGAGGCTAATTCCTTTGTTTCTTTTTCGTGAGACCTTGGATCCGTGCCTATTCATGGTCAGTGAGTTGGGTTATCCAATCGCTTCGCCTGTGCGGTCATGACAAACGGGCCGGCGAGATAGACGGCGATGCCCAGATCTTCCTCTTTGCGGAGGCGGACCAACCAATCCCGCTGCATCGCACTGAGTGCCTGCGGAGTGTTGCGATTTTTCCCGAAGAGCTGGTAAAAGTCCTTCATGAAACCGGCGGTTGGCTCATCAGCAATGTCCCAGAGTGTCATTAGGACATTGCGGGCACCGGCCATGGCGAACGCCCGCCGCATCCCGAGAATACCCTCCCCGGAAACAATGTCTCCCAGGGCGGTCTTGCAGGCGCTCAGGGTGACCAGTTCGGTGCCATCCAGATTGAGTTCCGCCACCTCGGCGGCAAGTAGCAGGCCATCGTTATTCGGATCGGGAATCTCCCCACGAGCCCAGGCGTCCAGAGTGTTTTGCGCTCCGCTCAGGGCAAGGCCACTGCGGTGCATGGGGTTCTTCATCGGTGGACCCGTTGGCCGGGCCGGGGCCGGGGACATGCCTTTGTCCTTCTCCGCAGGCCCTTCCGCATCCGTCAAAAAGAATCCGTGGGTCGCCAAGTGGAGGATCGAAGGAGATTTGAGACTGCGGAGAACGGATTCCGAGACCTGGGCACCGGTGGCACTGATGGAGCCTGTGCGGGTATTCAAAGCTTCCGCCACGTTTTTCGTTTCCAGGAGCGTTCCCGGCAGGGGGAGCAGTTTGATTGCGGACATCTCCGCACCCAGTCCGGAGCGAAGTGAGGCTAGCAGCGAGGACGCTCCTGGATCTGCGTTTGCAGCCAAAGTCCCTCCGGGACCAGTTTCGCAGGTAAAAAGGGCATTCCCCGCCACAAAGGCAGGGGAATGCGGGACGCTCCGCCCCCGCTTGGAGATAAGGTCCCGGCCGCTCGCTACGTGGTAGAGGAAAGTGGTCTCCGCGAGAAAGCGATCTCGCTCATCCAACAGGGTGGCAAAGGGGAGAAAATGAAGGATGCCATCGGGGCAGATCGTCAGTTGGTTGATGCCGCTCAGGTGCGGGACCAGTTTTGCGATAAGCAGCCCATGAAGTTCCCGGCTTTTCGTTTTGATGGTGGCTTCGTCAACCGATCCGATGGCAACTTGTTCGATGGCTTCCCGGTAGGCTGTGACCGCCGCCTCGATCAGCTCAGCACTTCCGCAGCGCACAAAGGCTGGTTCGCTGCCCCGGCGGATCACCACAGCCCCGTAATTGAATTCCCTCTGGTCTTTTCCCAGGTAGCGATTATACCGGAAATACTCGACCAGGGCCATGTCCCTGGGAAGGGCCGAAGTGACATCCTGCACCGTGACGGCCATGGACTGCCGCACGCTGCCCAAACCGTTGACGGAGCGGGCCAAAGACTTTTCCGCCTCCATCAACTGCTTCTGAAGCTCCAGGATTTCGTCCGGTTTGAGCCCGCCGCTCTGGCCGCCCATCAGCATCGGCTTCAAGCGGACTTTTAGATCCCTGATTCGGGTTTGATCCTTTATCAAAGCTGGATCACGTGAGGCGCTTGCGGCGCGGCGATCCTCCAAGAGGCTTTCCAGGATGATGCCCTTGTACCGCAGCACCGCATTGGCTGATTCCAAACCGTCTTCGAGAGTGGCCGGGAGATCGTATGGTTTGAGGGTGCGCTGAAAGGCAAAGCGCTCACTTTCGTTGGTGAAGGAAAGCATATGCTCCAAGTGCCTGGTCTCCACTTTGGCGGTTGACCTGGCGTAATCGAGACCAGCCTGCCGGTTGCCCATGGCTTGGTAGAGAAACGCCAGGTTTTTGAGGCTGCCGGCGGTAGTAGGGTGTTCAGAACCAAGCTGCTTTTCGCAGATCCGCAGGTCGCGCTGGAAGAGGGGTTCTGCCTGAACATAGTTGCCAATGTCCTGGAAAAGACGTGCCAGGTTGCTAAGGCTCATGGCAGTATCGGGGTGATCGGGCCCAAGCTGCTTTTCGCGGATCCGGAGGGCGCGTTGGTGGAGGGGTTCTGCCTGGGCGTAGTTTCTCATTTTATGGTAGAGATACGCTAGGTTGTTGAGACTGGTGGCGGTATTGGGGTGATTGGGGCCAAGCTGCTTTTCGAGGATCTTCAGAGACCGCTGGTAGAGGGGTTCTGCCAAAGCGTAGTTCCCCAAGGTGTCGTGGAGCGCTGCCAGGTTGTTGAGAGAGACGGCAGTATCGGGGTGATCGGGTCCGAGCTGCTTCTCGCGGATCTGCAGGGATCGTTGGTAGAGGGGCTCTGCCTGGCCGTAGTTGCCAATGGCCTCGTAGAATACTGCCAGATTGCTGAGACTGAGTGCAGTATCGGGGTGGTCGGGACCGAGCTGCTTTTCGCGGATCTCCAGGCCACGCTGGTAGAAGAGTTCCGCTTGGGCGTAGTTCGCCATATCCGCGTAGAGACTTGCCAGGTTGCCAATGCTGATGGCGGTATCGGGGTGATCGGGGCCAAGCTGTTTTTCGTCGATACGCAGGGCGCGCTGGTAGAGGGGTTCTGCCTGGGCGTGGTTGCCCACTTTATGGTAGAGTGCTGCCAGGTTGTTGAGGCTGACAGCGGTTTCGGGGTGATCGGGGCCAAGCCGCATTTCGTTGATACGCAGGGCGCGCTGGTAGAGGGGTTCTGCCTGGGCGTAGTTCGCCATATCCGCGTAGAGACCTGCCAGGTTGCTAAGGCTGGTGGCGGTATCGGGGTGATCGGGGCCAAGCTGCTTTTCGCGGATCCGCAAGGCGCGCTGGTGGAGAGGCTCTGCCTGTGCGTAGTTACCCATTACCCGGTAAAGCGCTGCCAAATTATTGAGGCTGGCGGCAGTAGCGCTGTGATCGGGACCAAAGTGCTCTTCGCAGATGGCGAGGCATTTCAGTGCTGGAGGAATGGCCTCAGCATACTTACCGGCTGCATTGAGTTCTTTATATTGGTTGTGCACCTCCTCTTCTCCCGGTGCCCAGTCTTGTGAGAATAAAATAGGCCCGGCAAAACACGCCGTAAAAACGGACGTGAGAATAGCAGCGAGATAAATTGGGTGTGATGGCTTCATAATAAGATGCTTTCCCCTATGAATCGAATCCTAATCGATTTGATTACAAAAATCCGTTTTTTTGTTTCATAAGGGGAAATTAAAATTGGCGCCCACCCCGTAGGATTTCCCCGGCAAAAGTTATCGAAAATTGCTTTTGGAAGCCCTTTTGTTTGAGCGCTCAGTCTTGCTGCGGAAGGGTGCAACACTCTAGGTAATTTTTTTGTTGAAAGCTTGCCGGACAGAGACAAGATGCATTTCTGAGAATTCCTTGAGTTTCCAGTCCACTGAGATACGCCTTTCCATCTAGAATCAAACTGTTCACCAAACCAACTAATCATGGGCCAGATGACCAGGAAGCAGCACTTCGTGCCTCAATTCTTACTACGACACTTCGCCGACTCGGCAGAGAAGGTTTGGGTTTACGACAAGGAACATGCCCGCACGTTCCCGGCATCGACGGAGAATGTAGCTTGTGATGGCTACTTCTACGACGATCCAGATCTTGCGAAGGCCACCGGACAGGCGCAATATTTAGAGAATTGCCTGGCTGCCGCCGAGCGCCGCTGGAGTGCAGTTGTTAAGCTACTGGTGAATAGGGTTCGAGCTGGGATTGCGCCAGGAGTCACAGCCTACATTCGCTCAACAGTCAGCGAGATGATTGCGCTTCAAATGATGAGAACGCCAAGTGAGCGTCTCGATGAAGAACAAATTATGCTGGGGATTATCGCCCAGCTGAAGCAGCGCGGTGCCACCGATAAGGAACTTGCCAATTGTTCACCGCCAATTCCTGCCGATCCGAAAAACTGGAACAGCAAAGGCTTTCATATTAATTCTATACTACAGCACAACACAATCCGTCACTATCAGAAGATTTTTGCGAACCACATTTGGTGTTTTCTTCGTTCATCTGGTCATGGCCACTTTTTCACTTCCGACCATCCTATTGGTGTCCGACCGCACGTTCACGATACCCTAATAACGCACATTGGCATTGCGTCACCAGGAATTGAGATTGCATTCCCCCTCGCCCACGACGTTTTGCTTGTCATGTTCGAGCGCAATCACCACCGTGAGATGGCGAATGTTGACGGGATGACGGCAGAGGCAGCGTGTGCCGATAACATACTTTATTACAACTCCATGCAAGTTGAATCCTCTCTGCGATTTTTATACTCACGCACTGACAACTTCTCCCATGCGGAGATTGTCTGCACCGATGAGCCTAAGTTGCGAGACCCAAGGCGGAAGCTAGGAAGTATTAATGGCGAGTAGCCCACATCTAAAACGATAGCAAAGCCTTCTTCAGTCTCATAATCGAGGCAGCCTCGTTATCAAAAAAAAGCCAGTAAATCTGCTCAATTTCGCTTTCAAAAAGGGCCTGTGGTGCCGGTAGAGGGTAACCTCCCCTCTACCCGTAAGCACCTGTTATTCGAGCCATCGGTCTGGTTACACAGAGTAGGGTCAAACCAGCCCCTGTGGGCAGCCGCAAAACGCCCCTCCCTTCGAGGATTACTCGCGAGTCGATTAGCCTCTACTGCTTTTCAGGTCGTCGGCGTCGTTGGCTCCTGCGGGCCGCGACCAAAATGCTCACCGTAGGCTTCCAAAAATGCGGCGTTGGCCGGGGTCTGGCCCTTGGCCTTTCCCACCCGGTATATCTTGCGGGATTCCGCGAAGGCGTCGCTCATCGTTGCGATCAGGCTGCAGCGCACCAGATCAGCAACCTTTTCCGCCTTCGCCTCGATTTGCGGCAATTGTCGGGCTAAGGCAATGTCTTTGTTCATCTCCACGATGTCCAGATCGGAGGGATTCCGCAACTTAGTGCGGGGTTGCGACAGGATTAAATAAACAAAAAGCAAACCAAGCCTGAAGGGCTTACGAAAGGGCGACCCGACTATTACGGAACCCTTCTCAGGGTTCGGGCGGGTTACTCCGTAGCTCAGCCCGGGGTAGGCTATCGCCAACCCCGGGCTGAGCTACGGAATCCCTCCCTTATTGGGGCTTGGCGTGTGAAAACACGAAGCGGTGCCTTTTTAGTTTCTTTACCTGGTTAAAATCGGTATTTTTGTTATATGGGTTGTTGAATTAGAACGATTTTTGCCGAAAACTCTGAAATGCAATTGCGAAGGCCTGAGACGCGATTGCGATGCCCGAAGCGGCGATTGCGAAGGCCTGAGACGCGATTGCGAAGGCCTGAGACGCGATTGCGAAGGCCTGAGACGCGATTGCGAGACCCGAAGCGGCGATTGCGAAGGCCTGAGACGCGATTGCGAGACCCGAAGCGGCGATTGCGAGACCCGAAGCGGCGATTGCGAGACCCGAAGCGGCGATTGCGAGGCCCGAAGCGGCGATTGCGGGACCCGACGCGGCGATTGCGAGGGCGAAGCGGCGATTCCGAGATCCAAGCGTGAGATTGGGCGGCTTCGACGTGGGCCGCAAGTAGTTGATAGATTGGAGTTGAGAGTCAGTGGATTTCTTGATCTCTTGGAACTTCTATCAACCATCAACTAAAACCATTAACTAACATGCGCGACCCACAACAGGAACTGGACGACCTCGCTGCCGTTGGACTGCGCAATAATTTGTCAGTCCCTTGTCAGTCCCTGTTTTCCGAATCCACCCCCAAATCGATTCTGAATCTCTTTGCGCAGTCGAAAAACAAGCGGAAGGTGATTCAGTAAGAACTTTCCCATCACATTCCCACTCTTTTTTATGATTACCGAAATTGAACTGGCCCCGGAAGAGATTGAATTTCTCACACGTCATACCCGGCAATCCGATCCAAGTGCCGCGCTCCGCAAGGCGACCGATGAATATATTCGATATCGGAAGCGAATGAACTTAATCGAATCTGAAGAGGAAATTGAGTTCACCCCTGAAGCACTGAATCAAATCCAGGCGGCTGAGGACAAATAATTGTCGATGAGCCCTCTGGTTATCGTTGATACTTGTGTTTGGGTGCCATTTCTCAATCAGCGAAGTGCACGTTCATCCAGCCCCCTCGCCCGGCTTCTCGAACTTGATCGGGTGGTTATGATTGGTCTTATTGACTTACTTACTGGCTTACGCCGTTTTGAACCGCAGAAATAACGGTAGGATCGAGAACTATCAACTCCATGCGCGACCCACAACAGGAACTGGACGACCTCGCTGCCGCTGGTCTGCGGCGGGAGCTTCGCATCCTGGCAGGTCCAGATCGGGCGGAAGATTTGGCATCTTCCGCTACAGTGGAAATCGCGATCGGGTCAGAACGATTGATTAATTTTTCGTCAAACGATTACCTCGGCCTGGCGAATTCGGAAGATTTAAAGAGAATTTATCAGGAGGCAATCGGGAAATATGGGGTGGGTTCGGGCGCTTCGCGACTCATCTGTGGAACCATGGCGGCTCATGTCGAACTGGAGGAGCGGATCGCTGAGTTAAAAAGGACACCCGCCGGGCTTACGTTTTCCTCGGGATTTGCGACTGCGACGGGCTCGATTCCGGCGATCGTGGGGAAAGACGACATCATCATCCTCGACAAACTTTGCCATGCTTCGTTGATTGATGGGGCGAGATTAAGTGGTGCGGTGATGCGGGTTTTTCCTCATAATGACCTGAACAAGCTCGCTTCTCTTCTGAAATGGGCAGCCGGAAAGAAATCTCCCAAAAGCCGGGTTCTCGTCATCACCGAATCGGTTTTCAGCATGGATGGCGACCGCGCCCCACTCAGGGAGATCTGCGATCTGGTGGGGGAGGCTGGGGCGCTGCTGATGGTCGACGAAGCCCACGCCCTCGGCGTGATCGGTCCGGGGGGGCGGGGACTGGCGGCTGAGCTGGGATTGGAAGGCCGGATCGATTTCCAAATGGGTACCTTCAGCAAGGCCATTGGCCTGAGTGGCGGCTACCTCTGTGCGAGCCGGGCCTGGATCGATTTGATGATTAATCGGGCAAGAAGTTTTATCTACTCGACCGCGCCCGCTCCGGCCCTGGCGGAAACCATCTCTGCCTCGCTCGATCTGATCACCAGCTCAAAAGGGGATCTGCTGCGTGAAAAACTCTGGGAACGGATCAACGTAGCGGTGGCTTCCAGCCGGCGATTCAACAGGGTACAATCGCCGATTCAACAGGGTACAATTGGTATGGAAACCCGTGCTACGAGCGCCATCCTCCCTGTCGTGATCGGTGATAACGAGGAGGCCCTGAATGCCGCCCAGTTTCTGAGGGTGCGTGGATTTTTGGTGCCGGCGATTCGCTTTCCCACCGTGCCCCGGGGGACCGCGCGACTCCGGGTAACCATTTCCGCCGCTCATCGCCGGGAGGACATCGAGCGATTAAATGAGAGTTTGGAACAGTTGGTTAATTCCCGAAATACATCATCAGAAAATAAGTGAGGAGGGTCCCGAAGACAAAGAGAAGGATCACGGGAGTGATGATGGTGCGCTTTTTCTTCCGAACCAGTACCAGATCACCGTCGAGCTGATGGTAAACATCGATCATCCGATAGTTCGATGAGATGGGTGTCGATATTTCGGCATCATTTACGCTGGTTTTCTCCAAAAGGCTCTTGAAGATGGTGTCAGCCCCTGCTTCATCGTGATCGGTGAGATTGGTCAGTTCTTTGGAGTTGATGATCGATGCAAAATGACCTGACCATGCGCGGGCGAGGTTTTCCGGCACTCCCGCCTCCGGGAAGTTGCCATGGGTTGGGAACCAGACCACAAACTGCTCGGTCTCGCGACCGGCTGCATCGATCAATTTTGAGTCCAGATAGATCGAGGCCAGGTAGATATGCTCATTCCCAGCCCGGTCTTTTATCTTGCCAACCGCCTGGTCACCTGATGGCGACAGGTTTAGCTCCGCCTTGACTTCGCGATAGAAGCGCCACCAACTCCCGCGATCAATTCCTGGGGTCAGAAGGAAACAATACTCCCAGTTCCGCCCCCGGGTGCGCCATAGAATTTCGCCCGCAGGGATGCTGACTTTACTCATCGATTCGGGAATGGTGCTTGAAGGGTTGATGATAGACTTGACGGGCTTCGTCTGAAGTGATCTGCGCCTTTAGAGCTTCAATTCCGGCTTCGAGAGTCAACTTCTTTCGCACCGCTTTTTCCTGTCTTTTCCGGTAGTAATCGGACCGATTACTAAGGATTTCGTCGATCTGGATGGCATCCAAAAGTATCGAAATCACCTGGTATTTTTCCGGTAAAAAGTCATCCAGCTTGTCGATGAAATTAAATACTTTTCTAATCCCTTCGAAAAACCGGCTGGCGGCATCCATATTTTTGCCCTCAGACATCTTTTCGTGGACTTGCTGGAGGCTCCCCAACAAAACGGCGGGTGCCAAAACTGTAAAACCGATGTGATTCGACGGGTCGACGATTTTGTTCCGCTTCGTCTTTACCGAGGCGAGGAGGATGATCTTGTGCCCGAGTGAGGCGTCGTTCAGGATTTTTGAAAGGCCATTGATCGAGTCGTGAGCGCCTTTGAGGATTTCTTTTGAGATATCTTCGGCGCTGACTTTCGGCGGTAGAAGATCGGCCTTCGAAATACCGATTATCCAGTTTTGCGGCCACTCCGAGGTCGCCTTCAAATCGGCAAAGGCCTGCTGGATTTTCCTCCCTTCGTTGCGGAATTGATCCAGAGCGGTTCGAACATAGGTGATGCCTTCGTTCACATATTTCTCGCCATCGAGCAGAAAAATACAGGCGTGGCAATTTAGCAGACTGTGCAGTGCGGCGTCGCGATCAGCCTTTTCTTCGGTGTCTTTTGGTTCGCGATCCCACCAACCTCCCGGATAATCCAGCCACCGAATTTTGAAGGAGGGTTCCGTCAGCCCGTCGACGAAAAAGGAAAAGACATATTCATGGTGATCGGAACTGGAGGGAGGGAAAACCCCGTCCTCAAGGCGATGGAACTGAGCGAGCAGCTCGGTCCCGTCCTGCGTGGAGTCGGCAGAGAAATAGTAACCATGCTCCCGGCAAAAGGCATCGGTCTGCTGACTGCCAAAATAGGCCGCCAGCATGGTGGTTTTGCCGGAACTTTTCGCTCCAAACACGGCAAACCGGATCTCCTGAAGAGATTTATCTTTCATTTGGGATGATTCTTTCATGCTTCGACTTGGCAGGGCACCGCGCCCCGCACCATCAACATAACGTCTTTTTGGTCGCCAAAGACCAATTATTTGGCAGATTTCACTTCTCTATGGTTTCAGCCGTTTACAGCGATTTTGATCGATTCATCGCCGCCTCTGGTCAAGAGTTGGCGCGTTCCCGTCCGGAAATTCTCCAGTTGAATGTCGGGAAAGTCTGCAATCTGACCTGCGTGCACTGCCACGTTAACGCTGGGCCTCATCGAAGGGAAATCATGACCAGCGAAACGGTGGACAAGATTTTAAACTGGTTTGAAAACACCGATATCCCGACTCTGGATCTCACTGGTGGGACTCCCGAGATGATTCCCGATTTTCGGCGGATCATTGCGACGGTGCGGAGTTTTGACCAGCCCCGGCGGGTCTTGGATCGTCTCAATGCCACAATTATTGATGAGCCCGGCTTCGAATGGGTGCCGGAATTTCTGGCGCAGCATCAGGTCGAGATCATCGCGAGCATGCCTTGTTATGCCCCGGAAAATGTCAATGCCCAGCGGGGAGACGGGGTTTTTGACCGCAGTATCGCCGCCTTTCAACGGCTTAATAATCTGGGTTACGGTCGCGATCCAAATTTGATCCTGAACTTCGTTTATAACCCGGGTGGAGCCTTTCTTCCTCCTGACCAGAAGGAGTTGGAGGCCGATTATAGGTTGGAGATGAAAAAACACTTTGGGATCGATTTTAACGCGCTTTATTGCATCGCCAATATGCCGATTGCCCGGTTTGCGAGTTATTTGAAGCGTCAAGATCAACTGGCTGACTATATGGATCTGCTACGCCATAGCTTCAACCCGGCAACCATCAATGGTCTGATGTGTCGCAACACCATCAACGTCAGTTGGACCGGTGAAGTCTACGACTGCGATTTTAATCAGATGCTGAAGATGCCGCAGATTGACAGGGGTAAAAACTCCCGGCACCTCTGGGATATCGATGTGGCAGAATTCACAAGTCGACCTATCCTAACCGGAGACCACTGCTTCGGCTGCACGGCCGGGGAGGGAAGTTCGTGTGGAGGAGCTTTGTCCTGAATTTGATCCACTTTTGCCAAATGAAAACTGAATCCGCTGTTAAAGAACGATATGCTGCCAGTGCCCACGCGCAAGAGGCTGCGCTGTGTTGTCCGATTGATTATGATCCCCAGTATCTGAAAGTGATCCCCACCGAAGTGATTGAGCGCGACTACGGCTGTGGAGATCCCAGCAAACATGTGAAGTCCGGCGAAACCGTGCTGGATCTCGGCAGCGGCACCGGAAAAATCTGCTTTATCGCCAGCCAAGTCGTTGGGCCAAAAGGCAGGGTCATCGGTATCGACATGACGGATAATATGTTGGAAGTGGCCCGGAGAAATGCCCCGGTCGTGGGCGCGGCAATCGGCTATCACAACGTTGAGTTTCGTAAGGGCAGAATTCAGGATCTAAGCCTCAATCTGGAGTTGCTCGAAGAAGAACTGAAGGCCGCCCCCATCATAGGTGCCAACAGCTTTGTCGAGGCCGAGGAGTTGGCCGACCACCTGCGAGGAAACGCTCCGTTGGTGGAAGACGACAGCATCGATGTGGTGGTTTCCAATTGCGTGCTCAACTTGGTATCAAAAAAAAATCGCCGCCAGATGTTTGAAGAAATTCACCGGGTTTTGAAGGTGGGTGGACGCGCCGTGATTTCCGATATCGTTTGTGATGAAGAAGTACCCGAAGAGTTACAGACGGATCTGAACCTCTGGAGCGGATGTATTTCTGGAGCATTTGGCGAGCAGGAGTTTCTCCAGGCTTTTGATGACGCCGGATTTTACGGAATCACCATCCTCAAGCTAGATGTTAATCCCTGGCAAACCGTTAAAGGTATCGAATTCCGCAGCATGACGGTAGTCGCATACAAGGGAAGAGCCGGGGGCAGCCTGGAAAGGAAACAGTCGGTGATTTACAAAGGGCCTTTTAAGAAAGTCATAGATGACGATGGAAACACCCTGGAGCGCGGGTATCGCTTCGCAGTTTGCGACAAAACCTTCCAAATGTTCCAGAAAGAGCCGTACTCCGCCTATTTTGAATTCATCACTCCCCGGGAAGAGATCCCGCTGGTCAAAGCGCTGGATTTTGACTGCAGTACCATCAGAATCCGGCCCGCCCGGGATACCAAAGGAGTGAGCTACGATACAACAACTGAAGCACCCAATTGCTGTTCGCCAGGGAGCGGTAAGTGTTGATGGCTAAACCAATCATAAAACGATATTTTTCACCATGTGGCTCGCTCAAACCAGTTCGGAAATGGCAGTGTCGATCAACGACGCAGATAGAATCGATTTTCTCATCGTGTTGATCGGCGTGATCCTCGGTCTTTCGATCGGGAAATTGGTCAACTTCGCCGGCGACTTTCTCTTTCACCGGAAGAACGGGGCTGCCTCCTGGACCCACGGACTTTTCCTGCTTTCGATGTTTCTTTTCCAAGTCTACTATTGGTGGGATATGTGGGAGTTAAAGACCACGTTGATCAAAGGCGGGATCGATTTCTGGATTTTCATTCGAATGCTTTTGATTCCCCTCTGTCTCTATTGCTCAACGGCGCTGCTCTGCCCGCGCCTACAATATCCCACGGGCGAGGAAAAGCTTTCGATGAGAGACCTTTTCGAGGATCATTGTCGACCGTTCTACCTGTTCTGGATCGTGCTCTGCGTGATAGGAATTTCCCAGGGAATGGATATCAGGAAGGAAAGTTTTCATGATCCCCAAATCTATCTCCGGATCATCGCAGGATTTACATTTTTGATCGGATTTCTAGTAAAGAAAAGGTGGCTGAACAACGTGCTCGCCGTTTTGATTTTCGGACTCTTGATCCTTTATATCACCTTGCCACTGTGGAAGGATTTCTATTCAAATTTGATTGGGGAGTCTTGAGGGAAATCGATACTTGTATGGATTCCATTTTGATAAACCGATTGTCCAAGTCCCTGACCCTAACAGGGCAGCTTGCTGAAGTGTTAAACGAGGCGCAACTGGCATGCCGCCTGGGGAACTTAAAATCGAATTGTATTGGCAGTCAATTTTGGTGCATCGTGGGGGCACGGGAAAGCTACCGGAAAGCCTTTGAATTTTCGGGATGGCAGGGTTTTTCCTGTAGTTTGACCAATGGTGAAACCAGGGACCTGATTGCCATCCATTCCGCTCTTGAGCGATCACGGACAGGGTTGATGGATAGCCTGTCCCGCCACGAAATGAATGATCAGCGAGTCAGTATCCTCATCGACTTGTTGGAGCATGAGGCCCAGCACCATGGCCAATTGATTCGCTATTTTTACGCCAACCAGATCCATTTCCCCAAAGACTTTGCCCGCTGTTACGCCCTTTCCCAGCCAACTGGATCAACCGATAATCCTGCTCATTCCCATTGAATTCCGAAAAAGACAAGGATAAGAATGGAGCATGGCAAAAACCGTAAAATTTGAGATCGAGAAAGAAGTCAAGCACAGTGTCCGCTACAAAGAAATCACGGAAGAAGGTACACCTCCGATTATCGGAACCCTATATGTCCAGAAATGGTTTGTTGGCGATGCCAAGGAGCTGACCATCACAATCGAAAAAGACGCTCCCGCCGGTAAATCTGACGGCTCTGAACGATCACTATAGATGCCCATTGGCTGCTGCGATGGAACAGTACGAGAAAACCACGTTTTTGGATGGTTGTGAAATCATCTGTGGTCGGGTTCCCGTGAGTCTTGTTCCAGACGACCCAGAAGGGCCTAGTTTTAAGCGATTATGGGAGATCCACCCCACCACCTATACTGAGGCGATGATCCACGGTCGTCGCGTCAATATGCCGAGGTGGGTTCAGGCCTATGAAAAGGACTATCCCTATTCAAACCAGACTGCCGTTGCCAAAGCTGCGCCTCCCGAAATCAAACGCTTTCTCGATTGGTCAATCGCTGAAATCGATCCCCGCCACAACGGTATCCTGATCAATTGGCACGATGGGAAAGAAGGACATTACCACGGCAAACATCGCGACAGCGAAAAAGGTTTGATTCCCGGCACTCGAATTATCACTATTTCTCTCGGCGAAGAACGTGTTTTCCGGATGCGACCCTATGGCTGCGGGGCCAGGGTGTTGCATGACATCATTTTGAAACACGGGGATTTTATCATCATACCCTGGGAGACAAATCGTGCCTGGACTCATGAGATTCCACGTTTTGTTAGATACCAGGGCCGCCGGATCTCGGTTACGATCCGAGCCTTTCTTTAGGTTAGCCGCAGTCTGGAGCGGCTTCGCAAAATTGATAGAAAAGAAATGAAAAATTCTGTAAATTAGTGATTGATAATTTCCATAATTACCATAAAATAAGAAGACTTCTATAGCTAGAAATTTCCATACAAAACACAAATCATGAGAATCAAATCTTTCATCGTTGTTGCTTTTGCGCTCGCCATACTTGCTGATTTCAGCTTGGCTGGCGAAACAACCGAAGCGAAGACTCCTGCCAACGCTCAGGCAATGGAAGTCACGGTAAAGCCAGCACCCTTTGAAAACTACTGGGTCGCTCAAAGCTGGGATGTGAATGGTGCCGCATTTTGGCATACCACCGAAACTCCGGCTGCAACCAACAAAAAAGGAACAGCATCGGCCACCTCAAAGACGATCATAGCTAAAAAGTAGTCAGGTGTCGTAATTAGTGTCCGCGCCGGATGTTTGAGCCCTCGAAAAAAACGTGGATTCGATAAACCCACTGATCGCGGCACTCGATCTCGCCGTTCCAACGGTTAAATCGCTTGGGGATCTGCTCAAGCATTTTATCGACCCGAGCATGGTATCCCCGCTCGGAGAAAATATCGATTAGCATTGCCAAAGCCAGGGGATTTGAAAAAATCTTGTCAATCGAACTTACCACTGATTGCCCTGAAATCGCATGGCGGGTAACAATCGGCATAAAGTTATTCTGAATAATTTCAACCACCTGGGTAAACAATTCACGGTGCTCCAACTCATAGCTATCGAGCCTTTTAACCAATTCTTGTCGGGCGTGAACCACGATTTCACTAGCTAGGGGGATCTTTCGAAGTCGGTCAAAAGTCCGGGAATCAAGTTCCAAGGAACTCTGGTATTGCAGCTCCTTGTAAATATTTTTTTCGACCTCGGCTATATCACCCTCCGCGTTGATAAAGTGGTAGAAAAATTGCGAACGCAGCGACTGGAGTGCGTCCCAGGTTTTTTCTTTAAATACTCGATAACGATGCTGGGCTGCGGCGACATCCAAATCGGTTGCACGCAGCTCTATTAACTCACCTATACCTGTCTCCAGTACTTTTTCGTTGTGTTTTTTGATATCGAGCCCTCTTTTGAGCTGGCGCTCGATACTGGTGCCCTCTTCTACAAAAAGCACCATAGCATGGATGGTGGGTTTGCGGAAATGAACAGCTAGGTAAGAATCATGAAACTCGCGGTGTAACTCATTGATCTTATCGACGAGTAGCCGGAGACACTCGACCTGGACCTTGGTGCGGGGAAAACCATCCAGAATTGCTCCATCCCGATAGTCTTCTTTCAGAATCTCCCGGAAAAGTAGTGCGACAACTTCGCGGTCCCCGACCATCCGGCCTTCGTCGATGAGTTTTCTCATTTCCGGGGTGTTGAGCAACGAACTTACAACCACAGGCGGGCAGGTAAATCCACGGGCCTGCATGATAAATTCCGTGTTGGTACCTTTCCCGGCCCCAGGGGCACCGCCGAGGAGGATGATTTCTTTGGGAAAACGCAGATTTTCGTGTCCGATTTCTATCTCCAAGTCCCCCCACACTGCATCAAAAATAATTCTGGCATCTTTGATTTCCAAGTCTTCGGACAAGACTTTAGTTGCAGGCAGGACATTGGATGAATCGCTCATAAATCGAAAATTTGAGGTGCGAGACTATGACGTAAAAAAACAAATTGTCAGGGGAGATTATCAAATAACCGACAACCTGCCAGCCCTCGGGCATCTATTTGAAATACCTTTTTAAGAGGGCTTTTTCACCGGGAGTGAGACTTTCACGCCACACCGCGTCTCCTCCTGCAGCATCTTTGGCTAAGGAGCCTCCATCCTGGCGCAGGGACGGCTTCTGCTCATCGTCGTGTTTGGTCTGGCCGATACCTAGAACATCCGTTGGAACCACACGCTCAAGATCAGTTCCCGAGACACCTTCAATCCGATTAGTTTTCAAGTTCTGTTCATCACCATAGAACATGGGGGCATCTCCCCGGCCACGCGAAATTCCACCTCTCCCCATCCCAAGGCGCTCCATCATTTCTTCCATGCTTTCGCTTTCCGAACCGGAAAGCCCCTCCAGACCGCCCAGTCAGGTGCAGCCATTTTTTAGCTTCTCTCGAAGTTTCTGGATTTGCTCCTGGGAGAGCTGTTTCATTTGCTCTTGAGTCAACTGGGAGATGTCCATTTCCTTGAGTTGCTTCATCAGAGATTCGTTGAGGTTCATGTTGTTAAGGCCAAGGTCTTTCAGAGCATCGTCGTACTCTTTCATCAACATTTCGCGAGCCTCATCGCTCATTTTTCCGCCGAAATCTTGCAGGGCTGCCAGGTTCCGCTCCAGAGTTTGCAAATCGCGATGGGCATCCTGGAGATCTTTCCCTAGAGCATCCCGTACGGAATCCGTCGCCTCCATACTGCTGTGGCTGAACCATTCGTCTTCTGGCTGATTGCGAAGTTCCGCGATTTTTTCACGGGCATCGTCGAGGGATTTTTCATCAATTAGGTTTTCCTCCTCCAATTCGGCGAGCCAGCCTTCCATTTGTTTCCAGGGACCGGGTTCATTGGGTGGCAAATTTTGAGTCCGGGCCTGAAGGTTTGGAACAGGGACCAAAACAGAAGCAGCAATTAAGAGCAACGTAGTCACCAACGGCCAGACCAGATTCGGTATATTCCATGTGATTCCCCCTTTTTGTCGGCCTTTCCTTTCCGATGGTAGCTCCGGCCAGTTGCCAACACCCTGCCCCGCGACAGTGAGTGAGTTATTCAACGAGAGATGATCATCGATTCTGACTAGACCATCCTCTTGAGTGATAAAATGTTTGCGGGAACATAAATAGGCCACCAGTCCGCCCGTCAATAATGCGACCATACTGGCGCTTGCGATCCCATGATAGGCCAGTGGTTGCGGACTTAAAGTGCGCAGGCACAGGATGACGGTAGCAAAGAGGAAGCCGCCACCAATCAAAATCGGGGTAATTTTTTGATAAAACCAACCCAAATTGACCTTTAAGGCCAGTTGGGAGGCTCGTTTTAACCAAATTTTTTCATGGCAGGCCATTTAATAGTGATCTTAGCACCGAAACGGAGGCGAGTCACGCAGATCATGGAAAAAGTCCTGGCAAAAAAAAGCCGTAGTAGCAACTTCAATCATCGGAGCCGGGGACATAATCCCCAGCATGCCGGTGACTGCAAGTTACCACTACGGGTTATTTCGAAGATTGTAGTTTGGATTAGGCTTTCTTTTTGGTGGCAACCTTTTTGGTGGCAGCCTTTTTGGTTGCCACCTTTTTGGTTGCTACTTTTTTGGTGGCAGCCTTGGCAGGAGCAGCCTTGGCAGGAGCTTCAGCTTTTTTCGGGGCTTCTTTTTTGGTTGCTACTTTTTTTACTGGTGCAGCCTTCTTCGTTGCGGTTTTCTTTGTTGTTGCCATATCTATCTTTTTTGTGGCTTTTTTAGCCTTTGTTATTTTATTATTAGTTGGTTGGTCTACTTCCACCTCAACGGGCTCCTTGACCTCCAAAGGAACTTCCTTTTTCGGTGCGGGCTTTTTCGTTGCTGTTTTGGAGACAGGCTCAATAGCACTTTCTTCGGGGCTGTTCCAGCCCTTTACAAAAGATATATCGAACAAGGTTTGGTAAAGTTCTTCGATTTGCGGAAGTGAATCGCTGACCCGAATTTCGCGGTCCAAAGGGTCTTTGCGATTGGGGCTGAAGTCGGTCAGGTGCACCACATAGGCGGGAAATTCTCCCCGGGTGACGTCCTCTTTGTTGGTTTTCCACATTAGCAGTTTGCGAACCATTTTTTTTCCTTTGAGTTCTTTGACCCTAACTTCCCGCTTCAGGACTATCGATTTTGGCAGCTGAAGATCTTCGGAAGTGGCTTCGGCCATTTCGATCTCTACTAAATCGGTAATCTGGGAAAAACGGCAACCTTCAATTCCTGGATTTTTGTCTTCCCTGATCCGGACAAACTGCGGTGAGATTACACTGCACAGGGGGAGTCTCCGGACTGTTTTCCAGACTCCTTTTCCGGACGGTCCGCCCTTCGGTTCCCATTCCAGAACCATGCGATCAATTGAGGCTCCCCGAGTTGTGGTCGAGATCAAATCGAGACAGGAGATTTCAACCACCCAACTGGGGCGCACCATTTCATAAGCCACCCGGTCGGAGTTGATTTCGGCATATTCACTATCTACCACCATGTCGCGAAGATCCGATAGGAAATCACGACGCTGATCATCAGTAAAGCCTCCACCAACCCGGCCCAAAACCTGGACGCTTCCGTCGAGCCGATAAATCCCCAGAAGCATGTCATGAAGCATCCCGGCACGGTCGTCCGTCCCCTCGGCGAAACCGATCACACAGACATCCAGAGTATGACGGGGTTTAACTTTATACCAGCCCTGTAAATCACTGCGAGCGACAACACCCTCTCCCTCCTCCTGCTCAACCCATTTTTCAAAGAGTTTCTGGACGGCTTTGGCACCCTCGCCCAATTCTGTTTCGACGGGACGGACTCGAACAGTCCCTCCGAATGTTTTGGAAAGCCATTTCCATGCTTCGGTGTAATCCTCGGTCCATTCAACACCATCGATTGCCATGATGTCGAAGGGAGCAAAACACAGGCTGTCGACCTGTTCCTGGTTTTGAGGCTTGCGGGCAAAGCGAGAGACATCGTGAACCCTGGCCCGCTTCCCGTCTTTGCGATGCACGTGAAGTTCGCCGGGGATCAGGGCAGATTTCACTCCGGCTTCTTTCAGAGAGATGATCGCTTCACTCAAAACTGGAAGTCCGATGCGCACCGTTCCGCCCGGATTTACGATCAGAGCCTCACCCTCCCGATAAATAAGTACATTAAATTCGCCATCAATTTTCCGGCTGATATAGAATTTCCCTCCTGGGATTTTCCTCGCAGCATTTGATTTGTCATAGGCCACCATCCTTGCTCCGAGATGACGGCGATAGGCCTGTACTTGCGGAAGCCACATCGAGTCTTGAAGCGCGACTCCTGGCGCCACTCCATAACCACCTATTTTAAAATCAACTCTTGATTTATCGAGCATGGTAATAAAATCGGATCAATTACTTCCCTCCTGTTCCCGAGGTTTGCGTAATTCCATATTGGAAAGGTGAAGAATCAATGCGTAGCGGTTGCCTTCGACCCTGCCTTCCAGAAACCCCCGGTAACTCAACCCACCCCGCCGGAAAACCAAAGGTTTTCCACCCTTCGCACCGGCACCAAGAAGCATCAAACTGTCACTGTCACTCAGCTCCTTAGCCATCTGATAGAGAAAGTCAAAGGTAAGGCCATTAATATGCTGGATTTGCATCTTGCCTGAAAAGACGAAACGGCGGCATACTTCATTTTTTTTCATCTTCTTGCCGGACCAGGTCAGAGGCACTTCCGCCGCAACATTCGGCTCTTCCAAATCCAGGGCACGGCGTTCCTTTACCTGACCGTCTGGCGTATAGATCACTTCCCAGCGGGAAAGATGATGAACGATTTCACCATCTGGATCCGTATAGGCTCTTGATGTTTCTGTAAGGAATCGGCCAAATGTTTCTATATTAACTTCAGGGTCATGGTGTATCAATTTCTCTTCAGCTATATCAAGGTTGCCGACTTCCTTGATCAGTCTGTCTATATCGTTTTCAACGGTCGAACGGAGAATCTTCCGGGAAACCACCTGTAGTTGATCCCGGTCCATCCAGCGGAACTCATGCGGGATCGTGACGCTCTCAGCGTTCACGATCGCATCCCGACCACGGTTGTCTGTTAAATTGATTTCCGACATCTTTGCAAGTTCCTATCCTCTCAGTTGGAGTTTGTCATTTAAATTCGTAACTCATTTGTCACTTGGCTAAACCAAATTTCTATGACAACTGAACTTAAACCTAATATTACTTAAATATACATAATTATTTATCATTTCAATAAATAATTCAATTTATCAAGTTCTTTTTAGTGATTATTTTCCTTAAGAATGGGCTCCATCCACTTGCTGAGGCGGGGATGGTGGGTAATTTGGTCCTCTCTTCCATGTTAGAATCCGCAACGAAACGAAAAGTCCGCACCTTATCCTCCCATTTTTCGCCAATGGAAATGGTTGCAGGTTTGGCTCATCTTCCCGGCCTAGTTTTTCTCGATACCTCTACGGCAGATCAAACTGAACCCGCCTCTGGACAAAGTTGCGCAATCATAGCCGCTCTTCCCGAACGGGTCTTAACTGGAAATATTTTCAAACTAGAGGACCGTGAGTGTTTGCGGAAGGTGCTGAGGGAAAATGAAACCGCGACCCTGGATGTGGGATTTCCTCTAGGCGGATTGATCGGAGGGATCGAGTATTGCGGCGAATTCTATTTTGGGGTGTATCCCGAGATGCTCATTTATAACTACAGATCCCGGCAATGGGTGGAAGTGGGAACCCTGAGCCGGTATTGCCAAAACGGGGCCTTGCAACAGTTGCCGTTCTTTAATCAATCCATCGAATTTAGGGGCTCACTGGATCAGAACGAGTATAGTTCCCAGGTTGCGAAGGCCATCGATTACATCGCAAAGGGAGATATTTATCAGGTGAATTTAACTCATCGTTTTGAGGCTGATTGGAGGGGAACTCCGGTAGAGAACCTGGCTCTTTACCGGAAATTCCGCGAAGTGTCACCGGCTCCGTTTTCTGGTTTCTTTATGATCGCGGGAAAAACCATCCTCTCTGCTTCACCTGAGCAGTTTTTGCGAATCAGCGGGCGAAGCATCGAGACTCGCCCCATCAAAGGCACCCGCCCGCGGTTTCGGGACCGGGAAAGGGACGAAAAATCTGCTTATGATCTCATCACTTCTCCCAAGGAAATTGCGGAATTGATCATGATTACGGATTTGGAACGCAACGACCTCGGACAGATCTGTGATTTTGGAACGGTCGAAGCCACTGAGCTGTTGAAGCTGGAGCGATTTGCCCAGGTCTTCCACTTGGTGTCCACGGTGCAAGGTTTTCTCCGGGTGGATGTTGATCATATCGATGCGCTGGCGGCTTGTTTCCCTGGTGGCAGCATCACTGGTGCGCCGAAAAAGCGCGCCCAAGAAATTATCGCTGAATTGGAAGTGGTTCCGAGGGGGCTTTACACTGGCTCTCTGGGCTGCTTTGGTTTTAATGGGGAGAGCCTGTTTAACATTGTCATCCGCACGGCGGTCTGTGATGGTAAAAAAATGGTTTTTAATGTAGGTGCCGGAATCGTTGCTGATTCCAATCCCGAGGCCGAATGGAAGGAGACACTTCAAAAAGCCACCGGGTTCTTTCAAGCTGCCAAATCGGAATTTTGAATTTGAAATCAGACAAGAGAAGACAATATATTACTTTCAAAATCCATGCAGAGTTCGGGGTGTAGCGCAGCTTGGTAGCGCGCGTCGTTCGGGACGACGAGGTCGCAGGTTCGAATCCTGTCACCCCGACCATTTTATCCTACTGCCTCGATAAACCAATCTTCCTTCTCTTTAACGAGTCGATAGATCTTCCCATTTTCGTGCTGGATGTCCCACTCTTCGCGCCGCCAATAAGTGAGTTTTTCCCACCAATTACCGGAGATGGAAAAAGGTCCCCGGCAAGCAAGAATTTTTCCTTTAAAATCACCGGATACAATGTCCGCAGGCTTGCCTGAGTCTCCATTATACCCTGTTGAATGGTCGACTGTACCCTGTTTAATCGAGGCTTAGCTGGGAAAACCTCACGGATTCCTCTGCGGACCTGAACGTGCCGCCGGGGGCGATACAGGCGCATCGGGAGGCGGTTCATGATTGGAGTGATGGAGTTATGGAGTGATAGAGTGATGGAATGGCCTGGTTGAACGGGTCGCATCTCAAAGCTGTCCGGGCGATGGGTGGGGCGCATACGGGGTATCCCAAATCTTTCGCTCCCCAGCAAGGCTTCAACTCGCCCCAGCGTTTCTGAGAGGCGATTGGGATCTTTTACGCCGGCGGCAAAGAGATCAAATTGGTGTTTGCCAGGGCGTGCCGGAATGGCCCGGAGTAGGATTCCCGTAACTGGAGCCCGGGCTTCGAATTCTGCGAGGTGGACTTGGATGATCCCAAGAAGCTTTTCGACATCCGTACAGGGCTCGGGAATCCGGAAAACGCGCTGGTAGAGACTTCCATCAGCCAGGGTGAGGCGGAGGGATAACCGGGCGGCCACGAGGTAGGCGGCCTGCAGGCGCGATGCAACGGTGTCCAGAAGCCGCTGTAGCAAAACAACGAGGGGCGCGAGGGTTGTCTCCTCATATTCCAAATCGATTGCAGCCGAGAAATCAACGGCTGGGCGAAACAGCCTGAGGAGTCGCCGGGCTTTTCCGGTTGACTGATCCCAGAGTTTCCCCGCATCCTGCCCAAGTCTCGCCACCAAATCAGCCCGGTTAAGTCGGGAGAATTCACCCAGTGTCCGGATTCCCCAAAGTTCAAGTAGGTCTACCATTTCAGGCGTGAGATTCAGCAGGGAAACCGGAAGCGGGGGGAGAACTCGATCTAGATCGCCTGGATGAAGGACCATTATGCCAGATTCACTTCTGGAAACTAAATCGCAAGCCCGGGCTGCGAGCAGTGCCAGATCGGGGTTGGTGGCCACCCCTACCTGGGGGCAATATCCCATTTCAGAGATTCGTTCATGGAGTTGTTGAGCGATCTGGATGGCTTCCCGCTCAACTGCCGCAACGCCACCGATGTCGAGCAGGCAGGTCCCGCTCTGGGTATTTTCAAAATCTGGAGTAAACTGACTGGCGCATTCCAACAGGGCTTCCGTCAGGGCTGCTTCAGCTTTGGGAGACCGGTTCAGGAGTAAAAGATTATCACAGCGTGCCTGAGCCTGAACTGCGGTCATTCCCTGGTGAATGCCGAATTCGATGGCTTCACTGGACACTTCTACCACGCGAAACTTGCCTTGATCCCGCTTTGAGGTGGTTGTTTTCTTTGGTTGGTCCAAAACCACCACAGGCTGGTGGAGCAATCCCGGTGTTTTAATCAACAACGCCTGCAGAGCCGGGCGGGGAATATGAAGAGATGCAAACACTTTATCTTGGCTTGCTGAGAAATCCTCCCGGATTCCTCTACTGAAAAAACTAGATCCCTCCTTGTGGGGGGACCATCGCTCCCTGCATGATAGCGCGAATCCTGGCATCGGCCTCGGCTTTCTTGATCTGTTCCTCATGCAGGCGCCTGGCTTCCTCAATCTTGCGGCGATGAGCTGCCTCCTGAGATTTCATTTCACCGACAATTTGATCTGCGGCACTGATCTTACGGGCGCTTACATCATCCCATGAATTATAAACAATTGACCCTCCCTCGGTCTTTGGAGGGGTCACAGGGCCTGGCTTGGTTACAGGCTCCGTCTGCGGCTTAACTTTGTAATCACCGGTTGTGACTGTGCCTGAGGGCACAAGAGTTCCGTTCCCATTGTTGACCAATACCTCTGCTCTGGAGGTATCGATGGGGGCATCTTCTTTGCGAAATTTGGGAAGCGAGGGAACTGTAAGATTGGGAAGTCCGAATTTCCTTTCTTTTTTGCCGGTTGGCAATGCGGGCGCGGTAGCAATTGGCGCTGGTTCAGTGACCGAAACGGGAGCCGTCTTCCTGGAGGGTGCAGACGCTTCTGTCTGCGGAGGCTGGGTGGCGAGGTCAAAACTGGGTACCTCTCCACTGGGAGAAGGTTTGGGAGTTTCGCGTTCCTCTGATTTTTTCCTGCCGAACAATCCCGAGCTTTTCTTCTCGGTTTTTTCGATCTTCATTCCATCTTTGATGACGTAAGATGTCTCTTTTACTTGTTGAGGCTGGCCATCTTTAAAGATCGTGCTTTCAGAAGGAGCAGAGGGTGAAGATGAGGTCAAGTGTCTCGGCTGGGTGGCTTCGGGGAACAAATCCGCGTTGATTGGTGTTTCGGATTTTTTCTTCCGCCCGAAAAGCCCTTCGGCCTTACTCTGTGTGACAGATAACATCGAGATCGCCAGCCCTAAAATCAGCGAAGTTTTGATAGCAAAAATTTTCATGGTCAGTCGAGCAGAGTTAGGTATCACTTATTTCGGCAGAAATCAACCGTTTACCCATTAGCACTCACGGTCGTATCAGCGATTTATTTGAAACAATTTGATCCTCATCGGAGGGTCTTAAAATTAATCAAAGACGATAATCAAGAAATGTCAATCAATTCTTTAAATAGTTTCTTGGCGGAAGAGATCTTGATTAGGGCTGCCAATCCTGAAGTGGATTTTCGTCTGATCGGTCAAAAAGAAGAGTGTTTTAATCCTCGGACTCGAGTTCAATATCAACTCGGATCTGGCATTTTTGGGCAGCGGCTATGGCCAGGCTGCGGACGGCTCCTATGGTTTTTCCATTTCTGCCGATGACTCGACCGGCATCTTCTGGATGGAGCCTGATTTTATAGATGTGCCGATCTCCCCGCTCGCTGTGCAGTACCCCGGCGTCTTCGGGATGTTTGATCAACTGAGCGATCACATATTCGAGATATTCCTGGATGGCGAGTTCAGCCTGCATAACTGATATAATAGAATCCGCAGAGACCCGATTCGCAACCACAAAAAACCGGGATTGACGAGGCAATACCCGGTGTGATGAAAATCTGTTAATGACTGTTTGCCTAAGCCTGTGCAACTTTGCGGGCTTTTTTGATCAAACTTTTCACGGTGTCAGTCGGCTGGGCTCCATTTCCAATCCATTTGTCGACTTTCTCAAGATCAATGGAATACACTGCGTCTTTGGTCATCGGATCGTACATTCCCACCTGCTCAATGAAGTCTCCGTCACGGCGGGCGCGATTGTCACATACAACCACTTTGTAATAAGGACGATTTTTGGTCCCTTCTCTTCTTAATCTGATCTTAACCATCTCCGTTTTCTTTCGTCTTACTGCCTTCCTAATGAGAAGGGGCGGCATTATTGGCCTTTTTTCAAAAAAATCAACCTTTAATCTATTCGTTTATAAAAGAAAGTTGCGTCTTCTTTTGCTTTGCATCAAGGCACATGACCATGTTCAATTAGGCCATGCCTCTAGATGAAAAGGAAATTGCGATTCATGCCGAAGCGGTCCGAAAACTAACTTCGGCCCTCAACCAGGTTATTTTTGGTCAGGAAGTCCTCATTGATTTGGTGGTAACTGGCTTGCTAGCGCGTGGACACATTCTGCTGGAGGGGCTGCCGGGGCTGGGCAAAACCGAACTGGTCAAGGGACTCGCCAAAACGCTGCAGCTTAAGAATAAGAGAATTCAGTTTACTCCCGATTTGCTGCCTGGAGACATCACCGGAAATCCTATCCTTCAGGAAACCGCCACCGGAAGGCAGTTTGTTTTTCAGGAGGGGCCGCTGTTTGCCAATCTGGTCCTGGCAGATGAAATCAACCGGGCTTCTCCCAAAACCCAATCCGCGATTCTGGAAGCGATGCAAGAGAGGCGGGTCACCGTGCTTGGGGAAACCCATGAGTTACCCAATCCTTTCTTCGTTCTTGCCACCCAGAACCCCATCGAACTGGAAGGCACCTATCCACTGCCGGAAGCTCAGCTGGATCGCTTTCTCTTTAAATTGGAAGTGCCGCGAAACAACGCGAGTACGCTTGAGAGGATTGTAAAAAATCGAGAACTCGGGGTCGAACCGACCGCCGAGGTGGTTCTGGATCATTCAGCCCTGGCAGCGATCACCAGCGCAGTGCGCCAGATCTATCTTCCTGATGTGGTGGCCAACTACATCGCCCGTGTGGTGGATGGCACCCACAAGGGCCAGTCGAAGGTGGCTGAATTAATTAAATTCGGAGCCAGCCCCCGGGCGGCATTGAGCATGGCTTCCGCCGCCAAAGCGAGGGCTTTGATGCACGGTCGGATCAACGCCAGCTTCGAAGATGTTGCAGCAGTAGCAACACCGGTCCTGCAGCATCGCATCATCCTGGAATATAACGCAAGAATCGATGGGAAAAACAACGCTGGAGTGGTTGCGGATCTCCTCGCCGAGGTTCCTCACCAAAATCTAAATTTACCCAACACCGTAAAAAAAACCTGATCAAAGATTGAGTTTGTGTTTTTTGGATGAAAAAAATCACCCAGATTCTC
>JBGSJM010000215.1:0-21714 GCA_041742015.1 Verrucomicrobiales bacterium | reverse complement strand
ATCGTTATCTCCACCTTCATCGTCACTAGCGCTCCCTGAAAAGTTGGGATCAAGTTCCCTGAGAATTTCATTCCGAGTCCTGTCTATGTCCACTTGGAGGTTTTTCAATACCCTCGCAGCCACCCCATCACCTTCTCGAAGTAATCCCAAAAGAATGTGCTCGGTGCCGACATAGCTGTGATTGAGATTCTTAGCTTCCTTACCTGCCAGGGCGAGAACCTTCTTCACCCTCGGCGTGTAGGGTATGTTTCCGACCATTTTTGTTTCAGGACCGTTGCCGACCTGCTTTTCGACCTCCATCCGGACTGTCTCTAAGTCCAGATTCATCTTTTGAAGAACATTCACAGCAACCCCCTGGCCCAACTTGATCAAACCAAGCAAGAGGTGTTCTGTGCCCACGTAATTATGATTGAACCGGTCGGCTTCTTTCCGAGCAAGCGCCAAAACTTGTTGTGCCCTGGGAGTAAAATTATTCATACTTCTTCGTCGTTTTTGTTCTCACTTTTTTTTAATATACTCCCAAAATCAGGGGGCGTCAGTGCTTTTAACTTTGATCGCACGATATCAGCTCTAAGGTTGTCTCTTTCCTCGGGAGTGAGTTTTCGTTTGGCGGAAATTTGCAGATGAGCTGGCTGAATTTCCGTCAAAAGAATGTTGATCATTTCCCGATCTTCTTCAGGGAAAAATCCTAAATCACAACCTAGTCTTATCATTGACAGGCAGTTTAAGGCTTCTTTTGAAGGTATGATGTGGGCAAATTTTAGAGTCGCAAACGCCCGACCGATCTGATCCTGCATCATGGCGGGCTTGTCTTCGATCATTTTCAGGCGAGCATTTTGTTCATTCTCAATTACCCGGTCAATCACTTTACCGAGGTGCTTGATCACGTCCTCCTCACTCGTGCCCAGGGTTGTCTGATTGGAGATCTGGAAAAGATTTGCCAATGCCTCGGTCCCCTCACCATATAGACCTCGCACCGCTAAACCGATTCGGTTTGCTCCCTGAATGGTGCCGTTGATCTGTTCACTCAGTACCAAGCCGGGAAGGTGGAGCATGGCAGAGGCTCTCATCCCGGTGCCCAAGTTGGTGGGACAGGCAGTCAGGTAGCCGTACCGAGTATCAAAGGCGTAATCGAGATGTTTGTCCAGATCAGTATCAATCGTGTTCAGAGACTTAAAAGCCGACAATAACTGAAGACCCGGCCTAATCGACTGCATTCGGAGGTGATCTTCTTCGTTCACCATGATCGATATCGTCTGACTCCGGTTCATCACCGTCGCGCAGCCAGGTCCTTTCGCCGCGTGCTCCCGGCTTACCAGATGTCGCTCGACAAGAACCTGTTTTTCTATGGCGGTAAGGTCAACCATCTCTTCTGAAAAGGCATTTTTCATTTCATCAAGATCCTCCAGAACCGGACGAATGATGTTCATGACCTTGGTACGGGCTGCACTTTCCGCCCACCCAGGAAATGGATGGTTCCTAAGGTTTCGAGCAAGGCGCACCCGACTGGTGATAACGATATCATTCCGGGGCCCGGAAGTCCTCATCCATTCAGCAGGATTCTTTAATAATGTCGAAAATCGCATAGGTTCTTATACTTATTAGACGGTTCACTCAGCCACAATTCTTCATTTTATTTCATGAATTCCCAAAGTCACTGGATTCCAACCGGGCTATCTCGTCGCGCAATCTAGCCGCCTCTTCATAGTCTTCGGCAGAAATCGCAGCTCCCAATTTTTCCTTTAGAGTCATCAAGCTTATTGATCCGGTGGGTATGTCGACCAATTCTTCAGTTTTCACCGGAATAGCATCATCAGGGGCTTCCACAAAACTATCAGGTAAAACAGGAGTCTCGGCTTTAGATACCGCAGGTGCGATATAGGCAAAAGAAGGAACTTTGCCAATATGTTCGGTGTTTTTGTGCATGGCTTCAAGAAGGCCCTCAAGTCCTTCGCTGAAAACTTCGTAGCATTTCGCACAACCGAACCTTCCCGTTTTTTTAAAGTCTGACTGAGTAAACCCGCAATACGCACAGGTCAGTTCTCTAGCTTTGGACTCTTTTCCAGATGTTGTCTCCTTGCCCATTCCTTGCATTAAGTCGATTAGCGAGTATCCCGTGGGATCATTGACACCTTTTTCATTGGCACAATACTTGCAGAGATTTACCTTAATCACCTTGTTATCCTCAATGTAACTGAAAAAGATCGAGGCTTCTTCACCCCAATCACAATCAGCATCACATTTCATAAATTGATTTAAATAATAAGGTTTTGAGTTAACAATCTAAAGCGATGATCCTAAAATCAAAATCTTCAAATACCTTACGTCAGGATATTCACTTAGTAAATGGGAGTCCCCGTAGATTCGACCATTTTTCGAAATTCAGCCATTAATTCTTTGGTGATGGGTCCTGGCTTACCTTCGCCGATCTCACGCTCATCGTAAATCTTGACGGGAATGACCTCCGCAGCAGTGCCTGTTAAAAATACCTCGTTAGCGGTGTAAAGATCATATCGGGAAAGTTCTTTTTCAAGAAGTGTATACCCAAGATCTCTGGCAAGTTCGATGACGACCCTTCGCGTGATTCCATCCAACATCCCAGCAGAAACCGGAGGAGTGTAAATCACACCTTTTTTGACCATAAAAACATTATCCCCGGTACACTCAGATACGAGGCCGAAGGAATTCAACATCACCCCCTCTTCGGCTCCAGCTGCAAGAGCCTCAATCTTGGCCATCACGTTGCTTAGATAATTCAAAGATTTGACCGCCGGAGACAAAGCATCATGTGCAGGACGGCGGGTCGAGCAAGTCACCAGCTTTAGACCGTTTTTGTAATCTTCTTCGGGATACAACGCGATTTTTGAGGCAATCACGATGATGGATTCCTTTTTACAGCGATAGGGACTCAGACCCAACCCACCTGTACCCCGGGTAACTACAAGGCGTACATATCCATCACGCAATTGATTGGCTTTGATCGTTTTGACCACTGCCTGACTGACCTCCGCTTGATTCAGGCTGATTTTTAGATGAATCGCCTTCGCGGAATCAAAAATTCGATCAATGTGTTCCTCAAGGCGAAAGACTCGACCGTTGTAAAAACGAATCCCCTCAAACACTCCGTCACCATAAAGCAAACCGTGATCAAAAACTGAAATCTTGGCTTCCTTTTCCGGAACGATCTCTCCATCGATGTAAACTTGCAGATTAGAATCACTCATTTTATTAGAATCGGCCTCGCACCCTGACAGAAGGAAAAAGGAAAGCAAGTAATTGATCGCTTTTCGACAAGAAAAGTTAAGTGAAGTTAATCTTAACTAAGATCAAAATTTAACTCAGTGAGGCCAACCCTTTTGAATTTAACTGAATACACCCTGTTGGGTCGTTGATCAAACCCTGTTGAATAGCCGACTTAACCCTGTTGAGTCATCATAAATCACGATTCATACCCATCCATGGGTCCCAGCAACTCAAGGTCAAGAGCCCAGCTCAGAAGACGTCGACTGTCCGTCCAAACCCCTTCGTTTGAACCCTTTATGACAACCGAAATCCGGTGTTCACCATTAACACTGGCGCATGCCACTAGACACTTCCCGGCTGCAAAAGTGAAGCCGGTTTTCATCCCATTACAAAGATCCCACTCCCGAAGAAGTCGATTCGTATTACCCAGCAGGAGAGTCTGACCGTCGTTAAACCGAAATTCGTAAGTTTTCTTTTTTACGATATCCCTAATTTCCGGATTTTGGTAAGCCTCAAAGGCAACTATCCCAATATCTCTGGCACAGGAGTATTGTCCTGGAACCGGCAGTCCGTGAGGGGATTTGAAATTCGAATTCACGAGACCGATGCGTTTGCCCATCAAATTCATCTTAACAGAAAATTCATCAATAGTGCCCGCATTATCAATGGCGAGGGCCGCTGCCAGATCATTGCCACTCTTGACCAAAAGTCCGGTCAAAAGCTCGCGTCGGGAGTACCTTTCGCCAGCTTTTACACCAACATGAGTCGGTTCAACCAAGGTGGCGGCCCGCGGGACCACGACCATCTCATCAAGACTCCCTGAATCACAAATAACCAGGGCAGTCATCAACTTCTGAGTACTAGCCACGGGGGTTTGATCCGTAGCGTTTTTAGTATGGTAAAACTGCATCGTTTTACCATCCAAAACCGCTGCATATTGGGCATCGACCTGAGGGGCAGGACTTCCCCGCCAAACCTGGGGTGGAGGCAATTTTTCCCGACGCCGTACCATCTCTTCCCTTTCCAGGAGGGTCTCTTCAATCTGCCGGATCATTTTTTCCCGTTCTGCGGCTCGTTCCTCACGCTCAATCATGGAGCGCTCGCGTTGCAACAGCGATTCCTCGCGATCACGGATCGCCCTCATCCGAAGTGACAACTGATCTCCGATCTTTTCCAGCATCTCCACTCGCACCCCAGTGGATTTGCCCGTTTTTACTGCAGGATCAACCTTGCCCTCACTCACAGATGGGTTGATCGGAGCCTCTGAAGCTGGAGTAGTAGGGTCAGTCTCCTCCTCCTTTTCCTTTTCCTCACCGGATTCCAAAGGATCCAGTCCTGGTAATTTAACCTTATTCTCTGGATTCAGTGTGACCCCGGTGGCTGGTACCTGAGCGGTAGTTGCTGAGGCCCCTGGATTCGAAAAACTCGGGGTTGGAACAGTGACCGAATTGGATTGCTGAGAATACCCACCATTCAATCCCAACAACGTAACAGCCAATATTAGACTAACTTTAATATAAACCTCGCTCATCACTGTTCCGAAATACGCACTTAATACTACAAAACGCTTAACCTTTAAAGAACATATCATTGAAATTTGAGATTTATATGGCTAGCTGAACAAAGATCCGCAATAGTCCCACCAAATTATTTCGCCCTGTCATAAGTTGGCAGATTGCGATCGATCAAACACAACGTTACGCAACAACACAAATTTGACAGATGAGAGTCATCGCAATCGCTAACCAAAAGGGGGGTGTGGGAAAAACCACAACATCTGTTAATCTGGGTGCAGCCCTAGCTGAAAAAGGAGTCAAAGTCATCGTCATGGATATGGATCCTCAGGCCAACTCTACGAGTGCCCTTGACTTTACTCCAGGAGACTACCCCAGCATCTATCAACACCTGATGGACCGGAATGGAAACCTCGGAGAGTTGCTTCTTGCAACCAAATACGAGAATCTTTCCCTGATCCCCTGCGACATGGATCTGGCTGGATGTGAAATCGAAATGGCACGGGAAGACGACCACCTGGTGCGTCTCCGCAACATCATCCAACCTTTCAAAGACACCAACCCGGCGGATTACATGCTAATGGACTGCCCTCCCTCCCTGGGGGTGATTATGACCTCCGCCCTCGCCGCAGCGGACGAGCTTCTGGTCCCACTCCAGTGTGAATATTTTGGGTTGGAAGGGCTCTCCAAGATCGTTGGCATCCACGAACAAATCAGAAATTCCGGGGCCAATCCGAATGTGATTCTTGAAGGAATCGTCATGACCATGGCAGACGCTCGAACCAACCTCTCTTCATTGGTAATTAATGACGTACGACGATATTTCCCGGAAATCACCTACGAAACGGTGGTTCCCCGCAATATCCGCCTCGGTGAAGCACCCAGTTACGGCCAGTCAATTCTCGAATATGCACCGACCTGCTCGGGTGCAATCGCCTACCGCAATCTGGCGGATGAATTTCTGCAACGGCGGGCCTCCTAAATTGCCCCAATTGTCAGGGGTTTTCGTGGCAAAAATACAAAAATGTTCTATCTTGGTCACCCCCGTCTTTTTTTGACAAAATTGAGTCATGGTAAAGTGGATTCTCAAAACAATAGTTGGTAACAAAAACCAGCGTGAAATCAAAAAAATCCGTCCCATTGTGGAACGGATAAATTTTCTTGAAAAGGAGTTACAATCTCATCCAGAAAGCATTCTAAAGGAAAAGGCTGAATTCTGGAAAAGGCACCTTGATCGGTATAAAATTGATTTAGAGCTTTTTAGTCGTCGCATCCTCCAGCATCATGACGAGGCCGCCAATCGAAAAATCCTGACAGATTGGTCTGAACGTTTCGACACCCTTTCTGAAGAATATCCCAAAACCAGGATTTTCGTCAAACCCAATGAGGTCAAAGATCTTTCTGGTGATGAACTGGTTGAACAAATCGTCGCCGCTCAGGAAATCTTTGTTGAGATCAGGGACGGCTTCCCTAAATCGCGAAGCCAATACCTCGATTCAATTCTCCCTGAAGCTTATGCAGTGGTTAAAAATGCGGCGCGCCGCTTGTGCGGTACTGAATGGTTGGTCTGCGACCACCCCGTAAAGTGGGAAATGGTTCATTTCGACGTCCAACTTATTGGCGGAATCGCGTTGCATCGCGGATTTATCTCGGAAATGGCAACTGGGGAGGGAAAAACCCTTGTGGCAACCTTGCCAGTGTTCTTGAACGCTTTAACCGGTCTCGGAGTCCATGTGGTAACGGTTAATGATTATCTGGCCCGACGCGATGCGGAATGGATGGGACACCTCTTTGAATACCTGGGCCTTTCCATTGGTTGTATCCAAAACGATCAGGACAAAGAGTTTCGCAAAGCCCAATATCAAAAAGACATCACTTACGGAACCGCCAGCGAATTTGGCTTTGATTACCTTCGGGACAATGGCATGGCCCAAAGTCGCCACGCCCAGGTACAACGCTCCCATTATTTCTGCCTAATCGATGAAGCTGATTCGGTTTTGATCGATGAAGCCCGGACGCCACTGATAATCTCCGGCCCCGTTATTCAAAGGGGTGAACAGCAATTTGACCGCTATAAAGGGCCGATTCAAGCCCTCTTCCGCAAACAGTCCAGCCATTGTAATGATCTGGCGTCTGAGGCAAAAAAACTATTTGAAGCTGGAGATTTGATCGAGGCAGGCAACTCCTATTACAAGATCAAACTTGCTCAACCCAGAAACCGCGCCCTGATGAGAGCCATGGAAGATGCTGAAATCCGAAAGCTGATCGACAAGGCTGAATTGGAATTTTACCGGGATCCCCAAAAGAAGGCCCTTTTTGCTCTCAAAGAAGAACTCTATTTCACAGTCGACGAAAAACAGCACGAGGCTGAATTAACCGAAAAAGGACGCCAATTTATGAGCCCGGATGATCCGGATGCCTTTGTGCTTCCCGATCTCGCCTCCGCCTTTTCAGTCATTGAGGGGGACTCCACCCTCTCATCTAAGGATGTACTCTTTAGAAAGCAAGAGATTCAGGAGAAAATGAATCTGCAGGCAGAAAGGATGCACACCATCTCACAACTGCTCAAAGCCTACGCCCTTTACGAAAAAGACAATCAATATGTTGTCGAAGACAATAAGGTCATTATCGTCGATGAGAACACTGGTCGCAAAATGTCCGGTCGACGCTGGTCCGACGGACTCCATCAGGCTGTGGAAGCCAAAGAAAACGTCACCATCGAAGGCGAAACCCAGACCTACGCAACCATCACGATTCAGAACTACTTCCGCCTTTACGAAAAGATCGGCGGAATGACGGGCACGGCAGAAACCGAAGCCGCCGAGTTTCACGACATCTACAAAACCGATGTCATGATTATCCCGACCAACCGCCCGATTGCGCGGATCGATCAAAACGACAAAATTTTCAAGACTCAGCGTGAGAAGTTCAAATCGGTGATCGAAACCATCAAGGAGGCCCACTTTCGGGGACAGCCGATTCTCTTGGGAACGGCCAGCGTTGAGGCCTCGGAAATCTTGTCTCGGATGTTGAAGCGGGAGAAAATTCCACACAGCGTGCTAAATGCCAAATACCACATGCAGGAAGCGGAGATTGTCGCCTGTGCGGGTAGAAAAGGTGCCGTGACCGTGGCCACCAACATGGCTGGTCGGGGAACGGATATCAAACTCGACGAGGGAGTCAAAGAACTTGGTGGACTCTTTGTCATTGGAACGGAGCGCCATCAAAGCCGAAGGATAGACCGCCAGCTTCGCGGACGCTGCTCTCGGCAGGGAGATCCCGGCCTTTCCATATTTTTCGTTAGTTTTGAAGACGAGCTTATGATGCAATTTGGTGCCGCAGACCGTATGACTAAAATGATGGAGCGCTTTGGTCTGGAAGACGGCCAGGAGCTGGAGCACCCATGGCTTAACAAGTCGGTTGAGAACGCACAGAAAAAGGTCGAACAACGCAACTACCAAAGTCGTAAACACGTCCTCGAATACGATGACGTGATGAACAACCAGCGAACCGTTATCTATGGCTACCGGAACGAGGTGATGAACACGGAAGACCCGCACGGGCTGGTGATTGACATTATAGAGGAGGCAATCCCGGCCCGTTTGGCAGAATTCGTCAATCTCGACAACGGCAAAATTGAATGGGACCACGCATTAAACTGGGTCAGGTCAGTACTCCCCCTCAATCTTACGCGTGAAGGGAACCAATTCGACGAGAGAACCAACGAAGAGAACATCACTTTTGTGATCGACCAGGCCAAAGGTGCCTACAATCTGAAATGCGCCCACGAAGATCCCGAAGTTCTCGAAGATTTGGAACGCTTTGTGATCCTCAACAGCGTTGATCACCTCTGGCAGGAACATCTCTACGCCATGGATGGCCTTCGAGAAGGCATTTCCAACTATCGCCACGCCCAAAAAGACCCCCTCATTGAGTACAAGGTGGCAGCATTTGATCTGTTTGTGGAATTGATGAGCAACATCAAGGGCGAAGTGCTACAGCATCTTTTCACTACCACGACCATGCAATCAGAGGTTCAGTTTAGCCAGCTTATTAAAAGCTACAAGGCACTGAATCGACCTGACTTGCTCTCTGATTTAGCCTCCGGCAACAAGCAAACAGCGTCGGATGTTGCTGAACAAAATAAAATGCCACCAATTGAACTTCCCAAGCCAGTGCGCCGAGAACTTCCCAAAGTTGGCAGAAACGACCTTTGTCCTTGCGGAAGCAATAAGAAATACAAGCAATGCTGCGGTAAGTTATGACCATGCTCGTCCTTCTGGCAGTCGTCGGAGTGGTACTCATTATCGCAGAATTAGTGCTTCCCGGTGGAATTATCGGAATCGCGGGAGCCATTTGCCTGATTAGCGCAGTGGTTTTGACTTTTGTGAAATTTGGGATCACAGCCGGTGCCATTGCCTTGGTCACGGTGTTGGTGTTTGCAATTTTGATGCTTGCACTCTGGGCCAAACATTTGCAAGCCATCCCCTTTGCCGGAAAGGTCGTGCTGCGGAAGGCTATCGCTGACCCTGGCCCTAAAAAGCAACTGGCAGCTCTGATTGGACAGCAAGGACTCACCCTAACCTTGGTAAGCCCATCCGGTCACGCGGAAATCGGCGGTAGTAAAATTGATGTGATCTCGGAATCCGGCCCCATCGAAAAAGGCAAAAACGTGAGGATTGTTGGAACAAGAGGCCCTAGTATCCTGGTTGAAGAAATCTTAACCTAATTGGCACTACCGAATCATCCCCCGGGACCACGCAGGTCATAGTCTTCCACACTAATTTTCTCAATCCCCAGAGCGACACGTTCCAGTTGCAACTCGGAGAAAGCCTTTGCAACCACCCCGAGACGTTGTTTTGCAGATGGAGAATCTTTGCCCCCAGCTACCAAAGTTCTCGTTTCATTTAAGAATTCCTTGGCTTGAAAAAGATAATTTCGAACTGGCGGGTGAATCTCCACCTGCAGTAGCCCGAGTGCCTTGTCAGCCTGGTCCAGCGACGCCAAAATTTCCGTAAACTCAAGATCTGCCACCGAATCATCAGAAATGGCACGTGCGATTGGATAGACAAACGACTCTATCGCCTTATCGACCCCAAGGATTGCTGCATTTTTTATGGCTTCTGGATCATCTGGAGCGGCACCGAAGGCCAACATTACCCTGGCCGAAAGATGATTGGGATAATCCGCCACGATTTTCTCAAGCCGCTCCCGCACTTTGGCATTCTTCGACAGAGCCACCAAACTCATCTGGCTCTGTACCGCCTGTATTTTTTTGAACTCCCCAGATGCAATAACTCTGGCTTCGGAGCCCTCTCCAAATGCCAGATTCTTGAGTTCATTCCAATCCGAGTAGCCGATTAGTTCCGGATCAAAAAGGTGCTCAAGTGCCCGAGTCTTTATAGCTCCTTTAACCAAATCCTGGTAAATCGCCTCAGGTAGCAAAATAAACTCTGCCTTAATGGCCCTAGCTTGATCCAGAACGTCAGGTAGACTTTCACCCGGTGAAAAAATCGATTGTGGGGTATCAGACAAATCCGAAATAGATCCTACCACGGCCACTCCAGGAACCGGCTCTCGCCCTTCAAAAGCCCCCACCAGCAACAGGCTCGCTACCAAACTGGCATCAACTCTAGCCATTCTACGGGGAATTTGGGGAGGAAATTCTGAGGCAAATCCGAACTCCGCCACCATTTGATCCGGCCACTCTGGATGGGTTCGCTTAACCAATTGCTCAGCAATATCCAAGCCTTTTGCTAGATTGCCGTCCGGGTTCGGAATCAAGCGCATTTGATTCTGTCTGGATGTTTTCTCCACTTCTACCCCTTCAAGCAAATCACCATCACCAACTTTGGTATCCTTGATTTCAAGACTGGCAACTCCTCCCAGAGTCAAAGTCTGAACCATCCCCTGAATTTGGGCCACAAAAGGCATCTCTAGCTTATTCAATTTGACCTCCGAAACAGGTTCGGCAGATACTTTCGCCGGCACAATGGGTCTGTGTGGTCTGATTGGCTTTTCCGGTGGCATTTCCGCTTGAACTGCCACCCTTTTAGGAGATGGCTCCTTTACGGGTTTTTGGGCCATCTCAAAAAGAGTTTTCAATTTCAGGCCACTAGGATTTTTCTCAGGCTGAAGCTTTAGAAAGCGATTCCACAACCTGGGCTCCCAATCAATCTGCCGAGCATATTGTTTAACCCGGTCCATGGGAGGTTCCGGGTGAAGCACCAACGAAAGTTCCGCTAGGTATCCAGACAATAGACGGCTCTCCGGCTGTCCATTTTTTCCAGCCATTTTTTCGGCCTCCACCCAAAGTCTTTCAGAAATTTCGCTGACACTACTCTTAAAAAGCGACGTTTCCGGCGGAGTTCGCCCAGCTAACAGTTCATGGTGCGCATTTCGGGAGCTTACATTCAGCGGGTCTAGATTTAACGCGAGAGCTAGCGCTTTTTCTCTTAAATCCTCGTCGATCAAGCTGCTTTTCGGGAAATTACACGCCACCGCATTTAACATTTCTACGATGGTTTCAAGCTCCTGTTTAGGAATATGAAGCGCATCGGTATCTACAATGCGATGATCAAAAACCGGCGAATCGTAAGCAATCACGGCCCCAAAACCCATCAAAAGTAAAAGATGAATAAATCGGATTTCAAATAAAAATTTAGAAAGTATACGAAAGTACATATTAAATTCATCCTAATCTATCATTCGAATGGCTAATGTCACGCCTGCTCTTCCCCAGTTGGCTTAAACACGGTTGAGTGGTGCTCCAGTCATCCATCACTCCAATCCCCCGGCGCTCCCGGGAAAAGTTGAAACAATAAATAAGAGGCGCGAGAACCAGTTTAAGAATAGTATAGACCAATCATATACAAACATGCCAGACCTCGAACTATCACAAATCACTGAATATCAAAGAAACGGGTTTCACTTCGAAAGAGGCTTGTTTTCGACTCCAGAAATCGAAGCTCTAGCCAAAACCGCAAGAAATGATCATGCCATGGACCAAGCCACCGCCTCACGTGATGATGGCGAAGGAAATGCAGTCCGGCTTTCCCTGTGGAATCACCCTGGAGAAGGGATCTACGGCATGTTCGCCCGCTGCGAGCGAGTCGTGAACCGGGTCGAACAATTGCTTGATGACGAAGCCTATCATTACCACTCGAAAATGATTCTTAAGGACGCCAGGACTGGCGGAGCCTGGGCTTGGCATCAAGATTACGGATATTGGTACCAGAATGGAGTCTTGTTCCCCAACTTATGCAGCGTCATGATCGCCGTCGACGACGCCATCATCGAAAACGGCTGTCTACAGGTATTAAAAGGATCCCACCTCATGGGTCGCATCAACCACGTTCTTACTGGTGATCAGGCTGGCGCAGACAGAGAGCGGGTCGAAGAAGCCAAGAAACGCCTTGAGCTAATCTATTGCGAAATGAAGGCTGGAGATGCACTTTTTTTCCACAGTAACACCTTGCATTGCTCGGCAGCCAATCGCTCAGATAAAGCCCGTTGGTCGCTGATCTGTTGTTACAATGCAAAATCCAACAACCCCTATAAGGAATCCCATCATCCTTGTTATACCCCACTGGAGAAAGTCGCTGACAGCAAAGTACTGGAAGTTGGTTTGTCTGACTCCGAAAGATCAGCGGTCACCTTTGCCGACCTGACTCGAACTGATCGCAGCGCCGAAAGCTTGCGCCCATAGTCAAATCGAAACTCTTCCCCTCCTTTTTTGATGAAAAAGAATGGCCCAGCATTTTCGCTGGGCCACAATTCAATCAAAATATAGTTAATCGCGATTAGTTCATGCGATTCCGGGAATGCTTGGAAGCTCGCTTTTGGCGTCTCGCCTCACGGTTGAGATCTTTGAGGTTGATTCGCCCACCAAAGTCTTTAAACACAACCCTCCAACAATCATCCAACTCCTCGTCTTCCTCTTCATCTTCAAGAAAGTCATCGTCGTCGTCTTCAAAATCATCGTCATCAAAGTCGTCGTCTTCCTCTTCCTCGTCTTCGTCATCATCGAACGAGCTGAAGGTCCCACTAAGCAAGCCTTCTCTTGGTTCGAGAGACCCATCAATACGTTTAATATCAGTAGCAAATTCGTGAATTTCGTAATCTCCGATTTTGTTTTCTTCTTTCATTCTTTTTGAGCTTTTGAGCTTGTCATGTACTGGACGAAATCGTCGCATAGCGAATATCATAAGCCTTTTCGCATTTCGACGTCAAATCTTTTAACATTAAAGGAAAAAATAGTATCTTGAAAGAACGTTTTTTTAAGTACCACCAAACGAAACATCAGATTGGTTGATCAATTCGTAAAGATTCCCGGTTAAAAAACAGAGCAGGAGGCTGACACCCTGCCCCGCTTGTGCTTACTTGGAGAAATTCTGTCTTCCGGCCTGCCGATAGGCTTGAATTGCTGAAACAATGTGGAAAATCCATCCCAACATCCCACCGGAACCGATCCAGAGTCCCGGAGTAATGATGAACCAGATGATTCCCCAAATAAAATGGCCCGTATAAAACTGACCCACTCCTGGAAGCATGATACTGAGAACGGCAGCTAGCCCGACATTTTTTTCATCAAAACCTTTCCGCGCTTCGATCCGGTTGGTTCCCTCGATTAATTCATGTTCGTTTTTCACATTGGTATAATCTTCTAAAAACAAATCTCCGTCCGCTACAAAACTGCACCTGTTTTATAGACGAATCCCCACTTGAAAAGTGGTCGATTGCAACGCACGAGTAACTAATGAGCGAACACAAGACAATTTTAAAATGGCAGCGCGGAGGCACCGGCTTCGGTTACAAGGAATATTCACGGGATCATCAATGGCATTACCCCCGCAGCGGACAGTCCCTCCGTGCCAGCGCCGCACCCGAATATCTCGGCAGTGCGGACAGCACTGATCCAGAGGAAGCCTTTACCGCAGCTCTGGCCAGTTGCCACATGCTAACCTTTCTCGCCATCGCAGCAATGAGCGGTTATACGGTTGACAGCTATGAAGACGAAGCCGTTGGATTCCTCGAAAAAGGCGATAATAAAAAACCATGGCTTGCTAGAGTGAAGTTGGGACCAAAAATCGTCTTTTCCGGTGCCAAGCAGCCCAGTGCTACGGAATTAGAAAAACTTCATGAGAAAGCTCACCATGAATGTTTTCTAGCCAACTCAGTTAAAACCGAAATCATCTGGAGTTAGTTTCCGGATCGTACCCTGTTGGGTCGACCATCGTACCCTGTTAGATCTGATGAGAAGTGCACTTTCAAAGGCCCGTCTTTATGGGATCCTCGACCTCAGTTACACCGATCCCTGTCACCTTAGCCGCGTCGCTCACCAAATGATCGCAGGGGGAATTGATGTGATTCAACTACGGGCCAAACACCATCAAGAAGCGGAGATTGAGATCTGGGCCCGGCAAATCCTTCCGGTGTGCCGGGCCGCCGGGATTCCCTTTTTTGTCAACGATCACGCCCGAATCGCTGCATTAATCGGCGCGGATGGCGTCCACGTCGGTCAGGACGACCTATCGATGGACGAGGTCCGTTCCATAGTAGGCAACGACATGCTGGTCGGACGGTCAACCCACAGCTTTGAGCAGGCTGCGAACGCAGCATCAGATCCGCGCACGGATTGTATTGGATTTGGGCCGCTATTTGCCACCCAAACCAAGCCTGACTACAAACCGATTGGAACTCGGGAAATCGAAGCAGTGCATCGCGAGCATCCTTCACTTCCGATTTTCTGCATTGGGGGCATCAAGAAGGAGAATCTCCCTGCTGTTGTCGCCGCCGGCGCGCTCCGGGTTGTGATCGTTTCGGGAATCCTTCAAGCCGCAGACATCACCGGTTATATCAGAGAGTCAAAAGCAATTCTGGACACAAAAAGGGGTTAAAAACGCTTTGGTGTTCCAAAATTAAAAATGAATTTTTCGGTTTTCAGCCACAAAAAGGAGACTAGTATCAGTTTTAAAAGACTATGGCTAAACAAATCGATTTGATCGGGATCGGTTCACCAGTGGTGGACCTTGTCGCGAAGGTGGAAGACAGCTTTGTGCAGGCACTTGCCGGTGGAAAGGGCGGAATGGAACTGGTCAACGCGATTGAGTTGGAGGAACTGGTTTCCGCGCTCGAAAACGAACCCGCTGTCGCACCCGGCGGCTGTGCCGGGAACACCACGTATGCCGCCGCCCGCTTGGGAACCAGCGTGTCCTTTATCGGAAAACTTGGCGATTGTGAAGCTGCTGCTTTTTATCGGGACCGATTTGCGAGAATTGGGGCGGATGTTTCCCGATTCAAAGTCGGTGATATCCCGAATGCCCGCTGTATCTCACTGGTCACCGCCGACTCGGAAAGAACCATGCGGACCGATCTCGGCGCGGCGATGACTCTGTCTCCCTCGGAGATTTCTGTATCCGATTTTAAAGGAGCACGCCACGTCCACATGGAGGGGTATCTGGCCTTCAATCGGGACTTGAAACAAAAGGTTTTAAAATGCGCCAAAGAGGCAGATTGCACAACGAGTCTGGACCTGGCGTCGTTTGAAGTGGTCAGAGCCTCTGAAGATGTTCTGGAGAGCTGGCTGCGGGAACATATCGATATCGTATTTGCGAATGAAGACGAAGCCAGTGCCTTTTTCCCAGATTTGGGCAAAGATTACGAAGCGATGGCAAGGGCGTTTGCAGGGCACTGCAAGGTGGCAGCGGTTAAACTTGGAAAAAATGGTTCTCTAATTGCCAGCGGAAACGAGTTGGTTTTTATCGAGCCCGTTGCGGTGAATCCCATCGACACCACAGGAGCGGGAGATTACTGGGCAGGGGGCTTTCTCCATGCCTGGCTAAAAGGCAAATCCTTGCCAGAGTGCGGTCGCTATGGCTCAATCCTTGGGGCTGAAGTGGTGCAAGTGATCGGAGCAGGTTTGTCAGAGGAGCGCTGGCGTCATTTGAACTCTTATCTGGGCCACAAAGTAGTTGGACTAGGCTGATTCTACATCCAATCACTGCCTGGCGATTTTAACATCAGGCCTTGCCTCCAGCGTTTTTAAAAACTCCCGGCCCAACTCGCAATTGTCAAAGGTCAGCCCCTGCAACTTTCGTAACCCAGTTTCAAGTTCGGGCACAGGACCTTGGATATTTGCATCGGCCAGATAAATATCCTCCAAGTCTGGAAGTCCCTGACATATTTTTTGCAAACCATCTCCGGTCAGACTCCCCTGGAGATGCAAAATCCGAAGGTTGGGTGCTTTATCTACAAGGCAATCAATGATGAGATTTGCATCTTCCCCGGCTTGGATATCTAGGAAGTTTACAATTCCCATGCCCTTGATTCCTTTAACCTCTTCCAAAGAGATTTCCGGGTGCAGACTGCGCAGTACCACATTTGAGGTTGAAGCCTCACAATACTGGAGCAAAAACTTTCGGAGTGAATTTGGAAAAGGGGCAGATTCAATCGAAGAGGTCAAAGACCGGTAAAAAGGTGATTGCGCGGTTTCATCGGCATACACAAGAAGTCCGGGATTGGCACTAAGATCTCGCAACAGAAGGACTCTTGGCAAGCCCGAGGCAAACCAAGTCCCAAGCGCCAACCATGGTAAAGCGGCGATGGGGCCCCAAAATTTTCGAGCGTTGCGTTTCATGAAAAGTTTTCAGCTACAACTATAACACGATTCTTTGACGTTTGAGAAGCGACGACTTGCACATCCGTCCAACCGCAGCTTCAATCTATCCATCGCAATACCGCGAAGGGAAGACGGGGATTTTATCGAGGGCATCTTCAACTGGTGTGATCGGTGGTGCGAACGCTGCTCCATGACAACCAAATGCCGCCAGTATGCCATCGAATGCACACAGGACGCTTTTAATGCTGATGGAAGTCATGACGGTGACAGCCCCGAGTTTATGGAAGCACTGATGGGATTGGCCAGCGAGTTTGAAAACGAGGCTGAAATTGAAAATCGTGCCGAATTTGAGTACGAAACCAAAAGTGAAGAGGCTGATTTTGAGTCATTCGAATCCGATTTTGAAGATTTCGACATGGACGCCTACATTCAGGAGCGGGAACGCATTAACCAGGTCACCAGCCAGACTGCCTGCGTCAAAGTCGCCGATCAATACAGGATCGAAGGCGGCAGATGGCTTGAAGAGTGGTTTCCCTTAACCGATCAGCTCAAAAACAACTCCTACGAAATCGCAGACGCTCTGGAAGTGATAAACTGGTATCTGTTTCAGCTTTCAGTGAAGCTACGCCGTGCCATCAATGGAAAGATCGAAGATGAATTTGATTTTATGGACGACGTTTACGGTTCCGCCAAAGTCGTATTAATCGGGGCGGACCGCAGCCTGGCCTCCTGGCAGACCATCCAGTACGCTCTCCCTGACAAAAAACGGAATTCATTGGAACCGGTTCTGAAAATCCTAAAAGAATTGATCAGAAGCACTGAAGCCGAAATCCCGGAAGCTAGAGGCTTTAAGCGTCCAGGATTTGACGATTAGTTAGGGTTCCGAAAACCACGCTCCCTCCCAAATTATTAGGCGACTCGGGAGGAATTCCCATTCACACGTTGTAGAACCGTCTCAGTAAAAAAACGAAATATGACAAAACTTTCATTTTTCTGACCCCAAATTTGTCATGTCCGAAGGGCAAAGGTGTGATTGATGAAAATACATACATATCGCATCGATTCATTCACTGGAGCAGCTCTGTGCCTCCTCATTTGGTTTCTCACCTGCCTCCAAATCTCAACCGCGCAGGAAACCAACCAGCGCGATATTTCACCCCATGATTTCCGCAAGCCAGGCAAACGAGGGTCAGGTCCCGACCGGATCGCTCCAACTGAAAAAACCGGAACCCTCCGAATGGGACCCAGAGCGATTCGTTTGCCGAGTGAATTTCGAACCATCACCGGGGAGAATAACAACTTGAAAAACCCGGAATGGGGCAGCACGGAAATCCCCTTCCAGCGGATCTCGCCGCCCGCTTACTCTGACGGGGTTAGTCATCCCTCGGGGGAAGACCGACCCAATCCCAGGGCCATTTCAAACACCGTGATGGCCCAAAGTGAGCTGATCTTCAACCGCCGCGGAGTCACCGACTTCCTATGGCAGTGGGGACAGTTTCTGGATCACGACATCACCCTGACGCCGGTGGATGATCCGGTGATTTCTTTTGACATCGAAGTGCCCAAGGGAGATCCCTTTTTCGATCCCCAGGGCACCGGAACCAAAACCATCTCCCTGGACCGCTCTTTTGCCGAAAACGTGGACGGAGTCCGGGAACAGATCAATGAAATCACGGCATATATCGACGCATCACAGGTCTATGGCTCAGATGTGGAAAGAGCAACGGAACTTAGAACTATTGATGGAACTGGTAAACTAAAAACCAGCGCCGGAAATCTACTTCCTTTTAACGTCAATGCCTTTGAAAACGCGCCATCTGCGAATGCCCCGAACTTTTTCCTAGCTGGCGATTTCCGCGCCAACGAGCAAGTTGGACTGATCGCACTCCACACCCTTTTTGTTCGGGAGCACAACTACTGGGCGGAAATAATAAAGAAGGGCAACTCTTCCCTAAACGACGATCAGATTTACGAGTGCGCCCGGGTTATTGTCGCGGCCGAAATACAGGTTATTACCTATCGCGAGTTCCTCCCCCTGCTTCTCGGCCCCCGTGCCCTGCCCGAGTACCGTGGCTACCGGGCGGATGTAAATCCCGGGATATCCAATGTTTTTGCCACGGCTGGCTTTCGTTTTGGGCACACCATGCTTTCATCCGAATTGGTAAGAGTCGATGCGCGTGGAATGGAAATACCCGAGGGCAACATTGACCTTGCCGGAGCCTTCTTTAATCCTGCCGCCGTCACAGAGGAAGGCGGAATTTCACCGATTCTTCGCGGCCTGGCTAGGCAACCCGCCCAGGAAATCGACACCAAACTGGTGGACGACGTGCGGAATTTTCTTTTCGGACCACCCGGTGCTGGTGGCTTTGATCTGGCTTCGCTGAATATTCAAAGGGGGCGCGACCACGGTCTGGCCTCCTACAACGAGGTCCGGGCCGCCTACGACCTGAAGACAGTGGCAGGCTTTGCCGAGGTCAGTCCGGACCCTAAAACCCAGCGGGATCTCGAATCGGTCTATTCGTCAGTCGATCAGCTTGACGGCTGGGTCGGTGGTCTGGCGGAACCTGGCGTCAACGGTGGATTGTTGGGAGAAACCATGTCTGCCATTATCCGCGATCAATTTATTCGCCTTCGAGATGGGGACCGTTTCTGGTATCAAAACTACCTGGACAGGGAATTTCAAAACTTGATCGAGAGCCAAACTCTCGTACAAATTATCCGACGCAATACCGATATTAAACGGGAAATTCCGGACAATGTGTGGGTAACTAACCAAAAACCGTTTCGCAGTGACCGGAAAAAGGCTCCCAGGCCCCGAAGTCATGGCAGACCAGAGTCCGACCAAAAAGGCCGCACCGGGGCCAAATAATCAGCGGGCTTGTTGATCGCATCAGATTTTGACTGTGATAAAGCGGCAGATCCATTACACTCCTACCTTATGCGTGTCCTGGTCGTCGAAGATCAAAAGAAAATCGCCTCTTTTATAAAAAAAGGTTTGGAAGAGGAAGGGATGGTTGTTGATGTCTGCCTGGATGGCGATGAAGGATACGATCTGGCCCGCAGTGAACCTTACGATGCCTTAGTGCTTGACATCATGCTGCCAGGCCGGGACGGCCTCAGCATCCTGAAGAATCTGCGAAAACTCAACAACTCAGTTCCCGTGGTGATTTTGACGGCACGCAGTGAACTGGACGAACGCCTCGAAGGCCTGAACCTCGGGGCGGACGATTACCTGACCAAACCATTTTATATCGAAGAACTGGCCGCACGACTCCGCACGGTAACCCGGCGGGCCAACGGGGAATCAACCCATCTTTTGAAGGTCTTGGATCTGCGGATGGATCTGGTCCAGCGAACCGTAAAACGCGGAGATGAGGAAATCGATCTTTCCCGACGAGAATTCGCCCTGCTCGAGTTCCTTATGCGGACGCCGGGAAGGGTCTTATCCCGAACCCAGATCACCGAACACGTCTGGCAATACGGATTCGACCCGGACACCAATCTGGTAGATGTTTACATCAAACGCCTCCGCAAGAAGATCGACAATGACCATTCGGAAAAACTCATCGAAACGGTGCGCGGGGTGGGTTACCGGATTTTGTGCCCCTCATAAATGAAGTCATTCCGAACCAGACTTGCCGTTTTATCAACTTTGATCTTCGCCATGACCCTGGCGGGATTTTGCGGGGCGGGTTCGTTGATGATTCATCGTCTCCTCCTCCAGTCACTCGATTTTCAACTCACTGTTCCGATTGACCGGATCTCCCGTGAGCTTCATCCACGTGCGGATTTTGCCCGAATTTTCAGAAACGCAAACATCATTTACGGGAATGACGTCGAAGAGGGGCGGCTTCTCATTCTGGTTCGAAACATACGTGAAGATAGAATCCTCTATCAAAAACCAGACAACGACTGGCTATCGCAGGTTGATCCAACCATTTGGAAATTCGATCTACCGAACGATGCTCCTCCACCTCCACCCCATCCCTCTACTCTTGAAATTGGCCGGGAACCTCCTTTTCATCCTTTTGATCATGAGAAAGGGAGGGGAAAAGGGATGTCGCCCCACGATTTCCCAATCCCCGAACCGCTGAAACATCATTTTGTGGAGACAAAAACCGGGCGATGGAGAGCCGCCGTTCAAAATGAGCGTGGTTATACGGTGTTTATGGCACGCAACCTTTCTGAATTTGATCAAGAAATGGGGAAGGTGTTAAAATCGATTTTTATCGCAGCGCCGTTTTGCCTTCTCCTCATCGGAGTTGGTGGATGGTTTATCGGCCACCGCGCCATGAAACCGTTAACTGCCATCACCAAAGCTGCCGGAAATATATCGGCCCGCGAACTAAAAGAACGCATCCCAGTCAAAAAAGGCGAATATCTCGAATTCTCCAATCTCATTTTGGTCTTCAATCAAATGATGGACCGCCTGGAGAAAGGCTTCAGCCATGCGATGCGCTTCAGTGCGGACGTCTCTCACGAACTAAAAACGCCCATCACCATCATGCAGGCAGAAATCTCCACTGCCTTGAAAGCCTGCCCTCCAGAAAGCAACGAAAGACAAGCGCTGGAAGTGATTAACCAGGAAACGCAGCGGCTCAAAGCCATCACCGGGAGCCTGATGCTGCTTTCACAGGCGGAATCAGGCCGATTGGTGCCGAGAAAGGATAAAATTTCTCTTTCCAACGAAGTTAACGACTTGTGTGAAGACGCCGAAATTCTCTGCGAAAGAGAAAAGTTAACTTTGGAAACGGAAATTCAACCAGGTATTTTTTTGACTACCGACAAGACTTTGCTCCACCAAGCCTTGCTCAACCTCGTAAGCAATGCGGTCAAATACAACAATCCGGCGGGTTGGATCAAAATTCACCTTTCAAAACACGATCTCAGTGGTCAGGCGGTTTTCCAGATCTCAAATTCTGGTCCCGGAATCCCGCCAGACGAACTACCGCATATTTTCGAACGATTTTATCGGGTCAACAAGGCAAGAGATCGATTGATCGACGGATTTGGACTAGGATTAAATCTCTCGTTCGAAATCATTTTAATGCTGGGCGGCGAGTTGGAATTAATCAAGGCAGACCCTTCGCAAACGGTCTTTCAAGTTCGGATCCCGGTCGATAACTGATAAAGCACAATCGCCGCACAGGCCGTGACATTTAAAGAGTCCATTCCATTGGCCATCGGGATTTTCACCTTTAAATCAGATAGGTTAAGCCACTCAGGGGTAAGCCCGTCGTTCTCCGGGCCAAAGATGACCAGGCCCTTTTCTATTCCGGCCACCTCACAGAGCGAGATGTTATCTTCCCCCAAACAGGTCGCCACCACGGCAAATCC
>JBGSJM010000214.1:0-11470 GCA_041742015.1 Verrucomicrobiales bacterium | reverse complement strand
GACCAGAGAGAAGTCGGCCATGAGACCAAAAACGGCAACGGTGAGTAACAGTATTTTGTTTAGATTGTTCATTTTCCAGACTTTAAAGCGAGTTCGTTTTACTTGGTTCATGCAAATCGTTTGATCTTGGTTCTTCCTTGCCCCCCTTCCTAGGAAAGATTTCTGGAGACGTCACAAAAAAAGAGAAAAAAATTTCAGGCAGTTCCGAAAGAGACCGCACCTTTTGGTCAGCCACGAGTCCTGCAACCAATTTGTCACAAACGAGATTTGATCGCAGACATCGCTAAAAACCTCCCATTCAACAGGGTACAGTCGGTCATTGTACCCTGTTGAATTTCCGAATTGGCTTATTGGGACAAAACCCCCGGCACGGACAGTTTTGCCTTAAAGGAGGTTTGTTCTGCTCTAAAGAATGGCAGTGCAGCTCTAAAGGTTGGCAGTGCAGCTCTAAAGGTTGGCAGTTCTGCTCTAAAGGTTGGCAGTTCTACTCTAAAGATTGGCAGTTCTGCTCTAAAGATTGGCAGTTCTGCTCTAAAGATTGGCAGTTCTGCTCTAAAGATTGGCAGTTCTGCTCTAAAGATTGGCAGTTCTGCTCTAAAGATTGGCAGTTCAGACTCTGAACTGCCATCCTTTACGACTGAACTGCCATCCTTTACGACTGAACTGTCATCCTTCACGACTGAACTGCCATCCTTCACGACTGAACTGCCATCCTTCACGACTGAACTGCCATCCTTTACGACTGAACTGCCATCCTTTACGACTGAATTGCCATCCTTTACGACTGAATTGCCATCCTTTGCGCCACCATTGCCATCCTTTGTGACAGAATTGGCAATTGATGAAGCGGAATGGAGCAAATAATATCCCAACAAGGTTGCCTTTAAGCCGGAAATGCAAAGGTTCGCACCGGGAGGCAAATTCCATCAAATTGTCTTTTTACACCACACCGCCACTTCAATATGGCTAACTCCGAAACCACTTATCTTGACCGCTACGGTCGCGCTGAAACGTTGAATACCGCCATCGGCGGCTTTTTGCCCGCATTTGATCCGGAAAATACCCAGATCACTCCGGCGAGCTTTACCGCTTTCCTCGAGGAAGTTGATGCCGCCAATGACGCGGTCACCACGGCGCGGGACAACTACACCGGTGCCGTGGAGGCGCGCAACGATCTGGTCACCGACGCCAAAGACCGCGCCAGCCGGGTGATCTCGCAACTAAGTTCCAACCCGGCCTGGAGCCAGAATCTCACCGCCATCAAGCGGCATTACGACAAAATGCGCGGTTACCGCCCAAGTCGCCCCAAACCACCCGCCGAGGACGAGGGCACGGGATCGGAGCCGGAGAAGAAACGGAACCAGGGCGAGTTGGGCCACGCCGAAATGGCCAAACACATCGGCAATATCGCCACCGGATTGGAGAAAATGAACAACTACTCCACCCCGGTCGCCGACATCACGGCGGTAGCGATTCGGGCTCTGGCTGATCAATACGCCGCTCTGAACAAAACCATGGGTGAACTGGAAATAGAGCTGAACCTGGCCCAGCCCGCCCGCTACAAACTTTACGAATCCGAAACTGGACTGCGCGAGAGGATGAAGGCGATCAAAAACGCTGTGCGCGCCCAATACGGAACCAAGAGCGACCAGTATTTGGCGGTGAAGGGGATTCGTTTATGATCAAAAAGGGGAGGTGCTAATCACCTCCTCCACCGCATCCACCGCATCCGCCGCAACCCCCACCTCCGCTGTCTCCACTACTCCCACTCCAGCCGCCGTATCCGCTGCCACAGCCACTTGCACTGTAAGAGGCGCCCCAATTGCCGGCGCGGTGTTTAAGGGCGGGCGCGAGGGAGGTGAAGCCATCTGCCTGCGCCAGGGCAGCAGGCCCGAAGCAGGGCAATCGAAAAGGGTAGCATGGGAACCATGGCCTCGCGAGGTTGGGAGCTGATTGATGATCGCATTTTCGAAGCTTCCACTGCCAGTAATATAATTCGGCCCACAGCCTTTCGCGCCCTTGGTTCGTCGGGCGACTTTAGAAATTCGAATCACCATGAGGATAAGGCTCAAAAAGAGTAACACAATCACCCTACCAACAAGTCGCCCCCCTCGTTTTTGGGCGCTTTGAAATTTACGGGAATCGCTGAGGTGAGATTTTAGCCGATTGAGCAAAAAGGTACGCATCTTTCCACGATCAGGATCAGCTACCTTCAACCAGTCACGAGTCGCCAATTTCGCCAGAAAGCCCTGTAACAAATCTTCCGCTTCTTAAGCACTCCATCCTCTTCGCCGGACAAAGGCGAGCAATGGGGCACGGTAAAGTGCATCAAACTCCCGCCAGGCGTCCTCCCGGCGGTGAGCTTCGCCTGAGTTGATTTGCTGGATGAGGCTCCAGCGGGTCGGTTGGAAGTGGTCCGGCATTAGCGAGTGTCAAAAAGCTAATCCGCGTTGGTGTGGGAAGCAAGGATTGGAATTTCAAGATAACCTCAGGCTGAAGAAAAGATGCCATCGGGGTTTTCCGATAGTTGCTAACCAGAAAGAAAGTAAAAAGGCCTGCGGCCAAAAGAAAAAAGTCAGTTTTACCTAGCCGCAGACACCACACAACGAAAACCGGTGATGTCAATGCGCCGCGACGGAGGATCGAAGCCGCGTTTCGAGGAACGAAGAAAAATCTCCGTACCCTCGTACAGCGACCCGCCACGCGCCACTTGGCGCTCATCACCCTGCGAGGGTTTATTCTCCACCCATTCCCAGACGTTTCCCCCGAGGTCATAAAGGCCATATTGATTCGGCTTGAAACTCATGACGGGAGCGGTGGTCGGGAATCCGTCATCATAGCCTTCCAGGTGACCGCCTCCCGATTTGGGTGCATTGGCTTTCCGCCTCTGGTCGCTGTAGTTGCCCGCTCCCTGCGGTGGTGGCCATTCCGATCCCCAGGGGTATTCACCCTCTATTTTCTTGTCTTTTTCCGCCGGACTGGCCTTCTGATCCTCTTTTTTTCCGATGCCCACAGCCAGGCTCCACTCGTGATCGGTGGGCAGGCGGTAGGTGCGGCCCTCCTTTTTGCTGAGCCAGGTGCAGAAGGCATTGGCTTCCTCCCAATTCACAAAGACCACGGGATGATCCTCCGCCTTCTCCCGGATGGCAAACCCGTCGATTGTCTGGTTCTTCCAGTTACTGGCGATCGCCGGGTTCTCTTTGGCATAGGCTGCGTAATCTTTCCACCGCACTTCGTGGATGCAGAAGAGCACCTCGGTGCCAGGCACGGGCACAAATTTCATGCCCAGACTGTTGGTCAGCTCTTTAGTATCTTGAACTCCGGCTCCGGAAGCCACAGCCATCATGCTTTGGGATGCAGGTTCCTTCTCCATCGCAGTAAATCGGTCTGATTCAGCCAAAGCCAGTTTTGCCTCCTCAATCCGGCCTGCCTTGGTTGATTCAGAGGCCATGTCCTCGGCCTTTTGCCGATAATTGCGAACCAAAATAAGAAATTGCTCCTGTTTTTTCTGACGAAGTTCTGTCTTTTGCTGGTAGTAAATTTCCTGAAGTCGCCGTAATTCGCTGAAGGAAGAGTTTGTTACGGCGGCGGCTCCTTCAAAACGATTTAACTCATCCTCAACCGCCAAAACACCTTTCAGATTTCCGGCTTGCTGAAACGCTGTTTTTTGAGTCTCCAGATATTCGCGATACTTCGTATTAAGCGCTAAAATCGGTATATCCAATAACTTTGCCTCAGCTTGAAAATCGGAGCGTAACTGGACCACCTTTGCGGCTGCATCAGAATTGGGTAGGGAGTTGATCGAAAGGGGTGGTGCTGAAAGATCCTTGATCCTCAATTGGCGAATCTGCACCGTGCCACGCCCTAGTTGTAGGCCGATGTAGCCGCTGGTGGAGCGTCCTCCGGTGTATTCATTGACCAGGATCCCGTTCACCAGCACGCGGTAGCTCTGGCCGGTGGCGGTGATATCGAGGTCGTTCCACTCGCCATCCTTCTGCGGATTGGCGGTGGGGGCTTTTACGAACATTATCGCTCCAGTGCGTTCCATCGGATTGGGATCGTTCGAGATGTCCACATCGTAGTGCTTGTTTATATTTTCATCCGGCAGGGCAAAGCGCAACATCACGCCGGAGTTAGCTCCCGGTGTGGCGAGGCGAAATTGCAGACGGAGTTGGAGATCGCTGAAGGTGCGCGCCGCGTACCACCAGACCCCGGAAAAATTTCTACCCGGTTTTAGGGTGACGACACTGTCGGCCACGGACGCGCCCCCGCCGGGGCCATGTTCCCTCCAACCTGCAAGCTGTGGTGTTTCAAGTAGTGGGATGAAGGCTGCCTCTGCTATGTTCGACAGCGGAGTCAGAGTGACAGGAGTGTCTGCATCCACAGCGTCCGGCTTTGCCCCTGGATCGAGCACAACGCGAAATCCAACATCCAGATTCCAAAAATTCGGTTCCACGCCGTAGCGGTTTGATGACAGCAGATCATTGGAATAGTGAAAACCCCAGGAGGCACCGCGGAGCACGCGTTTAGTCGCCTTCACACCATCAAACCAGTCCTCGCACCATTCCGACACATTGCCACCCAGGTCGTGCAGGCCCAGTTCATTTGCCGCAAAGCTTCCTACTGGTGCGGTGCGCTCGAAGCCGTCATTGTAGCCTGCCAGCACAGGTGTGCCAGCGGCAGCCGGGTTTCCCTTCGCTTCCTCACCATGGTAATTTCCGGTCTTGGGCGGCGGAGGAAACTGCCTCCCCCAAGGATAGACGGAGACTGCCCAGTTTTTCGCCTCCGGTGTCTTCGTGGGGGCTTCCGCTCGCCCGAGTCCAACCGCGCAACTCCACTCATGATCGGAGGGAAGGCGATACACAGCGCGTGAACCCACCTTGTCAGCCTTGCGCTCTTTCTCCGTCAGCCACGCGCAAAATGCCACTGCGTCCTCATACCGCAGGTTTACGACAGGGTGGAGTCCGGTTTGGGCAAAATCTGGTGCCGGTCTGGCTCGGTTCGTTTCCTTCACAAACGCTTCATAATCCTGCACCCGCGTCTCCCAAACGCTGAAGAGCACCCTTTTTCCGTCTGATGGTCCTCCAGTGATGGGCACGGGGACGAATTTCATGCCGAGGGTGTTGGTGTAGGGGGATTCAATAATTTCAGCGACGGGCTGATTAGGCTCGGAATCTTTTGAAGGAATCGGGGTTTGCGGGAGGCTAAGGTGATCCGCAATCCCTGATAGCACTGGCGCGAGAACGACGCGAAAGCCGATGACATCGCTCCGCCAGTTGCCTCCGACCGGAAAACCTGAGCGGCTGGTTGAAAGAAAGGAGTCTGGAGTGCTATAGAGAAAAGCGCCTCCACGGAGGACCCTCTTATCATCACCAGCAACATGAAGGTCGAAGCACCACTCCCGAACGTTACCACCCAGATCAAAGAGACCCGTTCCATCCGCAGGGAAAGAGCCCACCGGCGCGGAGCGCGGGAAGCCATCACGGTGACCAGTCACCCCGGTTCGGGGAACCTTTTGGTTTGGCTCCTGAAAGTCGCCCAACTCTTCGCCCCCAAAATTCACCGTCCCATCGGGTGGAGGCCAGGACGTGCCCCAGGGATAAACGCCACTGAAGTTGCCATCAATCGATTTTTGAGCCGGAGACTTGGAAGCGTCTTCTCTGGATCCGATGCCCACCGCGCAGCTCCATTCGTGGTCGAAGGGTAACCGATAACACTCTTCCATGCTGATCCGACCCGCCTGCCTTTCCTGATCGGTGAGCCACTGGCAGAAAGTCACCGCATCCTCCCAGGTCACGGTAACCGCCGGGTGGGTGGGTCCCTGGGGGAAGCCAGCGTGTTTTCGGATGTGGTTGGTCGCTTTCACAAACGCCTCATAATCCTGCACCCGCGTTTCCCACACGCTAAAAAGAACCTTTTTTCCGTCGGTTGGCCCGCCGAAGATGGGCACGGGGACAAATTTCATGCCGAGTGAGTTTATGAAGGGCTTGTCCTTCGTGGCGGTGAAGGTCATGGTCGAAGACGGTGGCTCTGCTGCGTTGCGCAACACTTTCCCTTCCCCTGTGACCTCCCGCACCGCGATCTCATGAAACACGGTCTTGCTCCACCAGATGCCGACGCCGAGAGCCTTGGGGTTGGGAATGATGTAACCCGGGTCAGGGGTTATGTCCCGGTAGTTGGTTTTCCATTCGACGAGCTTTTGCCCAACGACATAGCCAGTGACCCGGTCGCGGCGGACTTCGACGAGGGATTCGTAGCGGCGGTTCACCTCGCGCGGCCCGGGCAGCTTCACCCCGGCACCGTTCAGCATCATCGGTTTGCCGTTGATCATGTTAAAGCCCGCCCACTTATCGGACTGACCGCTGGCGGTGCACCAGACGAAGTGGCGGTCCCCGGCGCAAAGGATCTGGGTGGCATCGCAGTTCCCAAACAAGTGGGTCAAGGTTATCCGGAAGTCGTATTCCTCCGGCACTTCATACGGCAACTGCAAATACTGCCCTCCCTTGCCCTCTGGGAGTTTTTCGCCGTGTAATCCGTCCGCCACGCGGGTCCACTTCCCGGAGAGAGTGTCCTTTTCCGGGTCCACCAGGGCCAGGAGGTCGATCCATCCGTCGGTGGAGCCAGACGAAATGACAGGGCGACTTGAAGAAGCGGAAGCATTTGAGGTACCAGCCTCCGTAGGGAGGCTAGGTGACGATGTGGAAAAATCGGGACTGCTCACCGTCTCCAACACGGAACGAAAGCCGTTGTTACTCAGTCGGAACGATGGCGGGGCATGATCCCGTCTTGACGATGTAATTCCCGCACCCTGCCCGTGTCCCCATGCGCCTCCGCCGCGCAGCACGCGGCGCTCTGGCTTCGCTGGCTCAAACCAATTGTCACACCATTCAGTGACATTCCCGCCGAGATCGTACAAACCGAATTTGTTGACTGCGAAACTTCCTACCGGAGCTGTCCAGATGAAACCGTCCTCATAATTTGAAAGTGGGACAAGATTTGGGAGAGGGTTCTGCTCCATTTCTTTGCCGTAGTAGTTGCCCGCGCCAACTGGTGGTGGAAATCCTTCGCCCCAGGGATAGTAAATGGGGAATTTTCCATTCTTTGCCTTGGGGGAGGCATCCGGGTTTTCGAGGTGGCCGATCCCCACGGCACAGCTCCATTCGTGGTCGCTCGGCAGGCGGTAGCGATCACTCGGGCCGATCCATCCAGCGGCGCGGTCCCGCTCGTTTAACCATGCGCAGAAGGCAGTGGCGTCTTCCCAGGAAATGTTCACGGCAGGGTGAGTTTCAGCCTGGAGGAATTCCGGAGCGGGCCATACTCTCTTCGCTGCCTCGGCGAAAGCACGGTAATCCTGCACGCGCGTCTCCCACACGCTGAAGAGGATTCGTCGTCCGTCGCTCGCCCCTCCGGTGATCGGCACGGGCACAAACTTCATTCCGAGGCTGTTAACAAAGGGTACTTCACGGGTTGCGGTGGCGGAAGTAGCAGGCTTTTTGGTCATGGCTTCGTTATTTTCAGCGACCGAGCCAGTCGCCGGACCCGCCAGCCGCTTCAGAGAGGGGGAGGCCCCGGGCCATTGCGTGAAGACGGCGATTCCGATCACCACGACCAACAACCCTAGCAGGGAGGTAATGATAGCCAGATGAAGAGAAGTCTTTTTCCCACGTTTTGCGATCTTCCTGTCTGGTTTTGCGGGAACGGATTGCGCTCCGGATTGCGGTTGCCTTTGGGTGGTTCGAATGACATCCACCTCGGTCCGCAGATCCGTGGCCGTGGCGTAGCGGAGTTCTGGTTTGCTGGCCATCGCCTTGAGGACCACATGGTCCAGCCTGACATCGATCTGAACCCGTTCCGAGGGAAGCGGGAAATTGCCCCGGGGAAGATCTCTGGTTAACATTTCATAAAACATGACCCCGAGACTGTAGATATCCGCCCGGCGGTCCACAGGGCGGCCTTCGACTTGTTCCGGGGCCGAATAAAACAGGGAACCCATGATCATATTAGACTGGGTGTAATCTTGAGGATTCCCTTTGGCGATCTTGGCAAGACCGAAGTCGCCAATTTTTAGAATGCCTTTTTGGTTGATGAAAATGTTGGCCGGTTTGATGTCGCGGTGCACATAGCCCTGATCATGGGCGTATTCCAGGGCATCGCAAATCTGGCTGACGGCATTAAGAGCGCCCGCCTCGGAAAGCTGACCGCTGTGGATCAGTTTATGGAAATCCATCCCATCCACAAACTCCATCACAAAGTAGTAGTGCCCGGCCGTGGTTTTGCCAAAATTGTAAACCGTGACAATATTCTGGTGATTCAGTGCAGCCATGGCTTTGGCTTCCTTATGAAAACGCTCCGCAAAGTTGGGATCAGCCCTGGCCAGCTCCGGCGGCAGCAATTTGATCGCCACAAAGCGATCCAGAATGATCTGGATGGCCTTGTAAACCGCTCCCATCCCTCCGCGACCGAGCAGGTGCTCGATTTTGTATTCTGGAAAAAGCGAAGCGAGTTCCTCCGGCTCCGGCGGCATCCAATAAAGTGGATTGGGCAGCTCAACAGATTCGGCACCCATTTCGAAAGCCCGTTTGGGATCAAGCTCGGTTGGAGAGTAGGGATCGTAGCTCGGTTTGCTTTGAATTGTCGGATCAGGGCGGTTTTTGCCTTCGTCGTCGTGCATGGAATCGTTGAAAGTGGGCGTGGCTTACTGGAGGATTCTCGGTAAAACTCGTTCTCTATCTGTCAATTCGAACTTTAAAGTCAAAAAATCGACTCCACAGTAGCCCCAGCTACCGGGACAGGGTCGTGTCCTTTCCAGCTTGGGTTTTCCCGCGCAAGACTCCAGATGAATCGGGAGGCAAAGTGTAGGTTTCCCACAGTTTTGTCCCGTAACGGATCGAGAGTTGATTGTTTTCAATCACCCAGCGATGCATCTTACCGTCCTCACCACGAACTGACCCATCGGGGAAAAGGGTTCGCGATGCCTGGTAGCGCCCGATCCGAATCGTCCACATCCCAGCGTAAGTTTCCATCAAGCCTCTCTGGTCTTGCATCACCGGTAGATTTGGGATTGGTGTCGTGCTTGTCAGTGGATTGGGATCGGCAGAGGCACCCAACACCTTGTCAGCAATTTCGATGAAACGCCCCGCCAGGGGCGCGGGTATATACCAGTGAGAGTCTTCCAGCCATTTTCCGAATGGTGGCGGCTTGTGTAATACCAGCTTGATCACTTTGAGGCCGGGTCGCAAGGGCACCATTTGGAACGAGACCATGTTTCCCGTGCTGGCATTGGTCTTGATATTGACAAAATCGTAACAGGGTCCTTTGACCTCGACGGGATAACCGGGTATCCAGGCCATCACTTTCGGGGCATGGGCCACAAATTGCACGCTGATCAACTGACCTTTTGCATCCGCAAGGAGAAATACCTCACTAAACAGGTAGTTTCCATCCTGAAATCGGCCCTGGAGACCGTGTAGGGTGAAGGAATTGTGTGGATACCACTGGTGCACGATTTTGATGGACGGCTTTTTTGTGACACGGCCAAAACTCTCGATCGCTTTATCGATCGGCATCAGCCACTTGAGATTTCCCCAGAGCAAATCGGGGGCAGTTTCCTTGCCAGGAGTTTCGCCTTCCAGCACTCTCTTGGAGTAGTAGCGCAGTTCCCCGGTGTGTCGGTGCGCCACGCCGAGGCGCTCCGGCATCCAGGCGGGATCCAAAATCATGCCCTGGAAATTCGTCGTCCGGGCCGGGGCATCATCGGGTTTCGGACCGGGCTTGGTTGACGGTGAGGGGGATACGACCGGTGATTCCGATTGCATGGCGGCATATCGCTCCGCCTCGGCGAGGGCAATCGTTGCTTCATCGATCCGCCCGGCTTTGGTCGACTCCAGGGAAATATCCTCGGCCTTTTTCTGATACTTTCCAATCAAGTTTAGCCAGGCGGCCTTTCGATTTTCCAGAATCTCCCCATGTTGGGTTTTGTAGATTTCCTGCAAGCGTTTGATTTCAGGAAAGGGGGAAAGATTCCCAGGCGGGGAGCCATTGAAGTTTTTCAATTCCTCTTCCGCCGCCAGCACGCCTCTCAGATTCCCCCCTTGTTGATACGAGTTTTTCTGAGTTACCAGATATTCGCGATATTTTGAAACTAGATTCGCAAGGGGACTGTCCAGCAGCTTTTCTTCTGCCTGAAAATCGGAACGGAGCTGGACCAGCTTGGTGGCTGCTTCTGTATTGGGCAGGGGTGTTTCGGGGACCGTTACTTTGGTTGGCGTCGACTTTGTAAAAGTCGTGCCGGTTGCGATGCCATCCACGGCCGTCTGGATATCCCTGATTAAACCGCTCTGGATGAGATTTCGGGGGAATTCCCGGTCTTTATCACCATTTCCGGAACGCGATCGATTATTTAGAAGTTTTAGATTGTTGACGAGGTCGTTAGCAGATTTGGAAAACTGAGCGGCAAACCCTTTGGCTGCGGATTTGTCGGCATCGTTCCAGGACTCCTTCTTTGACAATTCCTCCAGGCTGGTGAAAGAGGCCCCAAGGCTCCTGGGATCACCGTCTCTCAAGAAAAATTGTTCGAAGGCTGGCAAATTCTTCGTGCCAGTACTATCCCTCCATTGTTGATCTGCTTTCCGACAACCTGCCAGTGCCGTTCGCAGCAATTCAATCGAGGGTTGTTGCGCCCACGCGGATAGAGAATGAATGACAGTTAAGGCCAAAACAATACCGAATTTTCTATTCATAATAGGACTATTTATTGGTTGGAGCGGCAGACTCAGCCAATTGACCTATTGGATCAGCCAATCCAAGCCCCGCATGAAATGCCACTATAGTTGCCAGGTTATTTTGATCGTCTTCATTTTCCAAATGCGTGGGTTATCGAATAGGCATAAAGGGGCCGCCGGGGACGAATCCAGGCGGATAGACTCCGGGCGGATAAACTCCAGGTGGATAGATGCCGGTTGGATATACAGGCTGCACGGGCACAGGCTCAATAATGCGCGCTTTCTTTCCGAGCGTTTTTTCGAGGATGGCGAGGCGGCGTTTCTGGTTTTTGATCGAAGATTCGATGCCTCTAGCCGCCGCTTCTCTTTGTTGAGCCGTGATGAGATGGGCACTCACTCGACCAAGTGCTCTGGCGTATTCGTGCCTTTGGCGGGCTTCAGCGGCCTCTGCTTGCACCTTGGCGAGGCGCACATAGGCGTCTTCAATGCTATTCTCGAGTTCGGTAAATTCCAGTTCCATAGCACCCTTTTCATCAGGCACTTCGGGATTAACCGTGGGTCCATTGTCAATCCGATCAATGACCGTTTCGGTGCCGGTGCCGTTGCTTTTCTTCATGGTCAGCTTTCTCTGGTAGTGGCTGACCCAGGCCTTGAAGTAGTAGCCATTTGTGCCGTTGATGAACACATTATATTGGCGTGAGTCAGCGAGCTTTTTCCAGGTGCCGATCTGGGCTTCAGCCGCGATGACT
>JBGSJM010000213.1:0-18043 GCA_041742015.1 Verrucomicrobiales bacterium | reverse complement strand
GAGTCTGCACAACGGGTTGTGTGTGGGGGGAGGTGCCAATTATGCTCGCTGGCTACGAAGAAGATTCGAATGCGCCGCGTAAAAAATCTGCGATTGTTTTGGACCGAAAATGGATAGATGTGGATGATGAGGGAAAAAAATCTTGGATTTGAGGGCATGGAAGCGTAATCGTCTTATCCTTGCATCTTGCACGACATGGCTTCGTGAGGTACTATCCCTGTGTTATGCGGCAATACCGTCCAACCATTGAGGAATTGAAGAAGCGTTATTCCGCTGACATGGCGCGGCGGAAGATGCAGGCGCGCCGTGACGCCGCCCGGGATCCAAAGGCGCGGCCCGTACCCATTCCCGACAACTCCGAGCCCTGGCTGCCGCATAAACCGCGTTCTCTGGCTGAGTGCATCTGGGTGGCCGCGCAAGTTGCCACCCGAACTGAGCAATGGAAAAAGAACTTTCTACCGACGCCTTCACGACAGAACTAGCCAAACGCAACCGGGTGATTCTCCTTGGAGGCATGGCAATGATTGCGCATGGATTAAACCGTCCGACAAAGGACTCGGATATTTGGCTGGAGCCGTTTTCCACAGCGGAAGAGTGGGTGGAAAGATGTCTTGCGGTAGTCGCCAAGTTTCCAGGAAGCCACGTCTGGTCACTCGCTGAAAGGCGTCGGCTCGACAGACCTGAAGAAATAGTCGCTGACATCGACGATTTTAGTGTGATTCGCATTGGGGGCATGGACATGCCTTTGGATATTTTTCGAAAACCGAACGAGCTGGATATGGACGAATTCGACTCCGTCTGGGCTGCGGCAAGTTCAATGGAGTCAGGCTTGCGTCTTCCCGAAGAAACCGATCTCTATCGAACCAAGGCCAACACTGGCCGTCCGCAAGATCTGCAAGACCAGCTCTTCCTTGAGTCTCTGGTCAGGGAGCGCTTTAGGGCGCGCCTGCCAGTCTGTGATCTGGCCGAAGCCAAGTCGCTGACAGATCGCTTCTTAGACCCACAAACGCTGGCATATGCCAAGACCAATCCCCACCCGGAAGTGCGGGCGCACGCCCTGCGTTACCTGAAAGAATTCGAAGCCGAAGGCGATCCCTACTCGCGTGACATCCTGGCTGCTGGCGGTTGGGAGTGAAACGCCCTTCATTTTTCCCGCTTCAGTTTCATCAGATTTCCTATCCATTCTGCGCATGGTGGAAAACGAGCCAGCCTCACTGTCGAATGGTGGAAAACGAGCCGAATGGTGGAAAACGAGCCAGCCTCACTGTCATTTCGATCTGCCCTGTGCACGACGGCATGCCCAATTGTGGGCCGAACTGGAATCTTTGGGGAGGCGGATTGGAGCCCACGACATGCTGATTGCAGCGACTGGCCTCCGCCACGGTCTGGAGATCGCCACGCTTAACGAAGGTGAGTTTGAACGCATCGAAGGATTGAAACTCGCAAAGGCCCGGCCCTACCTGAAAAAATGCTGAAAGCGAGGGCGCACAGGGACAGACCCAGACCTGCTATTCAAACTCACCTGTTTTGATTATCAACGGATATTAAAATTCCCCTGTTGACCATAAATAACTAATTTGGCCCCACTCTCCACTGCGGATCTGGCCCCGCTCGCGCGCGCGACGTAGAAAGAGAATGGCTTCTTCTGAAACTCTCCCCGTCTCCGCGTGAGGCTCCAAATTTTTGTGGGACAGGAGATGGGGATTTGTGCCTGAGCCCGGCCCGGGAAAGCTCCCTCAGCTTTAGCCCTTGACTCTGGTCATTTCGAGAGCCCAAAGCCCGCCCGGCACCAATGCCTTCGCTGGTGAATCGGGCCTTCAGCCCTAATTGATTGGTGAATACGATTTCTGGGGCTTCACCCCGGGCTGGGATGAAGCGGGACCTCTCGAAAAAAGACCAATGAATCTCCTCCGTCTTTCTTTTCAAAAGGCTTTCAGTGAATTCATGAGTTCATCTGAAGAGTCGCATTTCCGGCACGACGGAATACTCACGCGGAGACGCGGAGAAAGAATGTGGCTTCTTCTCAAACCCTCCGCGTCTCTGCGTCTCCGCGTGAGACTCCAAATTTTTTGTGGGCTAGAGTAAAAGCGGAGGATTGGGATTTAGACAGCAGAATGGGAGACAGCAGAATGGGCGTGTCGTCAATTTGGGGTGTGAACAGGGTGAATTGGGACGATGATGATCGGGCGGCAGAGTTTGAAGGCAGCTTGCCGCTGCGGGTCAGTGGGACACGATGGTTTGCCACTCAGGTCAGCTGATTGCCCCGAGCGGCATTGATCGACTCGAACTTATCAGCTACCATACCGACTAACGTGATTTTAAGGACCAGATCTGGAATCCCGCTGAAAAGCTTTCCAGGCTTTTAATCGCGCACGGGGACAGACCAGCTATTCGAACTCATTAATTTTGATTATCAACGGATATTGAAATTCCCCTGTTGACCACAAATAACTGGAAGTGTGAAGTGAGGACAGCCTATCTATTCAAAGTCAAGCTTTGAATTTCAGTAAGATTAGATAATTTGCAGTTGTCCTCAAATAATCTGATACTCTCGGACCGCCTCCCAAAATCTGAACCCTTTGCTTGAAAACAACCCATCTTGGTTTTGTCAGGCAGATGTATCATCACCCCATTTTCCTAGCGCCTTGCGGCATCTCGTTGGAGTGCCTGGGCGACCAGTTCGGTCGAGATGAACATGGTTGTTCTCTGGAGTCGTTCGACGGCATCGGGTAGCCAGATCAAATCCTTGGCGGCGGCAGCTTCAAGGATTCCCAGGGTTCCTATGGTGGGCACCGCATATGCTGCGGCAGACTGCCTCGCCCGACGGTCATCCATCAGTAGCAAGGCACCCATTTCCCTGGCAAGCGATATGGCAGCGCGATCCGTCCACTTCAGACGGGATCAGATCCTCCGCCTGCCGCACTTCAATCCACGCTGGCAGCACCTCCGCCCAGGCTTTCACTGCCAGTGGCGCACCGTCCGCCAGCAACTCCCCCAGAACCTCCATCGGCAGGATCACGGCTTCGACCAGGCCCGGTAAAACTTCTGTGCACCCGATTTGAATCAGGTAATTGATCGGACCAGTGTCAGCCACGATCAGTTTCATGGCCTCAGGAGTAGTGCGACGGCATCGCCATCAGCAGCACCCCCATCGCTCTCGTTGTTGACAGCCAGCCCATGACGGGCACGGAAGGCGTCTGCCGCCCAAAAATCATCACCCACGCCCGCCAGACGCCCCATCGTCCGCAGCGTGATCCTACCCTCACGGTAAAGTTCAAGCGCGATACTCTCCCGCGCCCCCTGTTCGCGTTCCGCCTGCCCGGAGCCGAGGACACAGGCCACTTCTTCAGGGATGGTGATGGTGATGCTCATGAGGAAAGATAGCTTCACTTGGCAGGATCGGCAACGCCCTAAATTCAGCCATCAGCGCGTATCGCTGGTCCCATCACCTCTGATTTGGCGATCCGTGATCTGGAGATGCCATTCTAGTCTGTCCCCATTTTTGCCACCCTGTCCCCATTTTTGCCACCCCATTGTTTCCGTGGCCCAGAGGTTAGCGTCATTGACGATGCCGCTGTCTTTGTCGGTGCTGATGCACTGCCGCTCCATCACCCAGACGAGGGCGGGTTTGCGGTTCACCACGTAATCGTAGGCTTCCAGCGGGATGTGACTGCAAATAATTGGTCGGGCCCCACTTTCGCCAGACTGGATGATGACGAAAATGCGGAGGCTCACGCGGAGGCGCGGAGATCGCGGAGAAAAAGACCAGTTCCCTCTGAAGCCGTCCGCGTCTCCGCATGAATATTCCGAGAACACGCGGGATGCAACCGGTCCAGATTAGGGCCACAACCGCACCCGAGCCGAACTCCAGGACCGCGTTGTTTGAACTTACCCACACGGATGTTCCAATCACCTATTGACCTTTCGGCGTTTAGGTGTGGGAAAGTCACTATCACGAAACCCACCGGAACACTTATCATTAGAGGTCGACCTTTGATTATCTAAATACATTGAAATTCAAATTTTTATCCCAAATAGTTGGTCTGGCCCCGCTTTCCAGTTGGTCTGGCCCCGCTTTCCAGTTTCGTTAAGATCGACCCCATCGGGTTTCCAGGGTCGGACTACGAGTGCCACCTGCACGTTGGACCGCATGAAGCTGCTCTTTGATGAAAACCTTTCGCCACAGTGAATGTTTCGAATGGTTATCGTTTCCGCCTCATCCCGAACGATGGATGTCGCTTATCGTGCCGAACCACGAAGATGTGGATATAGCGCGTGTAGTTGTCATAGAGAAAGTGGTAGGGAAAATCCTTGAGATTCACTCTGCGGCAGCGAGACAGGACGTCGTAGTGAGCTTTGGCGGGGTGTTCCCCAGCTTCCTTGAAAGCCCGGAAAAGTTCAGCGAGGAATCGATCAGCCACTTCGTGACCACCTTCAGCGAGATAAAACAATTCCGCTTCATTGATATCCAGGACAACCCGGCGATGGACCCGAAATTCACCGGCCATCGCGCAATTTCTGGAGTTCAGCCTTCAGTTGGTCCGGCGAGAGAGCGAAATTTTCGGGGTCATTCTCCATTTCGGTCCGTCTTTCTTCCACGTCTAGGTCGACGACCTCCATTCCAAGAGAATCGGCGATCTCACGCACCAACTTGAAACGATCCTCGACCGGCAACTCAACAGCAAAGGGGATAATTTCAGTTAAACTCATGATTCGAAAGTAGCATTAGCCGCAGGGAAGTCAACGCGCCGCGCGGGTGGGTCCGGTCCGGTCCGGTCCCAGACTGATTATTTTCCCGGAATTCACTAATTCGCATTTCACTTCAGTCCGGCCACGAAATCTTCGTGACTCAGCATTACGGAAGGATCAAGTTCCGCCTCTTTGATGCGTTCGCGAACTTCGTCATCTGAAACGTTGAACTGAGGCGGCATAAGACTGTGGAGAAGTCTGGACGCCAGGGAAGCGCGGGATTCTTCATCCAACTCCGCTGCTTCCGATGCGATTTCTTCGAGTGTCATGCTTTAATCATATCCTTTGTGGCATTCGAGTCTGTCCCCGCGTGGAGTGGAATCTTTCAAAGGCAAACTTACGCTCGGGCGGCGGGGTACCCAAGTGCCAATGAAATCGGAGCTAAATTGAATCTAAGCTTGATTGGGTAAATGATTGGATTTGTTGAATAACTCACTAAAGAACAGTAATTTTTTAAACAAAGATCTCACCTCTTTTTACTTTGAGCCTGGCTTCTTTTCTTTCCTTCATACCGCGACTTTGAGTATTTCTTGCTGGGTCGTCGACTCAAATCCACATTCACCCGCCTCCAGCCAGGCCTCAATGGATTCCCGCAGGTTGAATTCGAGTTCCTCTTTGGTCTCACCCTGGGTCACGCAACCGGGCAACGCTGGAACCTCGGCCCAGAAGCCGCCCTCTTCCGCCTCGTGTACGATTGCTTTGAGCTTCATCGGTGAAGTGTAACACGTCCAAGCGACCGGGAAAGCACAAATTCTTCATCGTGCAATAGGAGGACAGGCACGGAGCCGCCGGGAGGACAGGCACGGAGCCGCCGCCTTTATCAATGATTTGAGCTTGTTGATTTTCAGTTTTTGACAACGAATAGCCAGTCTGACACTACTTTCCCCCGAACCAGGCAGAACAAGGCGCGGCTGGAAAACCAGCCGCCCCGAGTCGAAATGACCCTGGCGACTCTATAACCTGAACCCAGTTGCGCACGGTCCCCCGGTACCGGCTGGCTGACCAATTATATTTCTGCAGGCCGCCCAGCAGATCGCTGTCAGGGGATAGAGTCTCGCCAGTTCCAGGATGTCGACCTAGCATCTTCTGGGGAGATCCAGGCTGGATGATGACGAAAATGCGGAGGCTCACGCGGAGATCGCGGAGAAAAAGACCGGTTCCCTCTGAAGCCGCCCGCGTCTCCGCGTGAATATTCCGAGAACACGCGGGATGCAACCGGTCCAGATTCGGGCCAGAACCGCACCCGAGCCGAACTCCAGGACCGCTTTGTTTGAACTTACCCACACGGATGTTCCAATCACCTATTGACTTATCGGCGTTTAGGTGTGGGAAAGTCACTATCACGAAACCCTCGGGAACACTGATCATTAGAGGTCGACTTTTGATTATCGAAAAATATTGATATTCAAATTTTTGTCCCAAATAGTTGGTCTGGCCCCGCTTTCCTAGTCCCGCCTTCGATGATCTTCATAGAAAAGAGCATCCTTGTATTTCCGAAGAAACTTGGTAAGATTTGCCATGGAAATTATCCTTCCACCCGATCTTAACCAATTTACCGCAGACCAAGCCAAACACCACGGGTTCGCGTCTGCCGCTGAATACGTGGCTGATTTGATTGCCAAACAGCGTGAGCGCGAATCACGTGGATGGGACTGGTTTGCTGATCATTTGCGGAAGGGCGTGGAAGCGGATGAAAGTGAGTTTCATAACGAAACGGCAATTGATGTGATCAACCGGGGTAAAGCACGAATGGTGCAAAATGGATGAATACAAGGTCTATACTCAAGCCCAAATCCGGGAAGACGAAATTTGGGATTACACGGTGAAGAAGTGGGGTGTGGAGCAGGCCGTCGATTATATTACCGGACTTCACAATCATTTCCAAAAGTTAGCCGATCAGTCGATCCCATGGAAACAACTTCCTCCCGATAACTTATCCGGGGCAGAAGTATATATTTCATTGTACGAAAAACACTATGTCGTTTTCCGAAGGCTTTCTTCAGGAATCGGTATCATCTCAATTCTTCATCACGCGATGGATTTCGCCGAACGTCTCGCCGAAGATCTCAGATGTTTGGAAGAGTAATCGAAGATCCCGCCCCCAACGCAACCAAGGCCGCAAAGAAGCCGAAGCGAGGCGTTTGGATGGCGGGTTTTCCGGGCCAAGTGGTGGAATCTCCAGGCACCTCTTTGGCAGCGACCATACAGGGTACGGTCGCCGATTATACAGGGTACGGTCGAATCAGTTTCTCCACCTTCCCCCCAGTTCGTTTTCGCACTTGCTCCAGCGGGGATAGACCGGAGATGAACCTAAATGACAACGAGTTATTATTTTGATGAACGAGGGCCGATTATCAATTTGTTTTCACGGACTATGAGTCCCCCCCGTGCCTTACTACCGCCAGTCTGGCCTCATCACTGTCAATCTTGTCAATCCCACTTCCCGTGCGCCGTGCGGGAGTAATGGGGGTAATTGTCCGGTCCCTAGTCTGTCCTGGATACCGGGAGGCTGTTTACCTGGCGTCCGCCGATCTTAGGCGTCCGCTGTTTTCAGGCTTTATGGCAAGATTCTCTTCAGTTTTGCTTTTATCAAATCAGGGTTTTGTCGCAGATCTTCTACCGCCAGAATGATGATACGAGTCGGTTCCGGGACGTAGAAAATTCCCCAAGGCGTCTTTTGAATGACCAACCTTCTAACGCGATTCCCTCGGTACGGTGGGCCAAGTTCAGGGTTACTCTTCAATCTTTCAGTAGATTGATTGAAGCGGGAATCGAATGCCTCCCCGTATTGCGCGAAAAGCTGGAACCAATCAATTTCAGCAGATTGGATGAGCAGAATTTCCATCAAGAACCCAATCCTGCCCGCATCCGCAAATCTTCCAACGAAGTCAGAGACTCGGGGTTGGATTCGTACTCTTCCAGCCTGGCCTTTAAGAGATCTTGGAAGACTTTTTCAGATTCCTCAGACGAAATCTTTTCAATATTTTCTTCCCACAATTCACTGGCCAACTGAAGTTTTTCGTTGGTGCTAAGCTTCGCAAGCTCGGGTATGGTTTCCAGAATCATACGTTAGACTAACACGAATCGGATCATTATCAATCGCCTGAGATCAACCCGTATTGGAGAATGTTAACGGATAAATATCTTGTCTTGGACACCTAACCTCCTCAATCCGTTGAATTATAATGAGGGTTAGGTTGATAAAAGATTGTTAATTATCAATTTTTTCTAACGCACTGTGAGTCTGTCCCGAGTCTGTCCCCACTTTTGCCTCAGACGAATGCTTCCGCCAGAGCCGGAGGCTCGATAGCACAGTTGCAAACCGGGGTTCTATCGCTCCAACCGGAGGTGGCAAAGTTGGATTTTTTTTACCGAACGTTTCCCCGAAAACGCGCTGTCGCCCCCCCGCTGACTGAAAATAATGGGTCTGGCTTCGGTTTCCGCTCTCCCATACGGATCCCGGCCCGAAGGCGACCAGGGCCGCAAAGAAGCCGAAGCCGGGCGTTTAGATGGCGGGTTTTCCGGGTCAAGTGGTGGAATCACCAGGCACCTCTTTGGCAACGACCATACAGGGTACTGTCGCTGATGATACAGGGTACCGTCGAATCAGTTTCTTTCCCATTCGCCCCACTTCGCTTCCGCATTGGCTCCAACGGAGATAGACCGGGGATGCACCTAAATGACAACGAGTTATTATTTTGATGAACAATGGTTGATTATCAAGTTGTTTTAACGCACTACGAGTCTGTCCCCGCGTAGTTGCGTCCAGTCAAGCTCCCATTTGGAAGTGGAAATAACTGGTCTGGGACCGTTTTCCTCTCCCTGTCCCCGGTTTCTCCTGTCCGGTTTGTCCTTTGCCCCTGGCAAGATCCCGAAAATCCAAGCCGCAGACGGGCGAGGACCGGCTGGATCAGAGCTAACGCGAAACCAAGGCTGATCAGGAGACGGATGAAAGGAATTTCTAACTCATTCAAAACCAATCAATTTTGCGACACTCGATTTTTCTTTTCCACTTTAAGCCTGTCTTGTAGAATTATTCGATCAATGTCACCTTGCACCGAGAATGCCGGTTGAAATTGATCTATATCGCCCCTGCTAATTTAGCGGCATCGTGAACATATGTCTCATTTAGCTCAATCGATATCGAGTTTCGGTTCAGGGTTTTGCACACTCTTCGCACAGTCAAGCTCCCTGCAAACGGATCTAAAACTAAATCATTTTCGTGAGTAGATGACAGGACGCATGGTTTTACTATATCTGGGGGGAATGTCGCTCCATGATTGGGTATTTTTGATGGAGTTACTGGGACGTCCCAAATCGAAGTGCAAAACTGTTTACCGCATTTCTTCAACTCCGAATTGTCGAAGTAGTACCTTTCGGACTTGGAAAGCAGAAAAATAAACTCGTGTTTTCGAGTTGGCCTATCAACTACGCTCTCAGGCATACAATTTCGTTTCTGCCAAATTATCTCTGCTCGAAGATAATAACCGATATCACGTAACAACGAAGCAAGACGCCACGGTGCACCGATAAGATCTTTGGGCTTTATTCCTTCTGGGCATTTCGGCCTCGTTTCCATTCCCCGAATACCATAGGCTCGATCACTATGACGATACTTTCGATTTCCGCTTGAATATACGTCACCTATATTCAGCCATAGAACGCCATCCGATGAAATAACTCTATATAGCTCTGAAAAAACATTTTCGAGGTTAGCCAAGTAATCTTCAAACTCGGGCTCGGAACCGATCTCACCTTTGATCCCATAGGATCTCACGCCCCAATATGGCGGCGATGTTATAACACATTGAATTGAGTCATTTCGAATCTTTTTTAACTTTTCTCTACAATCGCCTTCTAAAATTGTGTGATTGACCATATGGGTTGCGCAAGAATTAGGATTCCCCGAATTTTTCCTGATAGATTTCACCTAGGTTTACTGCTTCTTTGACTAGCGTCATATCTTTGCAGATTTCAGCAGCAGCCATAAACGATTTAATGAATCCTCTAATTTGGAGATTGAATCCTTCCGTTTTTAAATTCTTCACATCAACCACTTGCATGAACTTGTAGAGAAGTTCTCCTGCCTTTGAAATTCTTTGAACAACATTGTCGACGTGTGAGGAGAGCGCCATCTCTATTTGGATCATTTCCTCATGAAAATCTTTTAAATCGTTCTCTGTTTTAGATAACTCTTTTAAGATTTGCGCACGAGTTTGCATGTCATTTATCTCGGCCGAAGCTTGCTTTCGAATCGATTCAAGATTCCTTGCTTCGAAACCATCAATAAAACCAATAAAATCAGTAACTGCATCTTTTTTCATTTTTCGTATCCTTTTTGGTGAGTACTTAATCTTCAAACGCCTTCTTTAACTCCACTAATCGTTCTAAGGCGAATTTCTCATTATTTTTCGACTCGATGTTTGCTTTCCCAAAATCCTTCTCCACTTGATTAGCAATTTTCCTAAACAATTTCTCACCGGTCAACTCAATCAACATCCTTGAAAATAATACCATTTTTGTTGAATCTGGAACAGGACTACTTTCAAGTTTTGCCACCGCTTGGTAGAAAGACTCTTTTTTATCCGGCGAAACGGATTGCAATAAATCGATCCCAAGAGCGCAAAAATGTTCTTTAGACGTGAAAAAGCTAAAGTTTTCTACTATCGGCGAAACGAGGTCGATAGTGTCCTCTTGCATTCTTTGGTCCAAACTTGTTTCAGCGCGTTCCCTGAAAACATCCAAAATACCTTGGAACCCAGCCGAAAACTCTTTTCCTCCTTCAATCTTTAAGTTGGCGAAGGAACTTCGCAGAACGGCAGTCCCCATCAAACTACATGCAACAACTCGCAGATATTCGCCCTGTAATGCTAAAGGCGACAGTAAGTCTAAAGAGTAAGCGAACGAGTAAGCCAGCAACGTGGATAAACCACTGATTGATAGGTAGCCCCAGCCCGGGGCTGAAGTTAACACCGCCTTTGCTGACCAAGTATACTTACTGAGCAATTCCGTCAGCCCAATTACGGCACCAATCAAAAACGCTACAATGAATGGGAATGCGGTCATAATGTATTTAAGATTCAGGTCTTTGGGCTATCCACCCTTAGTTTCGCGCTTGCGCATTTCTTTGTAAATCACTTCATATTCACGATCAGATTGATACATACTTTGATGGTGTTGAAGTTGGTCGCCATACTTAGCATTACGCTTTTTCGAGTAAGGAAATTGGGGCGGGGTTACTGTTCTGAATCGCATTTGCCCAATTCGAACCCCAGGGAAAAGTCGTATCGCATTTGGACCAGCGTTAAACAATTCAAGGGTAGTTGTCCCTTCAAAACCGGGATCAATCATTCCCGCCGTCATGTGAATCTCCAATCCTAATCTCGCATAAGTACTGCGGCCATCCAAATCACCAGCTATCCAATCAGGTAACTTCAAGTATTCAAAGGAATGAGCCAGCATAAATTCGCCTGGTAACAGAGAAATATTCTCTAAGAAGTCAAGATCAATTCTTTTTGATTCGTAAGAGTCTCCATATATACAGTGAAATCCAGAAGGACGCCTCGTCGCAGGAATAAACACTTCAAAACTGGTCCCAAGACGTATGTCCAATGAACAGGAGCCTAGTTGCTCTTTTACATCAATCAATGGTGTTATACGAATTTCCCCAGATTTCAAGAGCGTATAGATCTCTCGATCAGTCAAGGCTGATGAGCAAACTGTTCGAACCGTTTCTGGGGTAGGTAAGCCTGAGAGGAAGTCCTCACTCGGCTTCTGTTTAAACATGAACAACCATTCCGATAACTGAAGAGACCTCAAAATTGCAGCATCTAGCCTTTCATACCGTGCTAACGACTTTGATAAGAAAATCGAGGTTGGGTCATTATTTGAAACCACAGTTTCGATAGTGTCATGAATTAATGATTGATCTCTTACAAGACAGGCCGCTAGCAGGACTTCCTGAACGCTCGTAGGGCGCTCATGGGTATAATCGTCGTCAATTCGAATGCTCGGTGTAGGAAGCCCTAGTTTCAACTCATTAAAAATAAGATCAAGGCTCTGCATCTCAATCTGACCAGTGTAATCGGTCATTTCTTTGAACCTTTCCCGAAATTGTTTTGCTTTCGGATCACTCCCAGAGAAAAACATTTCCCTTGATATCATCCTCATTTCTCCAGAAAAAATACGGAGAGCGCGATCAATTTCAACGGAACCACTGTTTCTTTTTTCTACAATTTCGAGAACCCTGATTCTCTTTTGTATGAGATTTGCGATTTTGGCTTCTTTGACCAGCGGGTACCGGTGTTCTAAAAATGACGAAATCAATTTTAGGCGAAGGAACGAAGGTGGGTGAGATTTATTGAGTTCTGGATCTCTATTAGGAATCGCAAGAAATGCATAGTATTGTGAAAAGAAAAATGAAGGTCCAATAACGTATGCAGCAAAATAGTCGCACCATACTTCGGTGGTCCAACTTTCTAAATTAATATTCAACCTTTCGATCTCTTTAATAAGATTTGCATTTAAATCTGCAGCGAACTGGTGTGAAAATGTTTGATTATTAAGAATCTCGTTAGTAAGAAGTGAATGTGCGGCCTCATGAAAAAGTGTAGGCCAGGTAGCGGGGTTCCTTGAATCAATGCGAGGAATTGTAATGTCGATCGTGCTGTCCGCATTATTTGTCAAATGTTCAATACTTTCTAGATAGGGAATAGAATCGAAATACTCTACAAATGATTTTAGCGATTTCTCGCGAAACTCACCTAAAGGATCGGATGCGTATGCTGACTCAGAAACACTTTCTTTCACATATAACGCGATTCGAAGGTCTGGTTCTTTGAAAACATGTTCCGCAATAATCCGAGTAAACCTCCGCAATTCGATTGGAACTGCAGGGCGAGGAACGCTTTCCAATCCCTTTTCGTGAAGTTCTTTGAGGTTAGTGAATCCATGCGAAGCGATTGAAATCAGCATCGCGATTTGATCTTCATCTAAATCTTGTTGCAAACTTTTGAGCAACGTAACCGCGCCTTCAATTACTTTTTCAACACACTTTTCGAAACCTGTGAGAAAATCAGGTTTCTGATGAAAGGGGTCACTATGTCCGGAGCTGGTACTGTTGTAGAACTCTTGTTCAACAGTGATGATATGTTGATGAAGGCGAATACCCCGGTCTAATAATTCAGATAGGTATAATTCAGCTATTTTTTTCAATTCCATACACGTATGCAATGTTTTTCCCTCCATCGTCGGTTGAGTTAGTAATTTCTATTTCAATTGTAGCCTGTTTTTCCTTCAAAGTTTTATCTAAGAGACTACGCCTATCCTCATGAGTCAAATCACGAGCCCCCCCGAGCAATTTTGTCTCGTTAAAAAACCACACCAGGAGGTGCTTTTCGGGATAATTGATGTCGTAAATTATCTTGACTCTGGGTGTTTCTACTGCTTCTTCGAAGTTGTTGAAAACATGATCGATGATCATTCCAGTTGCATCGTATTCAAGCGTGCAATTGGAGAAATCGAGAGTGACGTCATCATTAAACGAATGAGGAAAGCCTGCGATTCCGCGGGTGATCGTTTCTTCATGTAGAATGTCAGTTCCAAAAAATTCGCTGATTCGTAGATTCATTTAAAGCTAATTAATAATTCACCAATATAAAGGAATCCAATCCTTTGTCCAATGTTGCGAAAATGCTTTCGGACTCGGGCATGTGAAAAAGGTTGGTCAGTCGATATCCCGCTCAAAGTTCCCATACTGCTTGCGTCAAAAACATTGAGGGAGATACCCGCTTCAGTGGCACCGTCAACTATAATAGGAAGCCCAAAGCCGCGATTATTTATGGTCGATCGGCTCGAATAACCATCTTTCAAGGCCAATCTGTATGCTTGGGAGAGATCGAAATGTGCCTTCCTGGTGATTTCTTCTACCGGGAGGTTTTGTTCAATATGAGATTTTATTCCTGGGCCCAAGTCACCAAACGTAAAACAGAGTTTGGCGTGAGTCTGAGAATAATGACAAATATCAAGACCAAATAAAGCATCAGCATTTGAATGATCAGCGCTATTTTTGGCAATTTCGTTTAGAATCATTAGAATTTTGTGCATTTTCAACAAGAACTGACCCTCTAGCTCTCTGAGGTCGTCGCCTAGATCAGAAAGAAATTCTCGAACAAGCAAACGGGAATTTAGCGACTTCGAGAAACCTAAGTACGAAATTGGTCGCGAAAAAATAATGTGGCTATCATTGTAATTGGAAATCGGATGCTCCTTTAGGGAAAACAAATCCTCTACTTGCCTGGCTTCACCATTTGATAAGCATTCTAAAAAACAAAGCTCTTTAAATTTACGATAATTACTAGCGTTGTAAGATATTCGATAGTTCATATCTTTGCTACCCAACCCCTTCAATAAACGGATTGCCAAGACTGTTAGCCCCGATGAAGTCATTTCTGATACTTGAGACAAGTCTAGATGAAACGTTCTAGCATCCGTGTGCCGCGGGAACAGAGGAGTCACTGAAGAAAGCATGGCAGTCTGATTTGGCCAAGGCTTTAACTGTGTTGGCTTTTTCGTCATATCGCCATTTTGGCTTAAATAGATTTGCTTTTAATTTGGACTTTGACTTTTAATTAGAGGAAGGGATTCCAAGGAGTGAGTCGAAAGTACGGTTCAGCAAATACTTGAATTTTCGAATAGAAAATCCACTAATATTCGGATGTGGGAATTGATCGCGAAAACTGACAACAATTGACTAAAATGCCAACAATTGACTAAAATGCATCCTCAAAGTAAAAAAGAAAGAGGAAAATCGCTGGAATCCTCGTATTCATAGGATCTGCAGGGGGTGTTGGGAGCCGAGGAAAATTCACGTTGGGTGCCGTTATCATTGGAAACTAGCCAGCCTCACAGTCAGAAAGAACTCAAAAAAATCCTTGCAATCCTCCTTTCCAAAAGCCTTCCAGCCATTCCACTCTTCGATCCGTGAAATCACTTTAGCCGAAAATGACAGTTTGAGACGGCTCATTGAACCCTGTACCTTCGCCTATTGTACCCTCTTTGGTCTCTCATCATACCCTATTGCGCTCCAATAATCAGTCTGAATTCAGTCTGTCCCCAAAGTTTATGTGGCGCTCGTTCTTTCTTTTCTTCCACTCCTGGGCAGCGTGCTCGCTCAATACTTTTACTGTGAATGATATAAGGGATTTCGGATTTATCTTGAATTTTTGAATCTCAATCCGATTGTTAGGTTTTGCCACGTTTCTTCCTATTACCCAAACCAATGAAACATTACATCGTAACAATAGTTGCAGTCCTTGGAGCGTTGCTGAGTCCCCTTAATGCCCAGACACCGGCCTCCAAGGAGCCGCCATTCGGTATTGCTTCCGACGCAACGCTCTTTAACGGCAAGTGGTATCGCGTGTATCTCGAGAAGGGGACCTGGAAGAGCGCTCGACAAAAGTGTCGCACTCTCGGAGGCCAACTTGCTTGTGTGCCCGATGCACCCACCCAAGCTTTTCTTGCAGAGTTTGCCAAGACCTTGGAACTCTGGCTCGGTGCAACTGACGAGAAGGTTGAGGGCCAATGGGTGTGGATTGATGGAACCGAAATGAAATACACCGCCTGGGGTCCAAAGCAACCTTTACGAAACAGCAGGGTTGAGAATTATCTTGGAATTGGTGGACACCGTCTCTGGTTCGACGCCCCCAATCATTGGGAGTGCGTCGGATTTATCTGTGAATGGAAAGACAAATAAATTCAGTCACCAAACTAAACAGAAGCAGGTAACAGAGTGATGGGAAATCATATTCATAAAGTGGGGCCAGACCAGCTATTCGGGGCGTTGGCAAACACCGCACCAGCGGAGCCCGGCAAACGCGGAGAGGGCATTGGGGAGAGTTGCCGGTGCTGCGTGATTGGCAGAGTGAATGAGGGATTTCGTCTGCCAATCCACCAGGTAAGAATCAGGTTGGTGAAGCTGATGCCCTCGTAATGACTGAAGCCATCCCAAATGACTCTTGCCCAAAGTGCGGTGGAGAAATGCACCAGACCGACAAGAACACATTCACCGGCGAAGTTTGGCGAGAGTTTACTTGCCGATCCTGCGGGAATATCGTGGACGTCAATGAAGGCAAGGCACTTTGGCAGATTCTTCATGACGATGCGATGAAAACCAAACAAAACCATTAAAGCGGCGCACGGGAAAGCGGCGCACGGGGACAGACCAGCTATTCGAACTCATGATTTTTGATTATCAACGGATATTGAAATTCACCTGTTGACCGCAAATAACTGGTTTGGCACCACTCTCCACCGCGAACCCTCCCTCTTCTGGCCCCGGGGATCGACCCCAAGGATTAATTTTTAGGATGTCAACCGGCGAAGCATTACGCGGCGATGAGGGTTCATGTTCAGGAGGAGAACGGTGGCGTTGCCGGTCTCGGTTAATCCAAGAATCAACCCGTTCTCTTGCCGAAAATGATCGTCCCACCGGTGTTCGCGGGGATTGAACAAGACAACCACCTGGCTCGTTTCCCGTGATATTGACGTGAGGTTGGGCCCCTTAAAGGCGTTGCACCGGTCGCAGGCCAGGGCCAAGTTGTCCAGGGAGTCATCGCCGCCGTGTTGGCGAGCCCGGATATGCTCAATGTGGTGAGACGCAAGCGGAGTGGTTTCCTGCGAAATGCGGCAGTATTCGCATCGGTTGCCCGCCCGCTCGCGAACGAATCTCCGGGTTTCCTGGTCCAAGCTCAGGCGGCGGTTTTGGAAAGGAATTGGAGGGTCTTGGCCCTTATGATCGCAATGAGATCCAGATCCTCAATCAGCCGCTGGTATTCTTCTGCTTCATCGTTGGTTAGATTGCCTTCGTTGGCCCCGTGCCTCAAATAGGCGAGGCGTTCCTCCTGCTCGGGTTGGAGTTTCCAGTCTAAAATCTGCGCGGCCTGACGCTCCGTGAAGCTTTGCGCCAACGGATCCAAGAGAAGATCTAAGAGAGAAGGACTCATGCTTCAAAATACACCACGGGGCGGAGAATTCCACTTCGGAATTTCCGGATTTCGCGATGCGCACGGAGTTTTCCCAGCGATACCGCGTTGCCAAAGGGCTGGCCCGGCACTAAGTCGATTTCCGCCGTTGGAGCAGGGCGGGGGTGGCCCGGGAAAGCTCCCCCAATGGGACGTGACCAGCATCCGCACCAATGGTCCGCGCGTCACGTTGATGGCACCTTCGTTCTTCCAGATTTGCATCAGGTAATCCCAGCTTTAGACCTTGACACTGGTCGTTTCGAAAGCCGGGCACCTGGGGCTTCACCCCAGGCTGGGATGAAACGGGCCTTTGGCCCTGAATGGTTCCGGGTTCCTGGCTTGGTATGATCGGGGTAAAGGCTGGTCCAACTAGGGAACCACAGAACCTTACCTCTCGAAAAAAGACCAATGAATCTCCTCCATCTCTCTTTCGTCAAGCACCTGTCTATCCCCATGACACCGATTGCTAAAAAAGGGAGCCGGGCGGGGTTGGTTTTTGCAAAATCGGGCATAGACTAATAGGGTAAAAACAGTATGGCTTTGAACCTCGAAACCGATCTGGAACAGGAATTGAAGGATTACCCACAAATTGTGGAACGTCTGCCGACATTGCTTCGCGAGCAAATCAAGGTGGAAAAATGGCGTGCGAGACGTTTTAAAGTAGAAGATCGAGACTTCGCCAGTTCAATCATTGAAGAGGCTGGTAAATCGCTAGCAAATAGGGAAGGGTCCGCAAGAAAACTGGAAGAAGCGGCGGATGAAATCAATTCACTGCTAAGTTCGGACAATGGTTAGGGCCGTCCTGGACACCAATGTGATTGTTGTGGTATTCATCGCAAAATCCAATGACAGCCCGAACCAGGAGGTGATTGACCGCCTGAAAAATGCAGAGTTTGCTGTCAGTAGCCAGCCTCGGGAGTGGAGTGATGGAGGGGTAGGTAAACTCCCGGGTGCGGGTGGTTGCGGCTGGGCGATGAGCCCTTGGCACTGGCCGTGGAGGCGAAGGAAGTCCCCGATTTTCCTGTTTTTCCCATGATTGCGAATCCCGATGGGGGTTTCTTCGCGATCATGCGATGCTGCAGGGCCGCGTACTCGCGTACACTTCGTGTTTCTTCAGTGACAGATGCAATATACGAGGTGTCAGATGCCGCGTACTGAGTGTCAGATGCCGCGTACTGAGTGTCAGATGCCTCGTACTGAGTGTCAGATGCCGCGTACCGAGTGTCAGATGCCGCGTACCGAGTGTCAGATGCCGCGTACCGAGTGTCAGATGC
>JBGSJM010000212.1:0-13481 GCA_041742015.1 Verrucomicrobiales bacterium | reverse complement strand
AACCCGGAAACTCGAAACCCGGAACCTCGAAACCCGGAACCTCGAAACCCGGAACCTCGAAACCCGGAACCTCGAAACCCGGAAACTCGAAACCCGGAAACTCGAAACCCGGAAACTCGAAACCCGGAAACTCGAAACCCGGAAACTCGAAACCCGAATCTTCGCTAACCCACCGCAAAGTATGATCCGCTAAGGACCACTCGGGAAATACACTTAACAAATCAAGATAATAAACGTTCCACGTGGAACATCCAAACCCTACGGACAACATCCAAGCCCCACGTCCTCATTCCATAGTTCGAGACACCAAATCAGCCGAACGTCACTTGCCCTCCGATTCCAATTCCAACGAAACTGCCGCACGTGATTCTTTGTCGATCCAGATCAAGAGCACCGAAATATCTGCGGGGGTTATCCCGATGATCCGCGCCGCTTGACCAATCGACTTGGGTTGGATCTTGATTAGTTTAACCTGGGCTTCTTTCTTCAAACCCTTGATCCTTCCAAAATCAAAACCATCCGGAATCAGGCGACCCTCGATCTTCTCACTCCGTCCGACCATCTCCCGCTGGCGTTTGATATATCCATCGTACTTCAGTTCCGTTTCCACCTGTTGCCAAATTTCCGGGCGAAACTGATTTTGTAGATCGAGGGGGAGGCCGCTCCAAGTTGACCCAGGTTGTCGGATCCATTTCCCCCAGGATCCCTTTTCTGTAAAACTAGTTTCCAGAAGTTTTCGAGCATCCGCGATCCTCGCTTGTTTTTCGCTGGAATATATATAGTGATCGTCAGAAACCAGACCCGCTTCCCGTGCTTGGCCCAAAAGGCGAGTGTCAGCATTGTCGTGTCGCAGCAATAGGCGATACTCGGCCCGGCTCGTGAACATCCGATACGGCTCATCCACTCCCTTGGTCACGAGGTCGTCGATCATGACGCCTATGTAGGAGGTGTCGCGGGTCAAAATCAGTTCCCCTTTTCCAGCGACTTTGAGGGCGGCATTTGCTCCGGCGACCAATCCCTGACCGGCTGCTTCTTCATACCCGGAAGTCCCATTGATCTGCCCGGCAAAATAAAGTCCAGAGACTAGTTTAGTTTCCAGGGTCGGGAAAAGTTGGGTGGGGTCGCAGTAGTCATATTCGACCGCATAACCCGGCCTAATGATATCTGCATTTTCCAGACCCGGGATGGTGTGAATAAAATCCCACTGCACATCGAAGGGCAAAGAGGTCGAGACCCCGTTGACATAATATTCACTGGTGTGCCGCCCTTCGGGTTCGAAGAAAACTTGATGCCGATTTCTCTCGGCGAACTTCACCACCTTATCTTCGATCGATGGGCAATAGCGGGGTCCGATCCCTTCGATCATTCCCCCATACATCGGTGATCGGTCGAGGTTGTCGAAAATGATCTTGTGGGTATCCGGATTCGTGTAGGAAATCCAACAGGGCAATTGCTTGATGTGAAAGTCCGGGTTCGACCATTTGTTCAAAGTGAAAATCTCCTCCGCCTGGTCAGCGATCAATTCGGGTCGAAAGGAAAAGAGGGTGGGGGGCTCATCACCATCCTGCCGTTCACACTTGGAGAAGTTAATCGAGTTGCCGTTGATCCGGCATGGGGTTCCGGTTTTAAACCGCTTCACCGAAAATCCAATTTCTTTCAACGAGGCACTCAGGTCCGATGCGGCATCCCCCATCCGTCCGCCGACCTGATTTTCTTTGCCGACATGCATGAGGCCACGCATAAAAGTCCCTGTCGTCACAACCACCGATTTGGTATGAATCTCCAGCCCGAGGTTGGTCCGGATACCGGTCACTTGATCGTTCTCCACCAAAATCTCTGCCGCATTCCCCTGGATCAAATCAATCAAATCGACGGATTCGATGATCGCCTTCATCCGAAACTGATAGGCTTTTTTATCACACTGGGCTCGGGGTGCCTGAACACTCGGCCCCTTCGATTGATTCAAAATCCGAAACTGCAAAGCGCAGGCATCCGTGTTTTGGGCCATCGCCCCACCAAGAGCATCGATCTCCCGAACCATGTGTCCCTTGCCCAAACCACCTATCGCCGGGTTACAAGACATCTGTCCGATCGTGTCCAAGTTCTGGGACAACATCGCCACCGACGCCCCGACCCTAGCCGCAGCTAGAGAAGCCTCACAACCGGCGTGTCCACCCCCAATGATGATGACATCGTATTTCTTCGGATAAATAAACATCTCAGTTTTCCTAAATTAGGTCACAGCGACCCTCGGAAATTTAACACGTTTTCCACCGGAAAATACTTCGTCTAAATTAAGGATTGTTTCTGCCTCCAATCCAACAGGGTATCATGGCCGACTGTACCCTGTTTGATCGGGGACCATACAGGGTACAATTCCGATCTACTCTGTTGATTCCCCAGCCTGTGAAAACTGGTGGGAAATGAGCCAAAAGCTTGCAACACAAAAACCGTTGCGTCGTGGGAAAGTTCCAGTTTCATTTTCCGGCGTATCAACTATCCTAGGCGCCGATAGAAACCACACCTTTGGGGTACTTTTAGCATGGCAACGAAATCAAAAAAAGGCGAGGCAAAATCATCTTATGCTGATGAGCCGATCAACAAATCACTGAGCAAGGACGATAAGATTGAACTGCTTCGGCAAATGGTTCGCGTTCGGCGATTTGAACAAACGGCACTAACGGAGTTTCAAAATTCAAAAATGGGTGGGTTCCTCCATTTGTATATCGGGCAGGAATCAGTCTCTTGTGGAACGATTTCGATCCTTGGAAAACATGACCACATCATCACCGCTTATCGCTGCCACAGCCACGCCCTAAATGTCGGCATGTCGATGAATGAATGTATGGCGGAGCTTTTCGGTAAGCGGACCGGTTGTTCGAAAGGGAAGGGGGGATCGATGCATTTTTTCGCTCCCGACAAAAACTATTGGGGAGGACATGGAATCGTCGCTGGACAAACTCCACTTGGAACGGGTCTGGCCTACGGGGTCAAATACCTCGGGCAAAAAGGGTCCTGCCTTTGTTTCCTGGGTGATGGCGCGGTCAACCAGGGTGCCTTTCATGAATCGTTAAACCTGGCCCAACTTTGGGAGTTGCCCGTGATCTACATTATCGAAAACAATGGCTACTCCATGGGCACTTCGCAGGCTCGCTCGTCTGCCCACCCCATCGGAGGACTGGCGCTCCGGGCGGAAGGTTATAACATGGCTTGGGATCAAATCAATGGCGTTGATCTATACGAGGTCCGCGCCAAAACCAAACTGGCCCTGGATCGCGCCCATAATGAATCAAAACCTACTTTGCTCGAAATCTTCACCTATCGGCACAAAGGCCACTCGATTGCTGATGCTAATGCGGACAAGTATCGGACCAAAGAAGAGATTCAGCGATACATGCGCGAGCATGATCCTGTTACCAATTTCAAGGAAACTCTGATCAACGAGGGAATCATCGAAGAAGACAACTACAAAGAAATAGCCAAAGCGGCCGGTGAAGAAGCGGAGGCGGCTGCAAAGTTTGCCGATGAAAGCCCCTATCCGGATCCAAGCGAAATGACCGATGATATCTATTGGGAAGTTGATAACAATACCGAAGCCGGGCGCACCGGAAGACACTTTTTCCACTGATCTGACAACCGCAATTTCATCATTCTAAAATGGCACGTTTAATTGAATATAGAGAAGCCCTGAGAGAGGGATTGGACGAAGAACTCGCCCACGATGATAAGGTCGTCATCATCGGTGAAGAAGTGGCCCAATACAATGGAGCCTACAAAGTCACCGAAGGCCTTTGGAAAAAATGGGGCGACAAGCGAGTCGTGGATGCCCCCATCTCTGAAGCCGGATTTATTGGCATGGGAATCGGAGCCAGCATGCTGGGGGTTCGTCCGGTCATGGAGCTGATGTTTTTCTCCTTTGCTTATGTCGCATTTGACCAAATGATGAATAACGCTGCGACCTGTCGATACATGTCCGGTGGATTAATCAATGTTCCGATTGTGGTCCGCGGTCCGGCCAATGGTGGAACCAATGTCGGTGCCACCCACTCGCACACACCGGAAAATATTTTTGCAAATATGCCCGGGTTGAAAGTGGTCAGCCCCTCCAATGCCTACGATGCCAAAGGGCTTATCAAAACTGCGATTCGCGACAATGTTCCGGTCTATTTTATGGAGAGTACCGTTCTCTATGGTCAGAAGTGGGAGGTTCCCGAGAACTCGGAACTGCCCGGGGGAGAGCTTCTCATTCCACTGGGAAAAGCGGATATCAAGAGAACAGGAAGTGACATTTCCCTGATCGGTCACGGACGCGCGGTTATCACTTGCCTCGAAGCAGCTGAGCGCCTCGCCGCTGAACACAACATCAGTGCCGAGGTTGTCGACCTGCGGTCGATCCGCCCCCTGGACGAGGAGACTATTCTTGACTCGGTTCGGAAAACGGGACGGGCCATTTATGTGGAGGAGAACAAACCTTTCTGCGGAGTGGGTGCCCAAATTGCCTCCATGATCCAGGAACGCGTTTTTGATTATCTCGACGCGCCGGTGCTCAGAATTACCAGTATCGATTCACCGGCGATTTATAGTCCGCCTATTGAAAAACACCAACTGCCCACGGCTGATGGTGTCATTGCCAAAGTCCTCTCGATCTGCTAGCCGAAACTTTTGTTACTTGCTTAAAATTTATTGTTATGGCCAATTACCTAAAAATGCCCAAACTCAGCGACACGATGTCGGAGGGCAAAATTGCAAAGTGGAACATTTCCGTTGGAGACAAAGTCGAGTTTGGAACAGAGATCGCTGAAATTGAAACCGACAAGGCCACCATGGTCTGGGATATCCAAATCGATGGAATCGTGCACAAAATATACGTTCCAGAAGGTGGAGTCGCCGCACTTGGCACGCCATTGGTCCTAATTCTCAAACCAGGTGAAGCGCCACCGGCGGATGCGGATAATCCTCCCGGCCCAACCGCTGCTCCAAAAGCCGAAAAGGCATCGACCTCTGCCGGCGCTGCTACCGCACCGCCAATACCTAAGACTACCCCGATATCCCCCGTAACCGGCTCTGCGAATCCAGCAAACTCGGACTCCAAAGTAAAAGCCTCTCCACTTGCCAAAAAAGTCGCCAATGAGCGGGGACTGGATTTGTCGAAAATACGTGGCAGTGGACCCGGCGGACGGATCGTGCGCAACGATCTCGAATACTCTCAGGGAGGTGGCCGCAGTACCAGATCCGGGGGCATCGGACTCGCGCCCATTTTCCCAAGTCGTGGCGACCAAATCATCCCACTCAGCGGAATGCGGCGTATCATCGCGGATCGGTTGCTGGAGAGCAAAACAACGATTCCTCATTTCTATCTGAATATAGAGATCGATGCCGAGCCGCTCATGAAGACCCGTACCCAGGTCAACGAGGCAATGGCGGCAAGTGGCGGCCCCAAATACACGGTCAATGATTTTGTGATGCGCGGAGTTGTCCTCGCCGCACAGGAGGTCCCCGCAGTAAACGCCTCTTTTGCGGGCGATAGTATTTATCAGTATGGCTCGGTTTCTTTGGCGGTCGCAGTGGCCATAGAAGGAGGACTGGTCACCCCGGTGATCAAGAATGCCGATCAAAAATCGCTCTCCATTCTGGCTTCCGACCTCAAGGTCCTCGCGGCAAAAGCAAGGGACAAGAAACTCACGCCAGATGAAATGCAGGGTGGCTCCATCACCATCTCGAACCTCGGTTCATATGGGATTCACTCTTTTGATGCGATCATTAATCCGCCCCAGGCAGCAATTCTGGCCATTGGTACCATTACCAAACAACCCGTCGTCAATGAAGCCAACCAGATCGTTCCCGGGATGAGAATGTTTATTGGGATGAGTTGTGATCACCGCGTCATCGACGGAGCAGTTGGGGCAACCTACCTCGCCGCCCTTAAGAAATACCTTGAGACGCCGATTCTTTTGATCTCCTGATTAATTCGCCATCCGGTGGGGGAGGGGATTCTCTCACCGGATTGGTTGTTGGGCTGGTGTTGATTTATCCTACAACAACAACCATCAGTCACCGGACTCTCATTTTGCAAAAGTTCGTCGCGTAAGAACTTATGCCATCTATTTATGGCAATTTACTGATTCCCGAAGAAAAACCGCTGATATCTGGCATTAATTGTTGTTTTGGCATTTTATAGATGGCGAAAATTATGTTTTATAGCGCACAGCGCCAAAATTTTCAGAAAAACTTGATTTTAGCTATCTATACAGGGCATTTTTAATCAAAAAGCAAGCAAAATCACCTTGGGCTTCAATGAAAACTGATTTCAGCCCTTTAAATATGGCATTTTCTCAAACCGTCAGTAAACAAATTTCAAAACACCATTTCTGCTATTTAAACAAAGCAATTTCTTGCCAAAACGGATAAATTCGCCTAAATTTATCATCAAAACCGCCGTTTCGCCTTTTAAATAGTGCAATTTTAGTTAAATGATCGATTTAGGAGATTTGATTCGCTTTCACCGACGCCAGGCAAACCTTTCCCAGGTGGACCTAGCCCAAATCTCCGGGGTAAGTCGAATCGTCATCCAGTCCATCGAGGCTGGGGAAGATGGGATCAGGTGGCGCAATCTTTGCGCGATACTAGAGGTTCTGAATATCAGCCTGGTTCCACGTGGGCCGCTGGTCGACGCCTGGCTGGAAACTCAACCACCTACCAACATAGATTCTGATGAAGAAACCATCTAATCCATCAACGACCCGCAGAGCAATCGTGTTTCAGCAAGACCAACGCGCCGGCCTGCTCCAGGAAGATGGTGCCGGTGGCTGGAGCTACACTTATGACCAGGGATATCGGGGTCTGCCGATTTCCCTGACTCTGCCAGTGCGGGAAGAACCTTATTCATTTTCGAAATTCCCTCCTGTTTTTGAAGGGTTGCTGCCCGAGGGAATTATGAGAGAAGCCCTGTTGCGGAGGTTAAAGATCGACAAGGATGATTTTTTTTCTCAACTCATCGCGGTGGGTGCTGATCTGGTGGGATCCATCACCGTGTTTCCGGAATCATGAGCCATTGCCCCATCACTCTGGAACCGGTTGAACATGGTGTGACCTACTCAAAAAAGGGTCTCCAAACCCTGAGCCGTACTCTGAAATCACTGGCTCCCCTAAAATACACGGCGGATCAGCAAATGCTCGAAGCTGCGGCCCGAGCCGAAAAAATGTCGATCCAGGGTTTCCAACCAAAATTAAGCGCGGTATTGCGGGTCAAAGAAGGCAGCTTTGAGGTGGTGGACACCCACGGGCGATTTATCCTGAAACCCTGTCCGCCGGAGTATCGGGAAGTCCCCGCCAACGAAGCCCTGACCATGACCCTGGCCCAAAAAACCGGTATCGAAGTACCCGACCATGGTTTGGTCTATGCCGTGGATGGAACTCTGACTTATTGGATTCGGCGGTTTGATCGGGAGGGGAGGGGAAACGGCAAATTTCCCCAGGAAGACTTTGCCCAATTGCTAAGCAAATCCCGCGAAACCAAATACGACAGCTCAATGGAGCAAGTCGTATCAGTAATCGACAAATTCTGCACCTTCCCCGTGTTAGAAAAGCGGCGACTCGCCCAGTTGGTATTGTTCTGTTTTTTAATAGGAAACGAAGACATGCATCTGAAAAATTTCTCCCTAGTCACCCGGATGCGCAAAGGTAGACAACAAATCGAATTAAGCCCGGCTTACGATTTACTCAATACATCGATCATCCTCCGCGATCCACCAGAGGAACTGGCGCTACCAATCAAGGGAAAGAAGCGAAAACTATCGCAAAATGATCTACTCAAATATTTCTGCCAGGAACGATGTGGTCTCACCTCAAAATATCTAGAGCAAATGTTAGCCAGAAACTCCGCGCTGATCCCGGTCTACCTTCAATTGATCAAACAAAGTTTTCTATCCCTGAATCGACAGGAATCATACCGTGAAATTCTAATGAGCCGCGCGCAACGACTGGGAATGTTGTAAAGTTAAGACAGCGATTAAACAGGGTATGACCGGCGATTGTACCCTGTTTGATCAGCGACTAAACAGGGTACAGTCCGGAAACAGGAATTCCATTGAAAACGAAACTAAAACGATTCACGACTCCGAAACCAGCCGGTCAGACTGTGCCGGGCATGCCTGGCAACGAGGACTTCGTGCCAGTAGTCAGCCGAAAGAAAGACGACCAGCTTTCCGGGCTCGGGAAATACATCTATTGCTGGACCTGAGACACCTTTTTCTGGATCGGTATATAAACGAAGCTGGCCACCATCCGATTCCTGCCAGTTTTCATCGAGATAGATAATCGTCGAAAGAATTCTGGAGCGGGAAGTGCGGTGTTGATCCAGATGGGGCTTGTAGTACCCGCCGGGTGCAAATCGGGCGAGGTGGGCTTCAAGTTCAACGATACCGAGAAACAGCTCACGGTTTATCGCTTCGCGAAACTGATTCATTTGCTCCCAGTATATTTTCTGACTATCACTGAGCGCCAACGGATCGAGCCAGAGTATATCGTCGGATCGAATCTCAATCTGGCGCTGCTTTTCGATCCCGCGACCTACTGCAGAGGTGTTAAACTTGCCATTTCCCCAATGGTCTTCACTCTCCTGGAGCAGGGCTCGACTTAGCTCCAGACTGATAAAACCGGACACAATGGCGTATCCCGAAACAGCCAAATCACCGATTAATCGATCATACATCCTTCGGGACTTGCAGTCGGGCGATGATGGCTTCGGTCACCATCTTGGGATTCGCTTTGCCTTTGGAAAGCTTCATCACCTGGCCGGTCAGGAAGTTGGCAGCTTTGCCATTTCCCTCGGCCACTTCACCGGCAGGACCAGGATTGGCGGTGATGACCTGATCGATAAACCCTTCAATCTCCATGTTGTCAGCGGGCTCAAAGCCTTTTTCTTTGGCAATCCCGGCGGGATCTTTTTCCGGATTGGCAAACAACTCGGTAAACACTTCTTTGGCCTGGTTGTTGGAGATGGTACCAGCTTCGATCAATCCGACGAGTTGTCCGATTTTTCCAGGTGCAACTGGACAATTCACGATTTCGATCTCGTGTTCCTTAAGTTCACCGAGGAGGTTGTTAATCACCCAGTTGGCCACTTTTTTCGGGACGGCAGCGCCTTTGGCGGCAATCTCGAAGTAATTGGCCAGTTCGATTTCACTGGCGAGCACAGAAGCGTCGTAATGAGTAATTTCGTAATCGGTTTCAAACCGCTGGACCTTTTCGTGGGGTAACTCTGGGAGATTCGCCTGAACGGCGGCAACCATGGTTTCGGTCCGTACCGGGAGCAAATCGGGATCGGGAAAATAGCGGTAGTCATCCGCATTTTCCTTGGTCCGCATCAATTCGGTCTGGCCAACTTCATCGTTCCAGCGCCAAGTGGCCTGGGTAAGGGAGTGGCCCTTTTCCAATTCCCCAATCTGGCGATCAATTTCGAAGTGAAGCGCTCTCCGAACTACAGACACGGAGTTGAGATTTTTTAGCTCGATCTTGGTGCCGAGTGGGTCGGAGGCTTTTTTACGGACGGAAACATTAACATCACATCGCATCTGGCCTTTCTCCATATCCGCATCGGAAACGCCACTATACACAAGGATCTGCCGAAGGGAATTGAGATAGGCTACGGTTTCTTCGGCAGAATCGATCTCCGGTTCGGAAACGATTTCCATGAGCGGCGTGCCGGCACGGTTAAAATCAATCGTGGTATAGCCGCCTTTGTGATGAGTGGACTTAGCGACATCTTCTTCGAGATGAATCCGGGTCAAATTTACGGACTTGCCTGGATTGACGATTTGCTTTTGATGATCCTTGGGGTAAGCCAGTTCGTACAGAGGAACCCGTCCGCCGAGACACAGTGGCAGATCAAACTGCGAGATCTGGTAGTTCTTCGGCATATCGGGATAAAAATAGTTTTTCCGATCCCACTTGACGATGGTAGGGGTTTTACAGCCAAGGAGTTGACCTACAAGTATAGTTCTTTCAATCGCCCCCTTGTTCAGCACGGGCAAAGCACCGGGTAAACCGAGGCAGGTGGGGCAGGTCTGGGTATTTGGTTCGTTACCAAAGCCAACTGGACAACCGCAAAACATTTTGCTAATGGTTTTGAGCTGGACATGTACTTCCAGACCTATACTAACGATATATTTTGGCAAAGCCATGTTTGTTTGGATATCTACAAGCTCGGCGTCTTGTTGGTCTTGACAAATTGTACAAACTCTTCGACATGACGATCAAGTTTCAGAACTTTGAGGCGCGGTTTCAAATCAGGTAAAGACGCAATTTCCAAGGCTTCTTTTCCGAGAACCAACCCAACCTTGTCCCGCAACATCATCTGGGTGGTCATGTTATCGCTATTGATCAAATCCAAAACCCGGGAGTTACTCAGGATAGTGGCCATTTGCGAACTACCCTCCGAAAATTCCCGGGCAGGCTGATTGGCCGAAAAGAGCGAGACAAGTCCAAAATTCCTATTTGCCCGGCAACTGAAAGGATCAATTTTATCCAACCAATCAGCAACCAGCGGAATTTTTTCGATGGTGTTTCGCCAGACCGTAAACTTGGAAGGACTGGGAAGTTTATCAAGGTCAGCATCAACAATACTGGGCTGGGCAATCGAAGCTGCGTAATTTAATTCAAAAAGCGTCCCGGTGATACGAGTGCCCGTAAAAATGACAAAAGCCATCACCAGAGATGGAAACAGGGAGATGATTCCACCCGGAAACCCGTCCACCAACGGGTGGAGAAAACTGTCAGGATTAAAGAGAAATTTGATGACGAATCCGCCAATGGCCCACGATATAAAGTAGGCAATCACTCCAAAAATCCCAGCCGCTGAGAAGAGAAATTCCCAGGACAATTCCACTCCGATCATCTCATCGAGACTCGACGGGCCGTAATTAATCACCGCAAAAAAAACACCGGCCCCAATTGCCACCGCAATTGAACTCGCCAGGATTCGGACAATTCCCATCTTCATCGCGTAGATGAAATTGAGCAGGGTAATCAAAAATACTGCAATAAGAGGAGCCATATCAAATGAACTTTGGTTTGTTTTACCGTGATTTAACCATTTTGCGCCTTTTGCCGCAAGCCATGATCACACAAAACGATGGCGGCCATCGCCTCAACGATCGGGACCGCCCGGGGCAAAACACAGGCATCATGCCGACCGCGCCCTTTTAGCTCGGTATCTTCAAAATCGGTGGTCACGGTTTCCTGGGAAGTCATAATGGTGGCGGTGGGTTTAAAGGCAACCCGGAAAACAATGTTTTCCCCATTGCTAATCCCACCTTGAACACCGCCCGAGCGGTTGCTGGTGGTGCGGACTTTGCCGTCCACCATCCGAAAGGCGTCATTGTGTTCACGACCAGTCAGCTTGGTGCCTTCAAATCCTGACCCAATTTCGAAACCTTTCGTCGCTGGCAGGCTGAGCATGGCCTTGGCCAAATCTGCCTCCAGCCGGTCAAACACCGGCATGCCAAGTCCCACCGGGCAATTGCGAATAACACACTCGATCACTCCTCCCACGGAATTGCCATCACTCCGGATCGCCTTGATCAACTCAATCATCGGTGCGACGGCAGCCGGATCACCGGTGCGGACTATGTTTGACTCCACGGTTTCAAAATCAATCGTACCCGGATCCACGTTGGCACAGATGTCGCGGATTGACTTAACGTAGGCAATAATCTCCAGATCTGGAGCGATTTTGGCCTTGATCACTTTTTTTGCGATCACCGCAGCAGCAACCCGACCAATCGTTTCCCGGGCACTGGAGCGTCCACCACCCTGCCAGTTCCGAATCCCATATTTGGCCTGATAAGTATAATCCGCATGAGAAGGACGAAATTTCCCGGCCATTTCCGAGTAAGCTTCGGGACGGGCATCTTGATTTCGGACCAAAATCGCGATAGGGGTGCCAATGGTCTGGCCCTCAAAGGTTCCAGATAATATCTCGGCGGTATCTGCCTCATTCCTCGGGGTGGTAATTTCACTTTGCCCGGGGCGGCGGCGGTCGAGATCAAATTGAATATCCGCCTCGGTTAAGGGAATTAAGGGGGGGCAACCGTCCACAACCACGCCCACGCCACCTCCGTGGGATTCGCCCCACGTCGAAATTCGGAAAAGTTCACCGAAAATTGATCCCATATTGCCTGCTTTTTACTCTACGTGGTTAAGGAGTCAACCCAGTTGACACCCCTTATTTGTTAAAACGGGCCACTTCGCGATCAATTTCGCGATCCGCCTCCCGTTTTTTAACGTCTTCGCGTTGATCACGATGGGTCTTTCCTTTTCCAACCCCGATTTCCACTTTCACTTTACCATCTTTCCAATAGAGCCGCAGGGGAACCAAAGTGACACCCTTTTTTTCCACCTGCCCAAACAGTCGGTCGATTTCCCGGCGGTGCATGAGAAGCTTTCGTGGCTGGGTCGCCTCGTGCTGAAAAAAGCCTGCGGAATGATCATAGGGCCGGATATCGCAGTTACAAAGCCACAGCTCACCTTTATCAATCCGGGCATAGGACTCGGACATGTTGGCCTTTCCACCGCGAATAGATTTGACCTCCGTGCCCTTGAGAACGATGCCGCACTCATAAGTTTCGGAAATCAGATAATCCCTTCGGGCCTTCTTGTTGGTCGCGATATCACTCATTTCTAAGGAGACAAGATAGACGGAATCAACCGGGCTGCGAAAAAAATCTAAGCTCGCTGTTAAAAACAAATTTGCCCGCGCATCATACCCTGTTCAGTCCACCATCATACCCTGTTCAATCACAGGTTGGGGCGATCCGATGGAAACGGCTTCTCAGTTGCCGATTGACCCGTTCCGAACGTCGATTGGCCCGTTCCGAGGGGGTCAATTTGGGTTCAGAGGGGGTCGGTTTGGGTTCAGAAGGGGTCGATTTGGGTTCAGAGGGGGTCGATTTGGGTTCGGAAGGGGTCGATTTGGGTTCAGAAGGGGTCGATCTGGGTACAGAGGGGGTTGATCGACGTTCCGAGGGGGTCAAGCCCCCTTCATCCCCGCAACGATCAAAGCCCCCAGCAATGCCACGCCCACCCCGATCCATTTTCGAAGACTGAGCTTTTCCTTTAACACCAGCCAGGCCAGTACGATGATAAACACCGTTGAAAGCTGGTTAAAGATCGCGGCTCGACCCACCGTGGTGTATTTGAAGCCCGCCACCCAGCACATCGTGGCCAGAAAAGGTCCGAAGATCGCCATAGGGATCATTTTCAACCAACTATCCCGCCGTTGAAAACCCAGAAAAAGCTGCGTCCTCTGATACCGGAATGACAGAACCACCCCCATCACCACGGTAGCAACCGTAAATCGAAAGCCCGACACCCAGACCACGGAATATTCCCGATAAATATCTCTAACCATCAAAATCCCCACCGCCATAATGACATGAGCCGCAGCCGCCAATAATACCCCGGAATAGAGCTGCCGACTAGTT
>JBGSJM010000211.1:0-4035 GCA_041742015.1 Verrucomicrobiales bacterium | reverse complement strand
TTCCCGGCGGCACTGCCGGGTGCGCCCGTCGCCGTAAAATGCAACGATCCGATGTTGTCAATCAGGGAACCGCTGGACTCATTGGCATCATAGTAGGCCAGCGGGATCGCCATGCCGCTTGATGACGAAGAGGAAGAGCTTGAAGAACTGCTGCTGCTGGAAGAACTCGAACTGCTGCTGCTTGAACTGCTGCTTGAACTGCTGCTGGAACTGGAAGACGACATATCTGCGATGGTTTTTCGTGGTTGAGGACGAGATTACAGAAAATCATGGGGGGCGAAAAGAAAAATATTTGTTTTTTGAAAGTTGTGTTTCACTCTCCTCAACTCCCGGCGGAAGGGAGTTTCGGTAAATATGGGAGGTATCATAAATCTGAAACATCAGCATGCATCTGGCGTCCCCCTGGCGATGAAGAAACTGGTGAAGCTTCAGTTTCACCATGGGATCGGAGATTGCGTTTACTTCGCCCACCAACTGCCTCTCTACACGCGGCGGGGATACCGTTTTCAGATCCAATGCAGCCCCGGCAAGCAATTTATATTTTCCGATTGCGATTCGACGGCCATGGTCCGCGACCCTTTGTTCCCCAAACATCCCTGGCTCGAGGAGGGGCAACTTGATGAAATTGAGCCCGAACATTTCTTTGTTGCCAACAAGGCGGTTCGCAATATCTCTCTTCCGCCGATGCCGGATATCGGCCTGCCGGATCATGGACTGTGGGAGGAATACAGCTCGATCAGACTGAACCTCACCAAATATGTCGGGCATTCCGATCGCCAAGCCATCGCCAATCGTTTTCGGGATTTGCCCAAGCCCGTGGTCTTGATTCACAGTTCCGGAAACTCCTTAAAGGGAGCGAAAGACATGAACAATCAGGTTCTGCATCAAACCTGCCGCCAGATTCTGCACCAGACCGGGGGAAGTGTGGTCATTCTGAACTGGGATGAGCCGTGCCTCATTGATTGTCCAGGGGTGTTCCCAATGAAAACGCTGTTTCCGGATTCATTGAGCATACCGAAAACCATCGCTTTGTTCGAAGCCAGTGCCTTGTTGATCGGGATCGACAGTGGGCCTGCCCATCTCGCCAGATTCACCAATCTACCAGTGCTCTTTGTTTGGAAAGATCATCACCCGGCAGCGTTCTCCCTTCCCCGAGATAAAAATTTCCACCTCGTTCCCGAAAGCCGCAGATCTTCCTTAAACCGCCACTTCCGCCACTTTTTTAATCTGATCGAGTGCTGCGAGCCAGTTGTCTCCCCCGAATCAATCAGCAGGACGGTGGCGCGCTTTTTTGCGGGGGAACGTTTTATCAGGGAGTCGCCGGGAGCTGATTTGCAGTTTCAGAATTTGGTATTCGACCGAATTAAGTCCCCCCAGCGGGGTCCGGATGATGATCGCTCGCGCGGCATGTCGATCTTTTGCGACGGGTTATTGGAGCGCTCCGGGGGCTTCTCCTTGATTGAGACCGGAACCATGAGCCCCCGCGAAGAGTGGAGGAAGGCGGGCTGCTCGACGTTGCTGTTCACTTTGTTGGCCTACCGCCGGGGCGGCACGGTTTACTCGGTGGATATCGACCCGGCAAAGTGCCGCGCCGCCATGGCAAACCTGCGTTACTTTACGGGCCACGTTCACCTCATCCGCAGAGATTCAGTGGCGTTTCTGGCCGACTTCAGCCACCCGGTAGACGGGATCTATCTCGACAGCCTCAATCTCCAATGTGAAGGCCTGGCCTCCCATTGCCTGGCGGAGGCACAAAGGGCCGAGCGCTTGCTCATTAAGGGCGGATTGGTCGCAATTAACGAATGCAGATTTGCCGGAGGGCGCTGGCTCGACAGAGGCACCTGGGCGGCCCCCTGGCTGCTGGATCACGGTTTTGAGGTTGTATTTTGCGGTGAACTCTCCATTTTCCGAAAGAAAAAGATATGATCGGACTCTATTCCTACTCCAGCGACAATATCGGTGACGACATGCAATCCCTTGTCCTGCGTCGATGGCTTAACCTCCGGGAGGAGGAAGTTGCCTATGTTGATCGAGACACTCACTCGATAGTTGGGAGCGCGGCTGAAAAAATCACCCTGCTAATTAACGGATTTATCGGTGAAGGAGCCCTGCCGATTCGTTCCACTACAGCGGAGATTGAACCCGTCTTTGTGGCGGTGCACCTTTATGTGATTGACCGGGACGGTCCTGGCAAACTCGAACAGCTCGCCCAAGCCGCCCCGGTTGGATGCCGCGACATTATCACCCAGGAGCGCTGCATGGAGAGAGGGATTCCAGCCTATTTTGCGGGATGTCCGACCATTCTTTGCGAACCAGCCGACGTGAAAGAAGACATCGACATTTTGCTCGTTGACATCAATCCGCGCAACTTGCCCGATCTGCCGGAAAGAAAAATCCGCTACGCCTCGAATATGATTTCAAAGGACACCCCATTTTCGGAGCGCAGGGAAATGTGCCTGCGGCGTTGGGAATTGCTCTCGCGCAGCCGCCTCGTAGTCACTTCGAAATTGCATGCGGCGATGCCCGCCCTGGGCATGGGCAAGCCGGTTATCTTTATCGAGGAAAACATTATCGCTCCGGAACGCCTCACCGCCTTCCCCAAGAATTTTCGGCTCCACAAAACGAAGGCAAATTTTAATTGGGATCCGGAGAGTCACCGCTGCGATGTTAGTGCTCACCGAAACCTGGTGGAAACCTGGCTGAACTCTCGCCTCTCTCAGTACCGGAAGAAGACCGGGACGATTTCAACTTAAATGAGGAATCACGGATTCCCACTCTTTGACCGTCAATTTTCTTGCCACACCTCCATTCAGGTAACACTCCACAGCGTTGATCACCATGGACGGCTCGATCATGGCCATGCAGCGGGGCAGGCCTTTTACCACATCGACGCAAAGATTTCCCGGACGATCCTTGGGATCACCGTCTCCAAGAGGAACCGTTCGGCTTTTCCAGCACCCGCCGTGATCACAACAATAGAGCGCCCCTACAGTATGGAGAAACTGATGATGCGGATAAGCTTCCCAGTGGGGCGGTTCCCTCCCTCCTGCAATCACTACGCACGGTCGGTTTTTGGATGAGCCTCTTTTTGTCTCAACGGCGGCGGCGAGATGCATTCCGAGAGTCACGGGGCAGACCACCCCAGCCGAATGATATACCAGCCGGATCAACTGCCTCAAATCGGTCTGCCCTCTCAAATCAATGACTCCCTTGAGCGGTTGGTGATTGTGGCTTTTCTGGCCCACCTGAACAAAGGCGATTTTTTCCCGGAAATGATCGACCACGGCTTGAAATCTTTCCTGCTCCCACCATTTGATGGTATAATCGAGTTTCCCACCCGCCACGATAATCCAAAAGGGAATATCGGCTCCAACCAACTCGTAAATCTGGGAAAACCAACTTTTTTCCTGACCCGAGATATGAATATCACCTTTGAATTCAGTCAGGCTGATCGTTTTCCCCAGCTCGCTGCCCAGAAATTGGGAGAATCCGTGGATAAAGTGGTATGGCGCGTGATTGCTGCGATGGATCAGCGGATATTGGCAGTCAATGACCCGAACTTCTGGATCGTCGTCAGCAATCGCCGTAATAAAGGGATTGTGTTCCCAAAGGGCTGGGCAGGGCGAACGAACGTCCGTCAGATATTCGCCCGGACAAGAGCGGTGCAAATCCCTGACCGCTGCGGTGAGCATCACCAAATCACCCGGTGATTGAAAGTTTTTTAGGATTAGCTTTTGCGGAACGGACATCTTTCCGCAACTAATATCGAGTTTTAGTTCAAAATCCAGATCTTTGGGACTGTAATCTGGTTTTAACGGGGCGGAATAATCAGCGAGGATAAATTGACGGTCAGCGAAGATAAATCGACGGTCAGCGAAGATAAATCGACGGTCAGCGAAGATAAATTGTAAGCGCCAAAAGCAGCACATCTAGTCATAGGCACTATTCGCCGTAGGATATGGGCTATGACAGATAGTACCTACGAATCAGCCCCGGATTCCCAGTCCCATGGGAAAATCCTGCGAACAGACGTTC
>JBGSJM010000210.1:0-8848 GCA_041742015.1 Verrucomicrobiales bacterium | reverse complement strand
CTCCATCTGGGTTTTCGCCACGGGCCAGGGCTTTTTCTTTTTCCTTGGCCGCCGCCTGGGCCGGGGTCAATTCTGAGCCGTCTTCATTGTGCTCATGCCCATGCGCGGCATCCAGCGCCTCCCTCAGGGACATGCCGCTACCAGATCCCGCATAGCTCAGTGAATAGGAGCCCGTGGTGACAACCTCATCCCCCGGGAAAAGGCCGGACTTCACCTCCACATATTTGTCATTTGACTCACCCAGCACGACGGCAGACTTCACAAACGCATTGGGCAGCTCAAAATCCTTCACAAAAACGATCCGCTTGGTTGGGTCACCCTGGATGGCTTCTTTCGGGACCGCTGTGATTCCCTCCCGCGAGGAGGTGATGATGGAAAACTCCGTGCGCATCCCGGGCTGGAGCGCCCCGTCCGCATTATCCAATTCGAAGATCCCCTCCACCGAGCCGGTTTCCCGGTCCGCATCAACCCCAAAGCGAATCAGCTTTCCCTCAAATTGTCTCACCCCCAATGCCGGAACCCGAAGCCGGGCGCGGCTTCCAATTTTCACCTCGCCCGCCTCCACCTCGGGGATTTTGGCCACCGCCCAGACTTTGCTGCGATCAGAGAGCACAAAAAGCTCCTCCTCCGGTTCGACTGGTTCCCCGAGGTGGACGTGGCTGGAGGTTACAATCCCCGCCTGGACCGCTTTCAGGGTGATTTTGGGAGGCGGGTTGCCATAGACCCTTGCCTCCAGGACGGCCACGGTTTGCCCGGCCTTTACCAGATCACCTTCATAGACATCGACTTCGATCACTTTCCCGGGTGCCTGGGTCGAAACCATTGAGCGACGACTCGGGATTTCCTCAATTCGTCCGATCGCAAAAACCGTGCTTTCAAAAGCCCGTTCTTCGACCATTTCGAACTGAATGTTCAGGTTGGCGACTGAGGTTTTATCGAGGATCACGGTGTTGGCTTCGCGGTTGACCTCAATTTTGTCAGCCGCCACCATTGGAGTAATCAACCCAATAAAAATAGAAAATCGTAGAGTGTGTAAAATCATTAAAAAACGTTTAAAGAGAAAGAAACTAACCAAGTTATCAGCCCGGAAAGGCGAGTCTTGAAGTCTTTCCCATCAAACGTTATAGCGCTGCAGCACGGGCAGCGATAAGAGAGCCCGGCGATCTGGTGGTGGATGTTTCCACGCGGTTGGGTAGTCCTGAACTTCCCGGATCAACCGAGCCGTTCCTGGAATCTCAAAAACGATTGAGTCACCGGTCAGCGAATTGATTCTCAGTGGAGTAGTCTGCTCACCGGTAAAGGGTTCCAAATCACAGTGGCAGTGCGAAAAATCTTCAAACTTGGTTTCGCAATCTTCGACATGTTCTTCATGATCTCCGTGGTCATGACCATGAGCGTGTTCACAGTGAGAATCAAACAAAGAACGAACTTCACACAAACAGAACGTCCCGCCACCAATCAGGTAGGCGGCCAGATACAGGGAAACGATAAATTTGGTAAATCCCAAAACCACAAGTCAACTATCTTGCCCCGAAATTGCGAAGTCAAGGCCAATTCCAATAAATCTGCCTCTGAGTGCTGAAACTCTGTTTTATCTCTCTAAAAGCTCGCTCCTAAAAAATTTTGAAAATCTGAATCAGAGCCCGTAAGGCTCGTCTACTCCTAACTGGCAATGTTTTCGTTGCCGCCCAACCTATTCAACAAATGATCAAAAAAATCGCAAAATTCACATTACTCACCGGTGTCGCTCTTTTGGGGGCCGCTGGATCGGCTCAGGCCCAATGCTCTTCCGGCGGGTACAGCTATAGTGCTCCCATCCCTTACGGTTACACTTCGGAGTACTACGTCCCTCAATGCAACGCCCCACAATACTATGTCCCGCAAAGCACTTGTGTGCAGGCTCCGGTATATCATTATGACTATCAATACAGCCAGCCAGTTCAGCAGGTCTGTCCATCCACTTACACTTACCAATCACCCGTGGTCCGCCAACCCACCATTTATGTTCCGCATCGCCACACAACTTCCAGCCGGAGCTATTCTCGGGCACGTCATCATCATCATTAAACCCTGCAGTTGAGAACAAATAAGTTGAGAGTTAATTCTTCTAACTCTCAACAATCAACAATCAACTCTCAACTTCTTCGCTGGGATGAGAAGCTATCCAGAGGCAAACCAATCCGCCCCTAAACTGAAAAAAATCAAGATCACTGTAACCATTTTGATCGCCTGGGTAAAACACGCTTGAATTCAGTTCTAAAAATACATTTCCAAATAACCCATCGTTCAATGAAAACAACCCTCGTCACTACAGCATTCTTCACTCTTGCTTTGTCCTCCATCATGGGTGGACCTCACGACCGTCATCAACATGACGACCATGCTCACGATATCGGCACCAAAGAATCATTTCTGAACCGGCTGGTGATAGCCCCAGCAGGCCATGGGAGCGCATCGAATCTTCGAGCCGTGGAAAATGCTGCGGCCTCTGCTAACACCGTCATTATGCTCGGAAAAGTTGAATATGCGCTCGGAAATAGCACGCTTGGTCCCAATTCCCAACACCAACTCTCCGAAATGCTTCTCCAATCGGGATTGGCGCTTGGTCCCGATACCCTGATCGCTGTGTTGGGATATGCGGATAATACTGGTCCGGCGGATGCCAACTACCATTTGTCCGAGACGCGGGCTGAACTGGTTAGACAATACTTTGAGCATTTGAATGCGCAACATCGTATCGGCTTGCGCACCGTCAGCATTGCCATGGGCGAAGAGGTGGAGTTGTGCGAACACCGTCTCGGACACAATCGAGTCGCCGAGGTCTGGTTGATCCATCTTTCCCGGCCGGGTGATCAGTTTGTCCCAACCGGAGCACCGATTATCGAGCATTCACATCATGAACCAGTAGTCCGGCAATTTGCGGCTCTTCCGACCTATGGTCAGCCTGTGTGGAGTGATGGGGCGCAACCCGCACCAAGCGCCCCACTCGCCGCTGCTGATGGCCACGCCCATGATGGCAAGTGCAATCACGCTACAGAAGTTGCACCCACCCCGGAGACGATCAGCATGCTCCAGCAATTGGGATTTGGCATGGAAACCGTCCAAAACCGCATCGTTGGCGGCGTGGATGTGACCGCTCTGCCGGTGGGTTCCATCATCTATGAAAACGGCAAAACATTTGTGCTCGCCAAAAACGCCCAGAATCCTCCCCAGTTTGAACGCTGGGAAGTCAGCCTGGGCCAGAGTGACGGCAGATATGTAGAGGCGGTCACGGGTGTCTTTCCCGGTGACATGATTCTAATTAGCCCTGCGGTGCGCAGGTAAGATCGCTTTCAAAGACAAAGTATAATCACCCAGTTCCGATTCGGCTCGTCTCGAATTCGGCATGAAATTTACTTCCTGGCTGCCTGCGGCAAATGTACCATTAAAGATTCCATCTCTTGTACGACGGTTTTAGCGTCCGCGCCTCCCACGAGCGCTGAGACGTAGCTGTGAAACGGATGGTCCGGCACCTCGCGCCACTCATGCGTTCCGTTTGCGAAAACGTGATTGAGGCCTTCCGTGACGAGTTTCCAGGGCGGGCGGGCTCCGCGCACCGCCACCATGACTGTGATTTGATCAGCACTGTGTCGATTCTTCGGTTTGCCACCGAAAAACAGCTCGTATACTCGTCGCACGGGATTATCCGCAGGCAGCTCCGACAACCGGGCCCCGGTGGCTAGCAATTCTGCAAACTTGCCGCCGCCGGTGAACGTGATCGGGCTGGGCCATTGGCGAATGGCCTCGACGGTGGCCTGCGGATCCATCTTGAAGTTGCCCCAGGCTGCAGGATCCAGGTCGGCCGGGTAACGGCTGCCCATGCAGTACCAGTGACTTATCTTGGCGCGGGTCAGTGCCACGCCGTCCAGCGAACTTATCTCATCTGGCCGCGATGCCAGCAGGTCGCGGATGTTGGTCAAGTCCCCAACCGTGACCAGGGTGACACTGCCATCGGGCTGTGCTACGAGCACTCTCCGGTAAACGGACACCGCATCCGGCTGTTCGTTGCCTGTCGGAAAATCATGCAAAAATTCCCGTGTGATCGTTTCCGCAAACCGCGAACCTTGCTGGTTGGGGGTGGACTGCGGGACACCAATCGGCGTATCCGGCCGGCCGAAATACGTGTTGATGGCATCCACGCACCCGCCCGACCAGCGGTGCCGTGCCGAAACCGGCGTGGCCAGGATGTGCACCTCGCCCCGATCAGCCAGGGCGTGCAGCATCGACAGTGCGCCAGCATCATCGCAGTCGCTGTCCATGTCCGTGTCGAAAATGACAGGTCGTGGTTCAGCAGCAGAGGAACCCACCGCGAGCGCTAAGAGCAGCGCATGGTTCAGGGTAAATCGGTAACATGCTGTCTTTTTGGCGGCTAACATGCTCACGAATAATTCTGCGTAGTCAAACATGGCAGTTACCAATGTTCCAGATGAATTCCCGTCCTCGCCTTTTTTCCCTGACCAGTCCTATCTCCTTTTCCAACGCTTTGGTCCATTCCGGGCAGGGTCTGGGGTAAGGCAATGCCAGATTTTTTTGCAATTCCTTCCATGTCATTCCGCACGGATTCCTTTGTAACTCAGCGCGAATCAATTCCTTGAATTGGGTGTAAGTCATCTTCTTTATCGAGGGACGTCTTGTTTGGTGGTGGTTCGCGGTGGGAAGAACAGTCCACGTGTCTTCCCGAGTTCGTCGCTGTGGGTCCAGCCTGTCGAGGAATCTGCTCCGGGAAACGGGCTATTTGCGTAGCCGCAGCGCTCATCGAAATTGAAGACCGCGTGAGGAACCTGGTTGATCAACAACGCCGCAGCCTTGAAATCGCGCGTCCAAATGATCTTCACCCTGCAAGGCTTGTTGCGGTCGGTTACACTCTGGGAGTTGTAGACGTGCAAGGCATCAACAAAGTAGTGATCTGGAACTGAGTAGTCGCGAGCGTAGAAGTAGCCCGTCTCACCGTCGTCCTCGAAGACAACTCCACGGGTCTGATCGGGAGAATCGGACTCGACCACGGTTTCCGTGCCGACGATTAACTCTTGCTCAACACCTAAAATTGGAGGCTCCATAATTTTCACCGAACGGTAGAGGTGAGGCAGCAGCCACCAAACTGTGAACGAAGCCCGGAAACAAGGACATAGGTTTCGATGACGGCGAGCACATGATAGTTTCGTTGTATGAGCGGCTTGCTGGTCTAGTGTGGTTTTTTGACCAGAGTAACGTTCGATTGCACCCAGCAGATGGCAAGTGAAAATGCTATTTCATCACCACCCTTTTCTGCGCCAACGGCAATTTAGCAATCAAACGGGTTGGAAGATCGCGGCAGGGCTCCCTTTGCACCGAAGGTCGGGTGATTCTTGCTTTACATGGAAGTACAGGATCGGCAGGATTTTTAAAACCGTCTCGAATTTCAATCCTGAAAATCCATATTAAGGTTTCGGTGGTTCATTACCTTATAAATTTGTTTGTCGGTCTCAGGTAGAGGAAGGTAGCCCACAAGGCTGATGCATGTGAATCATCGAAAAAAGACAGGGGGCATGGTTTTTCCAGAACCCGACGATCCTCTGCTCGAAGGGTCCGGGCTGCCGTGCACCTGGGTGGAATGTATGCGCGAAACGGCGGCACATACCAACTACTGGCTCAAACACTTCGGGCCCGATCTTTCACCGCCTCCTTTTAAGGATCGGTTTTCGCTGGATTGAATCGTAGATCGCCAGCGTGGTGCGTAACCGTGAAACTCGGTGCTGCAAATTTCCTACCCTCTGAAAAGGGTGCAGATCGTAGCGATGACTTGGAGCTCGTGGTCGCGGAAACCCGGGAGTTTGATCCCTGGTTGTTTCATCAATCAACAAAGTTTCATTTTTTTGCACAAATCGCAACTGCCGGAGTCTACCTCCTTAAAACGAATGTCATGAAAAAAGTCACTTTCACCTCAGTCCTGTTACTATTGGCAATCTCCCCTTTTTTTGGCGGATCTCGCCTCCGAGGTAACGATGACGCTGCCAGGAAAAGCTTGCTGGATCGGCTGGCGATTGCCCCGACCGGATACGATGGTTGCGAACGCCGAAGTGTTGAAAATTCTACTCTTTCGGCCTCGTCGGTAGTCATGTTGGGCAAAGTGGAATTTGGAGCCTTTGATTCATTCCTCGGCACCACGGCGCTTGGCGAACTTTCGGATCTAGTGCTCCACGCTCCAATGCCGATTGGTCCTGACTCGCTCATCGTGGTCTTGGGTTATACAGACCGCACCGGCCTGAAGAAAACCAACTACCTACTGTCCCGGACCCGCGCTGAACAAGTCAGGAGACACTTTGCAGACCTGAGTTTAACCCACCGGCTCGGCCTGAAGACCGCAATCGTTCCGATGGGAGAAGAAGTGCAGTTGTGTCGGCATGGGTATAGTCACAACCGGGTCGCCGAAATTTGGTTGCTTAATTTGGCGCAACCCGGGAAATGTGATCACCTCACCTCGGCAAGTCACATCCATTCTGCGCCAGCCATCCGCCCGCACCAGGCATCAGTTTCCAAACATGGACGCGACATGGAAATCGTGCAGCATCGAAACATCGCCGGTCGAAACGTGATCACAATCCCGGTTGATTCGGTTACCTATGAAGACGGAAAAACGTACGTGGTGGGTAAAAACTCCCCTAATCGCGACTTTGAGCGCTGGGAGGTTGGTCTGGGCCGCAGCGATGGAATCTATGTGGAAGCTCTGCGTGGGGTGTTTCCCGGTGATACCATTGTCGTGAACTCTCGAGCACGCTAGTTGAGGGGCCGTAGCGTAGAATTTGCAAAAAATCGCATTGCAGCGCTGACGTCCTCGTCGGCGTTCTTGATTTGGGCGTAGAGGAATCCGTGAGGATTTCTCGGGCAAGCTAAGTCCCGAGTAACGTACGCCATTACGTGCCTGTTTTAATCACCAATGTCTGGCATCATGAAGATTGATCCATTTTCATGCGCCGATTCATCCACAAAACCGCTTTTTGGAGCCTGTTCGGCACAGTGGCGGCAAGCCTTTCGGCTACGGAAGATCTGGCGTTTTTTGAAAAACAGGTGCGTCCCATTTTGGTGAAACACTGTTACGAGTGTCATTCGGAGGAAGCTGATAAGCGCAAGGGCGAGCTTTGGTTGGATCGCCGCAGTGCCTGGGAAGTTGGTGGAGACGCCGGACCAGCGATCATTCCGGGGGATCCAGATAAGAGTCTCTTGGTTCATTCCATCCGCTATGGTGACCCGGATCTCCAGATGCCGCCGAAGTCACGGCTAAGCAGTGCAGAGATTGATGTTCTCGAAAAATGGGTCTTGATCGGTGCCCCCGATCCCCGTGATGGGGCGAGCGATTTGGTTGCTCGCGCCGAGCCTATCGACTATGCGGCGGCTCGGAAGGAATGGGCCTTTCGGACGGTGACAAAACCGACCGTCCCAGTGTCACTTGATTCTTCCTGGCCCAGGGGTCCGGTGGATCATTTTATTCTGGCCTCGCTCCGGTCAGCCGGGCAGGTGCCGGCGCACGACTCTGATCCAGCAGTGCTGCTGCGGCGTCTCCACTACGATCTCACAGGGCTTCCCCCGACGGTCGCTGAGTTACAGGCCTTTCTGGAGAATTCTTCACCGGTGGCGTTCGTCTCCGTCGTGGATAAATTGCTGGCACGCAGTACTTTTGGCGAAAAATGGGGACGGCACTGGCTGGATGTGGCGAGGTACGCCGACTCGAACGGCGGAGATCGCAACTACACTTTTTACCAGGCTTGGCGTTATCGAAACTATGTCATTGATGCCTTTAATCGGGACAAGTCCTACTATGAATTTATCCGCGAACAGATTGCCGGTGACCTGATGGATGCGCCTGATCACGAGACGCGCCGGGGTCAGTTGATCGCCTCCACGTTTCTGGCCCTCGGGCCGAAAATGCTGACGGAGAGGGACAAGGAAAAACTCTGGCTCGACACGGTTGACGAGCAGATTGACACGGTGGGCCGGGCCTTTCTCGGATTAACATTGGGTTGTGCCCGGTGTCACGATCATAAGTTTGATCCCGTTTCGCAGGAAGACTATTACGCGGTGGCCGGGATTTTTCGCTCGACCGAAGTGGTTACAGGGACTCGGAATGGCTGCGTCAATGTGGCCAGTTGGATCGAGCAGCCGCTCCCACAGAAAAATGGCATCAATCCTGAACTCCGCCGCCGGGTGGACCGGCTCGAACTGGCGATGCGACTGACCGTGGAAAAAAGCTACATGAAAAAAGTCGGCGGAAAAACTGCCACAGGTGGACTCCCTCTCGCCGGAGTGATTTATGATGAGACGGATGCTGAATTAATTGGCGAGTGGAAATCATCGAGCCTTTCGCTGAATCGTTTTGGGGAACGTTACGTCCATGATAATCAGGAGGGCAAGGGCACCCGGCAGGCTATTTTCCGTGGCAGCGTTCCTGAGACCGGGGTATATGAAGTGCGGGTCGCCTACAGTGCCGAGGGGAACCGGGCCAGCGAGGTGCCGATTGTGGTGGTTGATCAACGGGGGAAATCACCTGTGATTCTTGACCAAACCAAACCGCCCACGATTGCCGGGCTTTTCCAGCCAATTGGGCATTTCACATTTGAAAAGGGCGGAGATTGCAGTGTCACTATCGGAACCACTGGCACCCAAGGGCGTTATGTCATGGTGGATGCGGTGCAATTCATCGCTGTTGCTGACATCAAAAGGGAACAGACCCAACTCGCCAATTTTGGCAAGACCGGGGAGAAATCCTCACGGATTCCTCTACTGGACCCTCTGTTTCAAATGAGCGAAGCCGAGATCAAGAAAGAACTCGACAAAC
>JBGSJM010000209.1:0-17836 GCA_041742015.1 Verrucomicrobiales bacterium | reverse complement strand
GCTGGCGATCACCTTTGCTGGACGGCAGGATCGTTGAGGTTCCCGGCCACGGATCGTAGGCGCGGACGAGGCGCTCGATCTCCTCCGCTGGGCGTGTCCAGTTGATGCGCCCATCCTCACGGCCCAGTTTGCCACAATGGTTCACGGCAGATTCATCCTGCGGGATGCGCGGGGCTTTTCCCGAAAAAAGCAGAGGCAATCCTTCCTCCAAAAGCCCCGGCCCCAGATCAGCGAGGCGATCATGCAGGCTGCCGCCGGTTTCATCTTCTGCGAGGTCGATAATGGATTGGAGAATCATGTCGCCGGCATCCAGCTTCGCCGCGATATGCATCAGGGTGAGGCCGCTTTGCGAATCCCCCTCCCGAATCGCCGCCTGGATCGGGGAGGCTCCCCGGTGTCTCGGCAGCAGGGAGGCGTGCAGGTTTACACAGGCGATTTTGGGCGCGTTGATCACCGCTTTGGGCAAAATCTGCCCGTAGGCCATCACCACCGCGATGTCGCAGTTCAAATCCACCAGGGCGGCGATGGCCTCCGGTTCTTTGCGGAAAGATTCCGGCTGAAAGACGGGTATCTTCGCAGACCCTGCGAGGATCTTGATCTCCGGCGCAGTCAAAACCTGTTTTCTGCCAACAGGTTTATCCGGCTGGGTGTAAACCCCAACCACCTCCAGATCCGGGCGGTTCATCAACCAATTTAAACTGGGGATGGCAATGTCGCCGGTTCCCATGAATACGATACGCATGCCTCACCAACCATCATCAGGGCAAAGATTCAAACCAAATGTGGTGTTCACCCATTTCTCACACTTGAAAACCATCCAGCCAACCGTAAGGGTTTAGCCACCTTTTTTCTTATGAAAACCTTTTTTACCATCCTCCTGCTGGCGGCCATTGGCTGCGGTTATTACTTTTTTATTCACCAAAAGAAGACGGTTGGCGATTTGATCGGTACCGATACAGCACCCATTACCTCGACCAGCACTCCGTCCACCAACGCAAAACCAAAGGTGGTCCCGACAACCGCAAAGACCACTCCGGCACCAGAGAAAGCAAAAACCCAGCCAATAACTCCCTCAAAGCCAGCGGAGCCAGCCAAATCTGAAATCGACCTGATCGTGGAAAAAGCGTATCCCATGCCGATGATCCTTTCGTTAAACGAGATCACGAAAAACTGGTCTGCGGTCCCGCAGAATGCTTATCCGAAAGAGGTTTTGGCCTCCGAGCCAGTGCCCTTCACCCTGATGATCAATGGAGTGGCGGCAGGAGCGACCAAGGTCCCGCCGGGAACTCCCTTGAAGCCCCTCCTGTTAGTGAATGATCAACTCACCGTGGCGAGCCTGGTTAACCCCTCAATGACCAGTGTCATTCCGGTCGAAAAGACCAATTTCAAGCAGACCATCGAGAGTCGCTACAACACGTTTGTAACGAACAAAAAAGCCCAGATCGAAACTGTCCGGACCAAAGCCAGGGCAGCTCTTTTGGCCCAGCCGGATCGACTTGCTTCGTTGAGGAATACCGGTCCCGGAGACTCTTCTGACGATCCCCGTTTTGGCGCGGTGAAAGCCAGCATCCAGCGGGGAGAGGCCCATCCCGCCAGTTTGGAGGAAGCCACCTCTTTCAAATGGAACGGCTCTGAGCGGATCGGTGGCGAGATGCGAGGATCTTACGACACGGTTTCCGTGCATTTCGAGGTGAAAACGATTTTTGGAAAATTTCCAACCGACTACAAATGCCTCCTCCAGAGTGGTAAAGTGGTGGGATGGATCGACCCGCTGACCGAGGAAAAAATCACCCGCGAGTAACACACAACAGGGGACAATGGCGCATTCAACAGGGTACAGTCACCGACTTAACAGGGTACAATCGATCCCGGTCTGGGTTTTGGCGGGCATTTTTATGCTGCTTTCAGCCGGGGCGCAGGACGGCCCGATCCCTCCAATCACCCGGGTGTTGCCAAAACCCGGCGGCCTGCCGCTGCCTGCGGAGCTGCGGACCCGGCTGGAAAAGGAAGTGGCTGATCTGGTTGATCCCATGTGGGAGATTTCCTCCAAGGATCATTCGGCTGATGCCGAAGTGCTCGTCAAAGCAGTGGAATTTGCTTTGCGCCACGACGAATTTTACAACGAAAAACACTTTGCCCTGGCGGACAAATACCTGCAACTGGCCCGGGCCCGGCACCGTGAAATCGAGGAAAATGAAGCCCATCCCTGGACCAAACAAACCGGGCGGGTGGTTCGGGGCTATCGCTCGGCGATTGATAAATCCTGCCAACCTTATGGTTTGGAGATCTCGCCCCAGCTCGATCTGAGCAAACCGGTCCCACTGGTGGTCTGGCTCCATGGCCGGGGCGATGCCACCACCGATCTGCATTTCCTCAATGATTGCGAGTCGAAAAGCCAGATTTTGGGAGGTTTTGTAAAAGATCAGCAGGAGGCCATCATCCTCCATCCCTTTGGTCGCCAGTGTGTGGGCTGGAAACACGCCGGGGAGATCGATGTGTTTGAGGCGATTGCCGCCGTGCAAAAGGATTACCCGATTGATCCCCAAAAAATTGTGCTGGCGGGCTTTTCCATGGGCGGAGCAGGGGCCTGGCACCTCGGCGCTCATTACGGGGAAAAATTCTGCGCGGTGGCCCCGGGAGCGGGTTTTGCGGAGACGGCCATTTACAACAAGCTGAAGCCAGAGAATTTTCCTCCTGAAAATGAACAAATCCTCTGGGGGCTGTACGATGTGCCGAAATACCGGAGAAATTTTCTGAATTTCCCTCTTCTCGCTTATTCCGGGGAAACCGATGCTCAAAAGGCTTCGGCTGATTTGATGGCGGCGGAATTGCTCAAGGAAGGACACACCCTGCGCCACGTCATCGGAAAAGGGATGGGTCACAAATACGATGAACCCTCAGCCAAAGAAATCTGGAGCTGGATGCGGGAATCCTGGCTCAAGGGCAACCTGCCCGACCCTGACACGATTCATTTTCAAACCCGGACCCTGCGCTACGCCTCTTACAAGTGGCTAAAAATCACCGGGCTCGATAAACACTGGGCAGACACCCGGGTGGACGGGAAATGGGATACGTCAAAGTCGCAGATCACCCTGACGACTGAAAATGTGACGTCACTGGAACTTCATGGACCTACGGGAAAGGATATTGGAAATCTCAGTGTGGAAATCAACGGGCAGGAGTTGCTCTCGAAAAGCCCGGGATTCCCGGTAAACTCGCTTTCCCTGATCAAAAAAGACCAAAAGTGGCAGTGGGGTGAGCTGGTTGGGCGGCGAAAGCGCCCCGGGGTGCAGGGACCGATTGATGATGCCTTTATGAGCCGCTTTGTGGTGGTGCCTCCAAAAATCGAGACGATTCAGTCCCCGAAACTGGCCCGGTGGATGGATTTTGAACTCAATCGTTTTCGCTCCCGCTGGCAGGAGTTGATGCGGGGGAAACTGCTTGAGGAAAAGCCCTCCAGACTTGATTCCGGCGATATCGAGAGCGGAAACCTGATTCTCTGGGGTGATCCGTGGTCGAATCAAATGATCGCGGAAATCGTGGATCGACTCCCCATCAAGTGGGAAAAAGAAAGTTTTGAGTTCCGGGGGAAAAGTTACCCCACTGCCAATCATGTCCCGGTATTTGTTTTCCCCAATCCGCTGAGCCCGGATCGATACATTGTCATCAACAGTGGATTGACCTTTCGGGAAAACCATGATCGCACCAATTCGCAACAAAATCCGAAACTTCCCGACTGGGCGGTAATCAATCTCGATCAGGATCCGGATGGAAATGCCCCGGGAAAAGTGGTTGATTCCGGCTTTTTTAGCGAAAATTGGGACTGACTGACTGAATTTTCCAAAAAGTAAGGTGAAATTGTTTTTCGCCTGTACTAGATTCCGGCCCTTTTTTTAACCAACGGCTCCACGCTTGGACCCTTTGGTTGTTCTCAGACCATCAATATCATGAATGTAGCCATCGAAAAGCTTCCCGAATGCCGCGCAAAAATCTTGGCAGCCGTGCCGGCAAAAACCGTTTCAGACATCCGCAACGGTGTGCTTACGGAATTTATGAAAAAGGCAAAAATCCCAGGATTTCGCCCTGGTAAGTTGCCCCGCAAAGTGGTGGAGCAAAAATTCGCAGCCGGTATTGAAGAAGAACTCAAAGAGTCTCTGAGTCGCGCGGTTTTGAAAGAGGCGGTCGAAAAACAGAACCTCGGGTTTCTTGGTTTTGCAAAAATCGAGCGGGAAGTGTTTGAAGCTGATGGTACTTACACCTTTAATTGCGAAGTCATCATCGCACCCGATTTCGAAATCACCGAGACGGATTACAAGAACATTCCCGTCAACGTGGTGGTCGAAAAAGTTACGGATGACATGGTCGAAGAATGGCTCGGTCGGGTTCAGGTGAATTTTGCCACCTATGCTGACTCTGATGAACCGGCGGATCATTTGGATCGCGTCATGATTTCATATTCCGCCCATCGGGATGGAAAACCTCTCGCAGAACAACTCAAGCCGGAATTAGCGCCTCTCGCCCACCGGGATGATGAATTTGAACTGGTGATCCCTGGAAAAGATGCGGAAGGGCATGAATTGATCCCCGGCATTTCCACGGGGATTATCGGGGTTAGGCCCGGAGAATCCCGTGATATACCGGTGGAGTTTGGCGAAGACTTTATGTTTGAAGAACTTCGGGGTATCCAGGCCACTTACACGGTTAAAGTCCACAGTATCAAAAAAGCGATTTTGCCACCTATCGACGACGAACTGGCCCAGCGAATCGGTGGCCCCGATTTGGAAACGGTCCGGAGGAAATTTATTGCAATGTCGGAGGAGCGATTTGAGACGAACCGAATCAATCAAATCGAAGATCAGATCATCAGCCATCTCAACAAGGAGCACCAGTTTGAAATCCCCAAGGAGCAGGTTTACAGCGAGACGAAACATCAAGTGAACCAAATTGTGAGCAATGCCTTCAGCAAAGGCATGAAACCCGATGATTTGGATAACTACGAGAAACAGATCATCGACAATGCCACCACACGGGCTGAAACCAATGTCCGAACTCGGTATATTCTCTCCGAAATCGCCGAAAAAGAAGCCATCACTGAAACTGAGGATGAAATTTACCAGCAAATCTTTATGTTGGCCCAGAAACAACGCATACCCATCAAAAGATTCGCCCGCGAACTGCATGAAAAAAATGGAATTGAATCCATCAAGGCAAACATCCGCATCAGTAAGACAATTGCATTCCTAAGGGAGCATGCTAGCATTACCGAAGTGGAGACGCAGTCCGAGCCGACAGACTAACTGTCTCAGGTATTAATCAACCACAACAACCAAGACCCAACCAAAAACAGCCATGTTTGAAGAAGTTTCCGAAGAATTTTCACCCATTTTGCCCAGCCACCTTCAGCATCGTATCACGCCAACTAATATCGGTGTTTACGAAAAAGAAGGCAACTCGCTGATTCAGTTTGATTTGATGTCGCGCCTGCTCAAGGACCGCATCATCTTTATCAGTGGTGAGGTGAGGGATGACATGGCCAATTATATCATCGCGCAGATGCTTTATCTTCAGATGCAGGATCCGAAGAAAGACATCAACATTTACATCAACAGCCCGGGTGGCTCTGTTACCGCTGGTCTCGCCATTTATGACACCATGCAGTTTGTCACTTGCGACGTAAACACCTATTGCATGGGTATGGCCGCCAGTATGGGAGCCGTTTTGCTCACCTCTGGAACCAAGGGCAAGCGTTTCGCGCTGCCAAATTCACACATCATGATCCATCAGGTTTCTGGAGGTGCCCAGGGAACGGCCATGGACGTGGAGAAAACGTTCGAGTTTATGATGACACTGAACAACAGTCTCTACAACATCATGGCCCATCACACTGGCAAAACTGCCGCCCAGATCAAGTCTGATTCTGACCGGGACAAATACATGACCGCTGCCGCTGCTGCGGAATACGGTCTGATCGACAAAGTTCTGGGTCTCGACAAGGCAGCGAATTAATTTAGTTCCCTGAAATAGATCGAAAAACAAAATAACAGACGCTCCCAATTCAGGGGCGTCTTTTTTGTGTGGTCTAGAAAAACATTGCCTTAAATTCAAAAAATCGTTAGGCTTCGACCGATTGAAAGGAATTTTAACCAGTCTGGAGAACGGTTCAGAAATTGACCTGACCAGCGTGGTGATTGTGGGGCGGGACATCGAATGCAATTTGATCGTTCCCGATCCCAAGGTCAGCCGCCGCCATGCCATGATCCGTCAACAGGAAGGGGGCTACTGGCTTTTCGATCTCGGTAGCTTTAATGGCAGCCAAATCAACGGAAACCGAGTGACCGCAGGGCACCTCCTCCAGGACAACGATGTCATCAATTTCGCTGACCACGAATATCGATTTAATCTGAGCGGTTGGTCGACACCGGAACAGAATCTGGATGAGTCGAATTCCACCGTAGCGCCTTGGTGCGCTCAAAATCGGTCATCGTTTTGGTGAGTGATATTCAGGGTTTTACCTCTATTTCCGAGAAACTTGCCCCCGGCGATCTGGCCCAGGTCATTGGGCGATGGTATTCAGACTGTGAACAGATTTTGGGGACATACGGAGCCACCGTGGACAAATTTATTGGTGACTGCGTTCTCGCCTACTGGACGCAGGTGAACGAGGTCAACTTAACCAAGGCCGTCCTCGCAGCCCGTGATTTGCTCGCGTCCTGCCGTAAAATCTACGATGTGAAGCGCGAAGTTTTCGAATCCATCGGCCAAAAATTCGGTGCTGGAGTGGCCATGCACACGGGTAAAGTGGCTTATGGTGGCATGAGCCATGGAGAATTTACCCTGATAGGCGACCCGGTGAATCTCACTTTCCGCATCGAATCACTGACTCGAACCCTTGGCAGGGAGATTCTCGCCACCCGTGAATTTATCGACGCCTCTGCGGACCTTGGTCAATTCGCTGATAATCTTGGAGTACATACGGTCAAGGGCCGCGCCGAAACGGTGGAAGTGTGGGGTTTTCATTCTTTTCCCGAACCTCCCCCGGGAATAATCAAACTGTAAATCGAGGATTCGTTGATCTCATAGATGGCTTCAATCACTCCGCTGCCTGCAGAGCTTTCTTGTAATTTCGTTCCGTATTTGTCGAGGATGCGGCGCATCGGGAAATTGTCGGCCATAACGATCGCGAGCCATCGATTAATTCCGATTTCCAATGATGCGGCACCGAGGGATCGGACCAGTTCGCTGCCCGCTCCGCTTCCCTGCCACAGGTCGGCAGTCACCACTGCTATTTCGGCCAGATCGGGCTCGTCTATCTGGCGGAAACAGTGCCCTACTGCAATTGGTTTTTCCCGCCCGTCGTCTTCGAGAGCAGCGACACCGTAAGCGAGATGGTTGATTCCATCGGGATTTTCAAACCGGGCGATCTCTTCCTCGGTCAGGGTTTTCTTGGTAAAGAAAAAACGGTGAAAACGGCTCTCCTCGGAAAGCAATTCGAAACCCTCGACAAAAGCTTCCCGATCAGATGGGGTGATCGGACGGACAATGCCGGGAGTGCCGTCGCGAAAAGAGATCTGTCGCTTTCCTGTCATGATGAACCGCTCTCAATCGGCGGCATCACCTACTACCCCCGCAGACCGGGAAACACATTTTCCATGGCCTGCTTCAAAAGCAACCCGTCGTTTCCGTAAACGACAAAGCGGGCACCCTGGCGAATCGTTCGCAAAGCCTGCGCGCTGGTGCCAAACCAGCTTCCGGCGGCGATGTTATGCTTCTTTCCGATATCGATGATCTGTTGGATCGTGGCGATCAAATCGGGGTGGTCATATTCGGTGGGGATTCCCATGTTGGCGGTGAGATCACCGGGACCGATAAAAAGCGCATCAACTCCGGGAATGGAACAAATTCCCTCCAGGTTTTCCACCGCAGGGATCGATTCGATCATGGGGATAAAGATGGTGTCGGCGTTTTCCTCCGCGATATAGTCTTTGGTTTTCTGGCTGGGCCATTCACCGGTGGCGAGGACGCGGTCAAGGCGCTTGCCCTTGAGCGGACGATAAACCGCAGCGGCGGCGAGTCGCTTGGTTTCTTCAAAATCCTCGACATAGGGAACCACCACGCCATCGTAGCTATCACAGACCTTGGCGATGTCGGATTCATCGCGGCTGTGAGTCCGGGCCAGGCAGGCGATGCCTCTGGCCTGGAGCGCGTGCCGGACCGGGAGAAAAGAAGCCAGGTCATAAGCCGTGTGTTCCGGGGTGACGATGATAAAATCCAGGGTATTATCCGGCAGAACCGATACGATGGAGGGATCAGTCAGGTGGGCAAACATCGTTCCATAAACCGTCTTTCCCGCCCTGAGTTTTTCCTTGAGAATTTTACCGCTCATTTACGATTTGATATATATATAGATTTTACTAGAGCAGTCCCAGCGCGTTTTCGCGAGTCTGTAGTGGAAAATTAACCGGACCACCGACGCGGTGAGATTCGAAAATGGCGTTGATCATTTCGATGACGACCCGCCCCTGAGTCACGTCACACTCCGGCTGTCGATCATCGCGGATCGCCTGGATCAGATCCCGGCAGGCGACCACATTTCCCTCCAATCGGGAATCGCCCTGAAACGGTTCCGGTTTGCCGACTCCGGCACTGGTGATGATCTCCCACTTTTTGCCGCTCCGGGCCGGTCCCCACGAGGGATCGATCAGGATGGCGGCGGGCGGTAGGTAGCCAGTCTGGATTTCGATGATACCTTTTGAGCCCATGATCTGAAGGCCAAATCGCCACGGGGTCCCGGTGCCAGTGCCGCGAACCGAATCGAAGGTGGCGATGCGGCCCTCGCCAAGTCCAAAAACCGCGTGAACCGTATCTCCAGCGAGGGGGCCGAGCGCTTCCGGGCCCGGCACGAGGTCGGCTTTGGTGACGGGGTGACCATCCTGCTCGACCTTGGCAAAACACCAATCTGGTTCACCGCCCAGGGTGTGGATCAGGTTCATGAGATGGCTCCCCAGAACCATGAGATCTTCGCTGCCGCCGCGTTTGGCGTCCTCCTTGCCCCGCCCCCGGATTTCCAATACCCGGCCAATCGTGCCGTCGGTGATCAAACCCGTGACCACGTCCAAAACCGGGCTGTAGCGGGTCACGTAGCCGAGGGCCAGCTTCACGTTGTTCTTTTTCGCGGCGGCGACCATCTCATCCGCTTCTGCAGGCGTCGCGCACATCGGCTTTTCCATATAGGCATGGATGCCCCGCTCCGCCGCCGCGAGAAACATGTCGCGATGCTGGTCGGGATGTCGCGGGCAGATCGAGACGATGTCCGGTTTGGTTTCATCGAGCATCTGCTTATAGTCGGAAAAGGCTTTCGGGGCGGCGAGGCGCTTTTGCGCAGCGGCGCGGCCTCCTTCGTGAGGGTCAGCCACGGCCACGATTTCTACGCCAGCCAGCTCGCGCCAACAGATATCAAATCCATGTCCATAGTCCCCCCGTCCAGTGTGGCCGATGATGGCGACTTTTAATTTGTCAGGCATGATGTAGTTCCGGTGCAGCCCAGTGGCCATTGCGATAAGTTCGGGTCAGGAGAGCGTTTGCTTCAGCGTCACCGGCAAAGGTCTCCTTCGCTCCATCGAAAAACAACGTTCGTTTGAGTCGGGCGGCGATGTTGCCAAGGTGGCAGGCTGCCGCGCTGTGATGACCCAGTTCGATGTCAGCTTTGGGTCGTCCCCCGTTGCGGATACAGTTTAGAAAATCTTCGTGATGTATTTCTGTATTTCGCGAGTTGGAGCCGTCAGTCTTCATTTCCTCGATCAATGCGCCGCCTTTTCCATAGAGCCGGAAACCTTCACCTTTACCCAGCAAAAGAAAGCCCTCGGTGCCATAAAAGGCGTTGCCATTTTCGTAGCCTTCCATCGGATAGGGGGCCCAGATTCGCATTTCGAAAATCAACTGTTTGCGCTGGGGATCATCGCTGGTGGGCGCATAGTCAAAGATCACATTCTGGGTGTCGGGAAATTCCTGGTCATCGTCAAAAAACAGCTTGTTGCCAATCGCCGCAACCGACTCCGGGTGGCGACCGTCCACCCCCAATCCCCAGAGGGCGAGGTCGAGTTCGTGGACACCGTCATTACCCATGTCCCCGGTTCCGAAGGCATGGCGCCAGTGCCAGTTGTAGTGGAGGCGGTTGGCGTGATAGGGCTCGGGCGGGACCGGACCAATCCAGAGATCGTAATCGATCTGAGCGGGTGGATCACTTGGTTTCCCATGCCCGATGTCGCGCCTCTTTTGACTGTTCCAGGCCTTGGCCACGAGCACTTTTCCGATGGCTCCGTCATGGATCAGCTTGATCGCCCGCCGGACATGAACCGAGTTACGGGACTGGGTTCCCACCTGCACGACGCGGTTGTGTTTCCGGGCCGCTTCGAGCATGAGACGGCCCTCGCGAACATTGTGCGAGCAGGGTTTTTCGACATAGACATGTTTACCCGCCGCGCAAGCCAGGATGGTGGCGGGCGCATGCCAGTGGTCCGGCGTCGCCACGGTGACAGCATCGACCGTGTCGTCCTCCAGGATCCGGCGGAGATCCTGCACCACTTTGGGTCGCTGTTTCCCGGCTTTTGCCACGTCGTCAGCCGCCTTTTCAGCGCGGGTTAAATCGGGGTCGCATACGTAGGCCACCGTGACATCGCTGCGCGCCGCCAGACTGACCGCGTGGGAAAGCCCCCGCCCACCCAATCCAATGGCCCCGATGATGATGCGTTCACCCGCACCTTTGGCAAAAAGAGATGGTGCCCCGGCGCTGGCAATGACAGCTCCGGCTGCGAGTGTCTTGACCGAATCACGGCGGGTCATGTTACGATGCGTTTTCATGATGATTTATAAAGAAACTGCCATTCGGACCCTGATTGCATTTCCCGAATTTGAATGCGTTTGCCGAGCCGGTCGAGGCTTTTCAAGGGCACAATTGCGTGTTCCCTACCTTTTTTCAGCCAAGATTTGGAGCCAGACGTTGCGGCAGCTAGAAGCTGGCCTCAACGATTGCACTTTTTTGCGCCCGCAATTGTACCCTGTTTAGTCGCTGATTGTACCCTGTTTAATCACCCATTCAAGAGGGTACCATCCACCCCATTTTCCGCAATTCCCACGTTGAATAAATCGGGTTTTGGTTGTTTTTTGAACTTATGGTCAGGTCGCTTACGACATTGTTTTTTTGCCTTTTTATCTTTTCGGGGCTGGGTTTTGCGGCTTCAGAGAAGAATTTCGAATCATCCCTGGCTCCTTTTTTTAACAAATATTGTTCGGATTGCCATGATCAGGATGCCGCCAAAGGTGGGCTGGATCTTTTCTCGCTCAAAACGGACCTGAGTCAGCCCTCCACTTTTGCGACTTGGGAGCGAATCTACGACCGCGTTGCCAAGGGTGAAATGCCGCCGCCCCAAAAGCCACAGCCGAATTCTGGGGAAGTGGCCACATTTCGCACGGTCCTGGCTCCAACCCTCGCCCAGGCCCACGAAGCCAGCAAGGGCACGGTCCTCCGCCGCCTTAATCGCAAGGAATACGAAAACACGCTCAACGACATTTTTGGAACCAAAGCGGATCTGGTCGCACTTCTGCCGGAGGACGGCAAATCACATGAGTTCGACAACATCGGCTCGGCCCTCGGCATTTCCATGGTCCAGATGGAAAGATACCTGGAGGGAATTCAAAAGGTCTTGGATGAAGCCATCGCCACCTCCACGGAAGCGAGTGAAGTCAAAACGATCAAGGCAGATTATGCCCAAACCCGCGAGGGACAGCAGCACATTCCCACCGCCTGGGGCAAAGCTCCGGATGGGGCGGTCGTCTTTTTCAGAAATGGAATTTATCCCTCCGGGATGTTGCGCGATTCCGGGGTCAGGGAAGATGGGTATTACAAGGTCAAAGTCACTGGCTACGCATATCAATCGGAAAAGCCGATCACCTTTTCCGTGGGCGGGACGAGTTTTGCCCGGGGCTCGGTCAGCCCCACCTACGGCTATTATTCCTTCACGCCGGGAGAGCCTCAAACCATCGAATTTACCCAGTTGATCCGGAGAAATTACATGATCGATATCACCCCCTTTGGCGTGGTGGACGAGGAGCAACACATTCAGAAAAAGAAATCAACCGAGGGCTACCCGGGCCCGGGCCTGGCCATCAACCACGTGGAATTGGAGGGCCCTCTTTTTGACCAGTTCCCAACCCGGGGCCATCAGCTCATTTTTGATGGGATCAATCGAGTTCCCGGGAAATCTCCCAGGCGAGGTCAGACGACTTTCCAGGTCCACTCAGATGATCCTGTGGCAGATGCGAAGGCAACGCTCCTGCGGGTCGCAGCGAGGGCTTTTCGCCGTCCGGTCACGACCCAGGACATCGCCCCATATCTGGCTCTTTTTCAGAAGGAATTGTCGGATCCAGAGCAATTTGAGGAAGCCCTCCGGGCCGCGATTTCCGCGATATTCGTTGCCCCGGGCTTCCTTTATCTGAATGAAAAGCCCGGCCTGCTGGATGACTCCGCCCTGGCGGCGCGGCTGTCATATGCCCTGAATCGCTCGCTACCGGATGATGAACTGCTTGCTGCGGTGGCAAAAAAGGAACTCACCAAAGATCCAGAAGCGATCTGGCGGCACACCGAGCGATTGATGGCGAGCGACAAATTCCAGCGGTTTATCAATGATTTTGCGGATAACTGGTTAAACCTTCGCGAGATCGAGTTCACCGCCCCGGATCAGGTGCTTTTTCCAGAATACGATGCCTTTCTCCAGTACTCCATCATCCAGGAAACCCGCGCTTATCTCCGGCATCTTTTCGAAGCCAATCTGCGGGCCGCCAACATCGTGAAATCGGACTTCGCCATGCTCAACAATCGGCTTGGCGAGCACTACGGGATCGACGGAGTGGTCGGACCGGAGATCCGCAAATTCCCGCTCCCCGCCAACAGTCCCCGGGGTGGTTTTCTCTCTCAGGGCAGCATTTTGAAGGTATCCGCCAATGGCACCAACACCTCGCCGGTTTTGAGGGGCGTCTGGGTCATGGAGAGAATTCTTGGGCAGTCGCCTGCTCCTCCACCTCCCGGGATTCCGGGAGTCGAGCCTGACATCCGTGGTGCCACAACTCTCCGGGAACTGTTGGACAAACATCGCAGTTCCGAAAGCTGTCAGGGCTGCCATCGGGTAATCGATCCACCTGGATTTGCGCTGGAGAGTTTTAATCCGGTGGGTGGCTGGCGCGACCACTTCCGCAGCCTCGGCCAGGGGGAAAAAGTCAGTCTGGAGGTGAACGGTCGCCCGGTGCGCTACAAACAAGGACCGCCGGTGGATGCCTCCGGCACGCTCCCGGAAAAAGGGGATTTTTCTGGGTTTATCGAGTTCCGCGATCTCCTCGCCCGGGATGAAGACCGGCTCGCCAAAGCTTTCGCCACCAAATTACTCACTTTCTTTTCCGGACGGGAGATGGGTTTCTCGGATCGTCCCATCATCAACCAGATTGTCACTGCCTCCGCCCAAAGTAACCATCAGATCAAAGATCTGCTCAAGCTCATCGTAACCAGCGAAATTTTTCGTAAGAAATAATCAGACACGTCATGAAAAAGTCACCTCACATTGCCACGGCTCATTCGCTTGACCGCCGCCACTTTCTTCGCGGCACCGGCGGGATATTTTTGGGGCTGCCGATGTTGGAAGCGATGATTCCCGCCTTTCAAACCCGCGCCCGGGCTGCCCAATCCGAACCGCCGAAGCGTTTTGTAGCCGCCTGCGCCGGACTGGGATTTCACACCCCCTATCTGTTTCCCGAAAAAGAAGGGCTCGACTACCAGCCCTCGCCCTATCTGGAAAAGCTCAAGGCACACCGCCAAAAGATGACGGTTTTTTCCGGTCTCTCCCACCCCGAACAAAACGGAAACAATGGTCACGCCTCCGGCCTGACCTGGCTGACCTCGGCGAAGCGTCCCGGCCTGGCTGGTTTTAAGAACTCGGTTTCACTCGACCAACTCATCGCCCAGCAAATCGGGGTATTAACTCGCTTTCCCTATCTCGCGCTCAGTGCCGGGGGAGAATCTCTTTCCTGGACAGCCAACGGAGTGGAAATCCCCGGAGAAAACAGCCCCGCCCGTCTTTTTAAGGCCATGTTCATCGAAGGCAGCGCGGACGAGGTGAAAAAACAGGTCCGGCGCTTCCAAACCGGGCAAAGCATCCTCGATACCGTCGTTGCGGAGGCCGGAAATCTCAGCCGAGATCTCGTCAAAGCCGACCAGGAAAAGCTCGACGAATATCTCACTGCGGTCCGGGATTTGGAAAAGCGGCTCCAACAATCGGAAAACTGGGCCCAAAAACCAAAGCCCAAGATCGAGGCGGCAGAACCCAAAGACATTCAGGATCGAAACGACGCCATCGCCAAACAGAAATTGATGTATGAGATGATCGTTCTCGCCCTGCAAACCGACTCGACCCGAAACATCACTTTCGCCCTGGGTGGAATGAATGCGGTCCCCTCAAATCTACCCGGTGTAAAGACTGACTGGCACAATCTGTCGCACCATGGGCGTGACGAAACCAAAATCAGCGAACTAAAAATCATCGAGGAAGCGGAATTTGATGCCCTGAACGGCTTTTTGGACAAACTGGCATCCATCAAAGAGGGCGACAAAACCCTGCTCGACCAGACCGCGATCCTGTTTGGGTCGAATCTGGGCAATGCCAGCAGTCACGACTGGCGAAACCTGCCCATCATCGTCGCCGGGGGCGGCTTTCAGCACAGCGGTTATACCCGGCACGATGAAAAAGACAACACCCCGCTGGCCAATCTTTTTGTGCAGTTGGGCCAGCGCATGGGCCTGGAGATAGACCAATTCGGCAGCAGCACTGCGGTCGGAGTTCGGGGATTGGGTTAAAACCAGGAAGAACTCCTGACATACGCCTGAAATCGCGGGGCGGTTTTTTGATCCGCTCTTCTTTGCCCCGATTGGGGCAAGGCATACCAGCCCAGGGTGAAACCCTGGTTTTTCGATCCATTGTTCGCCTCATTGACTCTCGAAGTCGGAAGCCTAAGAAGCTAGGAGCGAACCCAGCAGACAAGGGTGACGATGTCGCGCGCCCTTTCTGCGCCGGAGACGGGGTGAAGCGATGTCTCGGGATCCTAGCGACTCTGGGTTGCTCTGCCGCGGAATCTCGCCCTGCGGTTATATTTTATCGTTAAACATTAAAAAAGTGCTTTACAGCGAGAATTCGTTCCTCTATGGTTCTGTCCATCCGGCCGATGACTGAGCCGGTCTCAAATTACCAAAACAACACTCCAAACCAACCACTGCTATGAACGAACAAACCGCCATCCCTCAACAGAAACTCCGCCTGCTCGGCAACATCCTTCTCGTTGTCGCCTGTCTCGGCCTCATCGGCTGGGTGTGGATCATACCACTGACCTTCCACCTCGCCTCGCCCTTGCCCGCGGAATTTTCGGAAACGGACCAGAAGAATGAAGAATCGTTGCTCCCGGCGGGCATCACTCCAGAGACCACCGTTCGCGAGCTGATGGAGCAGGACCGCACGTTTTTCACTGAGAATCGTCAAACCATCCTGGTCCTCTCCATCCTCGCGACGGGGCTCTGGATCGTCATCTCCGTGGTGATTCTACGCCTGGCCCTGGCCTGGAGACGAGCTGATGCCTTTGGCCGCATCACCGTCATCGGACTGCGCTGCCTGGGCGTGCTCCTGATTGTCCAGTTCATCGCGGGATGGATCGTCGACAGCTTCATTGTCCGGCCGGCGCATGATGAGATTTTCACCCACAGCGTGATCTCCGAATTGCCGGTCATGCTTCTCGTCGTTGGACCCAACCTGTCGACGGGTATCCTGTTCCTCATCCTGAGCTGGGTCTTGGAATACGGCCGCGGAATCAAAGAAGAACAAGCGCTCACCATCTGAGAAGTGGAACGAAACGTGGCAACGACCAATCCTCAAAAATCCACTCTATCATGCCAATCATCATCAACCTCGATGTCATGCTCGCACGGCGCAAGATGAAGCTCAATGATCTCGCCGAAGCGGTTGGGATCACGCCCCAGAACCTCTCGGTCCTCAAGACCGGGAAAGCCAAAGCCATCCGCTTCTCAACCCTTGAAGCGATCTGCCTCCATCTGGACTGCCAACCCGCCGACATTCTCGAGTTCCAAGCTCCCGGACCCGATGCACCGAACGAGTGACGTCTGTGCATTCAACTCACGCGGAGAAATCCAAAGCGAACGTCGAGTGGTGGCACCGGGGGATCAAGCTCCGATTCAACCAGGGACGTTTTCACCGGTTGTCACTCACCGCTTGATAGCCTGGGGTGTTTCTTGGCCGAAAGCGACGAGGTTGAGATCAGGATCTTCAATTACAAAATCTCGCATCCCGTATTCGTAGTCTTTCAGAGGAGCTTGGATGTGGGCTCCCCCCTTTCGTGAAACTTCGGAGTAGTAGGAATCAACGTCATCACAAAAAATGTAGATCGAACCCTGGCCGATCTGCTTCTTGTTGGTGGCCAAAGGCCCAGAAAGGTGAATCTGAACATCGCCATGGGAGATGCCCGCGTAATCGCCAAAACGGAATCGTTCGGAAAAGCCAAGAACGTCTGTGTAGAATCTAAGAGAGGCACCAACATCCGAAACGTGAAAGGTCGTGGCAGAACCGAAAGTCTTCATTTTTTTGGCTACGTAAAGGCCTGGCAGCCCGCTCCGGGAGCGCGGCCTCGATGGGAGGCTAAGGATTCAAATCAGGGATGTCAATCAACTCGAAACGGGATCGGGATTGTCCATCGCCGACTTGTTCTGCCTTGGTTTTCCGGACAGCATCCCCGTATTTGGCCAACAATTCCTGATTGCATCTTCAGTGTCGATTGTCCTCGTCCTTCCTTTCAATCTGTTCAATTCGATTATGGATTTCATGCAGGGATTGAGCACACGTTAAAGCGATCAGCGCCACGAGTATGAACACGATGGGCAATGGGCCTTCCTCCATCGCCAAAAAAGCCGAGACCGAGGATACCGCTGCGAAAAGGAGGAGGAACCACTGGGATGTTTTCATTTTTTTGGCATAACGTTTGAAGTGTGGCGCGGCGGAGAAAGTATAAGTGCAACGTATTCCATTTCGGAACTGCCCATCGGATCGGTGTTCCTTCTGGAGGGCTGCCGGAAGGGGCGAAATAGGTTTTAGCTGTCAGTTCTTCTGACTTCTGAAATATTCGGCGAGGAAGAGCACCCCAGCAATGACGATGATTGTGATGCCGACATTAATGTCGAGATTCTCTGTCATAGTCGCGACTGCACCTCCCAGAAGTGCGATGGCGGTTCCAATTAAGCGTGCTTGTTGATTGGTCATTAGTTATTTTGGTTTGTTCTTGCGAATGTGCGAATGGCGAAAAGTTTCCGTCCAACAGTATTTATTCGTATGCCCCTCCGAGGCAAAATCCACGAGAGGTTTGGAAATAAGAATGTCGGAAAACCCTTGATATGGCAAGGATTTTTTCCGGGATCGTTCGTCTATCAGAGTGCTTGGGGCAGCGGTAATTCGGGTGCTTTGCTGTCACTAATAGTTGACGCCATCCGCAGTTCGCGGCGTGCGCTGATGTTTGTCTCAGTTCTGAATGGTCGCGAAAAACGGGGACCCGAAAAAGGGGACCGACAAGGTGTTTGGGATTGTACGCGGAATATCAATAAACTCAAATAATCAGTGAGGGTATTGCCCGGAACAGTTGGTCTGGCCCCGGTTTCCGTTCAGCCCCGGTTTCCGTCCACCCCGAAATCCCCGATGCCGAAATCTCTGAAAAAATTATAAACGATCACGCCAATACTCAGGAC
>JBGSJM010000208.1:0-12687 GCA_041742015.1 Verrucomicrobiales bacterium | reverse complement strand
TACCGCAGTTGCACTGGATTACGCTTGGGCTGTATTCGGGATGTATTTCTGCCTTCATTTTGATTAATTTACCCTCTCAGAAAAGGGCGGAATACTAGTCGACAGGCTTGGCAGCTGCAAGTGGATTTTTCACGTAAATCTTGTCAGTTTGTAAGACACTCGCCACTTTTACCAGTTTCAACTTTCCAAACCGGACTATCCAACGTTCCTTTACACCGATAAGTCCGCGTCTCACTGCCTTGAGCCGGACTTAGCTCCACCTCGATTTTTTTATCTGGCATATGGATCGTTGCATTCCCTCTTAAACCAACCGTGCCTGGAACCAAATTTAGGCTCGACGACTTAATGACCCCGTCCTTGATTTGAAAAGCCGCCTGGGAACGCTCCGTGCTGTTGTTCCCCCGGTTGTGCCCCGGCTCATGATTGACGAGAAGATCCTCCAGACCAGTGAACAGGGGGATTTGAAACAAATCCTGATCAGCGACAGAAATCATCCCGGCACCATGGATCTTTTGCGGCTTCGACATCTCTCCCGAAAATTTAAAGTTCACATCAAATTCGCCAGTGGCGGCCTCTCCAATCCCATATGAAGCTCCCAAAGATTTCAGACTGGCTCCAACCAAATTCATGGAAGCATCATAAAAAACCTCTGGCCCCCGGAAATCCGGCGTCTCAAAATTCACTGTCAATGATCCTCCATACAAATTAGCTTTAAATTCCTGCAGCTTCAGGCGGTCATTTTTAATAAAAATCATTGCTTCTGCAGAACTAACCGGCAATTCTTTGCCCAGAAATGAATACTTGACCGCCTCAGCACTGGAAAAAGAAACCTCCAGATCAGTGACACTTTCTGAGTCCGCCCTTAAACTTTCCGGCCTGCCATCAATGACACCCTGGACTTTCATGGTAGGCGAAACCGTAAACCGAAACGGACTTAGAAACCTTTGCAACACAGGACTAAAAGCTCTAAACCCCTCAATCAAATCAACGGTTGAGTTTCCCCCTTTTATCTCCCAAAGCTTCTTTTCCGAGTGGTTATAGACTAACATCGCCCCGACTTCACCATCCTCGCGTTTCATGGTGACATCACGATACCAGCGTTCTCCACCGTCGATTTCAAATTGAGTTTCCAATTCCAAAAAGGGAATTTCGTTAAGCTTAAAATTTCTCAAATCGATAAGACCTTTTGCCCGCAAGTCCGTCAAATCCAGTGACGAACTTTGACCAGATGCCTCCAAATGAACTCCAGAATTATCATCAAAACTCCATTTCTGAAGAAATCGCTGGGTATTCTCGTCTTTTAACAAAGGAGCAAACACCCGGGGATCCATCTTCACCGCACTTTGAAACTGAAACGAATTAGCACCCAGTTTTGGCGCATATTTGCAGTTCAATAATGCCACGCCAGTTTTATGATCCGCTCGAATGTTGCGAAGATAAAAACCGTCCTCCTTAACGCTGAATTCGCCACTGCTCCCCGCGAAAAAGACCCCACCGGAAACCACAAACCCCTCGGTTTGAAAATCCCCTATAATCTGTCCCGGAAAATAAAACCCTGGATGCTTCTCATTTATTTTCCCCAGATGGATCGTCCCCTCGGCCCTCACCTTTGGCGGTTGGTAAATCACCACTTCTCCCCATCGCTGATTCGGAAAGAAAAACTCCAATAAATTAATAAGATCGGCACTGGAAGTCGCATCAAATTTCAATTCGTTTGTATTCCTATTCAAGACCGCATCTGCATCAAACGAACCCAAACTATCTGTCAGCTCCAAGTGCGGAATCTTGATTTGCCCAATCCTCCCATCAAAATCGGCCAGAACATTCAGTGATGTAACCTCATAGCCCCCGCCCTTTTTCCGGAAACGCCCTCCTTTTAAAACCGCCTGGGCAGTTGACTCGCTCAAATCACGCAGATCTCCCTCAAACTCCACCTTTAAGGTCGGAGTCCCATCACCGAAGTCGAAAGTTTCAACCGCATCAATCACTGACTTCAAGGCGCGAACCTTGGAAATCGTTGCTTCAAAGGCTTCTTTACCAGCGTCTTTAATTTTTGTGTTTAACAAATCTGGCGGCCTCAGCAATGAACCTTTGATCGAAATCTCAACTCCTGCCAGATTCGCAATCAGTCGCACCACTTCAACCCGACTCTCGGTCAACGCAATTTTCCCGAACAAATTGGTCACCTGAATCGCCCCTTTTTCATTGGCTTTTTCAGGGTTGAGAGGAATCGTTAAGCGGCCGTTTTGGATATCCAGCGTATTGACCGAAATTTCCTTTTCCAGAATTCGGCCCAAACCAACGTCCAAGAAGATATCATTCAACTCCGCAAAAGCCTCCGTTCGCGCTTCATCGCGGAAAAACGTCACATCCTCAGCCACCAACCCCCGAAAGGCTCCCAGCGTCAGTTTGCCAATATCAATGTAGTACCCCTGCTCAGCCAGTTCGTTTTCAACCACCGCCCGCCAACTAGCCGTAAACCCCTGCTTCCGGGCGTAGACCCCGGCCCAAATCAAAGCTGAAAAAATCAGCATGCAGAAAATGACGAAAATAAGACGGATTGACCGCATATTATAAAGTCATAGCAACTTCCCACAAAGAAAAGGCCAAACTTTATGATTCGCGAACTGGATTTCTGTCCAGTCCCACTCTTTATTTGGTGATCCTGAAAACATGCGAATCATCGCCGGCACCTCTGGGGGCATCCCCATTAAAGTTCCCAATGACACGACCCGTCCCACCACGGATCGGGTCAGAGAGTCGATCTTTTCGAGCCTGTCCGGTGCGTTGGAGGGTGCGATGGTTCTCGATCTCTACGCAGGCTCGGGCTCGCTCGGTTTGGAGAGCCTTAGTCGCGGTGCCCAAAGTGCTCTCTTTGTGGACGAAAACCGCAACGCCTGCCAGACAATCGAACAAAATCTAAGCAAGACTCACCTTTCGGATAAAGGCAGCATCAGGCACCTGAAAGTGGAGCAATTCCTGCGCAATATCAGCCCAAATCTCACCTTTGATCTCATTTTTGCCGACCCCCCTTACGCCAAAAACCTCCTCCTTTCCAACGAATTAATCGCCTTTCTCGGCCACGAGAATCTCCCCGCCGCCCTGAACCCAGGTGGCATTCTGATATTGGAAACTTTCTCCAGAAATAGCCTGCCCGAACTCCCCAACTGGACCATGACCAGAGAAAAAAACTATGGCGAATCCAGAATCTCATTCCTAACCCCAAAACCGACCAAAGTTTAAAATCATGGTGCGAAGTCTCGTTTATCTCATTTACAACCTCCTGCTTCCAGTTTTCCTCATCCTGAGTGTCCCCGGTTACATGGTGAAGGGAATCAAACGGGGAAATTTGAGAAGAAATTTCGCCCAACGATTCGGGCAGCTTCCCAACTCCATCCTTCAACTCCCTGTAAAACCACTCTGGGTCCACGCGGTTAGCGTAGGCGAAGTCCTCGTCGCCGCCAAAATTATCCGGGCGATCCTCAGAAAAGAACCAGAAAAACGAATTGTCCTGACAACCACAACCACAACTGGTTATCGAGTTGCTGAGAAAGAACTCGCCAGACAGGTCATCGTGATTCACAACCCTGTGGACCTGCCTATGATCGTTCGAAAAGTGGTCCAGAAAATCAATCCAGAAAAACTTATCCTGGTTGAGTCAGAAGTTTGGCCCAATCTGGTTAAACACCTCAAAAGCAAAGGAATTCCCGTACTTCTTGCCAACGCCCGCCTTTCTCCCCGATCTGAGGGCCGCTATCGAAAAGTTGCTGGAATTATCCGCCCCATTTTCCAACTCATCAACAAAACCTCCGTGCCGTTTGACAGTGATGTGGCGCGCTGGGGAGCCATCGGGATAAGGCCGGATTCCATCACCGTCACCGGCAGTGTCAAATTCGATGAATCCGTAGCCGCCAGCCCAGATGCCAAAATCAAAGAACTAACCGGGTGGCTTAAAGAAAATGACTACACTGGCGGACCAATTTTCCTGGCTGGCAGCACCCATGCCGGTGAAGAATTCATCTGCGGAGAAGCCTGGAAAGCACTCCAAATTCAACACCCCGATCTCACCCTCGTGATTGTTCCACGGCATGCGGAGCGGGCTCCTGAAATCAAAGCAGATCTCCAAAAACTCGGTTTTTCACCCATTTTCCGATCTGCCACGACTCAACAGGGTACAGTCACCGACCCAACAGGGTACAGTCTAGGACTGAACAGGGTACAGTCGCGGTCCCAACAGGGTACCATCGTTTATGTATCCGACACCACGGGAGAACTACGCGCCTGGTTTCACCTCGCCACGGTAGTCTTTATTGGCAAAAGCCTGACCGGAAAAGGCGGGCAAAATCCAGTGGAACCCATCCTGGCAGGTCGACCAGTCATCGTGGGACCAAACATGCAAAATTTTCACGAAGTGGTTGCAGACTTGGTTGAAAAAAAGGGAATCACCCAAATTCCCGATCATGAAAGCTTAGAGGAGGCGATCAACATCTTTCTCACCGACCCAGCAAAAGGTGTCGCCCAAGCCGCACGTGGAAAAGCAGCCATGGAAGCTCACCACGAGGCAGCGTTGCGGACTGCTGAGTGGATACTTGAGTAAACCTTTAAAGAGCCCGATTTACACCCGGAACCGCTACCTCACCGGTATAAGCTCGAAGTTTATTGACAAGATTTACTCCATCCTTTGTCCATGGGGCGAGGCCACTAAACAAGACATCCTGCATCGACATGTTGTAATAGGCTTCATTTTTTCTCTGAGCGTGGATGATTCCCCCGCCCTCCAACGCAACCCCGGCAAAAAGCCCTTCGCGATTTGAGTAAACCAAAACCGGCGATCTTACCCCGTCCACCATCGCTTCGCCACCAGCAGTGGTGGGGCCTGCGGTGGCGCGAACGTCTACCCCAAATTTTACGTCACCTTCTTCGAGAATTTTGAGGCCCTCCACCTGCATGATGCAAAAAACGGTCGTGGCATTCTGAGCGCCAATTTGCCAACCGTAGCTTCCTTCGGCATTGGCCACAAAAGCCGGGGGACTCCACTGTTTGGTTTGAGGATTTTTGACAAGAGCTACTCCTCCTCCGCCCTCAGCACCGATTCCGATACCAGCTTTGAACTGTTGAATGATTATGATACCGATCGCATCCTTCAGGATATTTTGGGGAATTCTTGTTTCCGGTTTGCTTTGAATAAGATCAAGACGATCCCCTGCTTTGCGAATTTTGGCACTGAGTTGCTCTTGTGTCTGGCGGAGAAACTGAGCTTCAACTGGTTGAAGCATAAAACTCAGAATTAAACCGAAAAAAATGCCCTGAATGAAGAGGGCGGGTCGTGGAAAATCGTTCATAAAAAAGTCACCTCATCCCATTAAACGGACGAGGTGACTGATTTATTCTAAGAAAATTAACTTTGAAGCTACTGTTTCGAGGCGGCCACGATTTCCTTGAGTTTGGCAATCGTTTCTGCCGAAAGCTTGGAAACTTCGTAAGGGATCATTTTCCCATCCTTCAGGAAATAGACTTTACCACCTTCAACCTTTTGGACAGCAGCGGTAATGGTTACCCCGTCTGAATTGGTCCAATCCTGTGACTCAGCGAGGACGTTGGATTTCAAAGCAGGCTTTTCTTTAGGTTCTTTTTCCTCTTTTTCCACCAAAGTGACAGATTCACCTTTCCCAGTGTGTTTATCAGTTGAAACCATCACTTCTTTTTCCAGCAAGTCTTTGATTTCTACTGCTGCACCGCCAACCCCTTTGATCTGCGCTGAAGCAGCCAAAGTGATTTCCTTACTGCCGACTTTAAGGACTTTCTTCTCTGCGTCGTATTCGGACAATTTTCCTTCCACGTCGATTTTTTCTCCGCAACCCCCAAAGGCTGCTCCAGTCATGCCAATTGCTAATGAAAATATAATCAGCTTCTTCATATCAATATTCGTTTTTTCGTTGATTTCGCTCCGTTGTAATGTGAACACACTTCAACGATAAGTCGATTTCAGCAAGATAAATCAATCGGCGGAATCACGGAATTCGCGAAAATTACGGGTGACAGCGGCGAATCCATTTTTATAAAAATTTGCGCCCCTTCGGAATTTGAGCTAAAGCCCAAACTATTTTATGGCCATTGAACTGACGGACAAACTCCTCATGGATGCGGGAGGCTGGAAAGAAATGAAAGAAGCCCGGCAGATCCACCAAGCCGGAAAGGTCTGTGATGCCTCCTACCAGAACGGCATGCTGCAAGGCACCGTCTCCCACAGTGGCAAAGAACTGGTGGTGCGAATGGAAATCCGGTCCCGGACGGATCTGGTCAACGAGTGCCCATGTTTTCGGGCCCGGCGGGAAGGCATCATCTGCGCGCATGCTCTCGCGGTTGGCCTCCAGGTTCTTTCACCTGTCAAAGTCTCGGCACCATCGGCACTGGCATCGTCCACTCCAGAGAAAAAAGCGGCAACTCCTCTTTCACCCGACTGGCCGAAAATTGTGGAAGCGGCTGATAAAAAATCGATCCCGGCAGAATTTCATCTCATTCTTTCCCCTGATCTGGCCAGTGCCTGGGGGAAAAACAGTCTGCTGCTGGGTATCGAGGTTGATTCCACTGGTGGTCGGAAAATGCTCTCATCTTTTAAGGGCTCCCAACTTTTTGTCGATCCTAGAGATGCAGCTCTGATTCGCCACCTGCAATCCCTTTCACCAGACAAAGTCCCGGCCTCGCTCATTCTTCCCCGAGAAGATTTTTTAAATCTTCTCGGCAATATAGCCGGGCATCCGCGAGTGTGGCTGGGAAAAAAGGAGTTGATCGAGATTTCCTACCTCCCGATTCGACCAGCCCTCAAACTAAACGGCGAAAAGGTGGTTGTAGTCTGGTCGCCGGATACGGTTCCCTTGATTGGTGAGAACCGAGCCTGGGCGGTACATAAGGGGCGAATCCACCCGGTCGCACCGGGTTTGCCAAAGGAAATGTTTGATATCTTTCATCACGGGCACCGGCTGGAAGCCGCCTGGATGGCGAAACGAGCGGGCAGCCTGGAGGACTGGTTTGAAATCAGTGATAAGATTCTTGAGCAAATCCCGCAGATCCAAACACCGCAAATCGCCCTGGAATTGGAAGGATCTCTCAATCATCAAGAGGCCAGGCTGTTCTTCACTTACGGGAAGGTTACCGTGCCTGCCACACTTCGGGAGGCGCAGTTCGTCAACGGAGCAATCAGTGACGTGCGGGCCGAAAGGGCCGCCATTTCAAAAATCGAGAGCATGGGCTTTTCACCCAAGAGTCCGGGAATCTGGGCATTGAAGGACAAAAATGCTATTTTGCGCTTTCTCGCTCATGGATACACGCGTCTCGACCCTAAATGGATAATTTCAGTTGGCGAGCGCTTTCAACATGCCTTTGACCAGGTCGAGCCAGTCCAGGCATCCTTTGATTTTCAAGGATCTGGCGAAAGCTGGTTTGCGATGAATGTCTCTTTTTCCACTCCGGGCGGTGAGGGGATCTCCCGTGGAGAGATCCAGCGAATTCTCCAAATGGGACAACAAAGCCAGACCCTGAAAAACGGCAAGATTGCCGTAATCGACAGCGATTTTCTGGACACGATTCAGGAGACGATAGCCGATGTTGACCCCAAACAAGAATCCCCCGGCATCTACACCATCAACCGCTCCCAGGCGGGATATCTCATCGAAACCGCAAACGCTGCGGGTATCGCGATAAAAGGCGACTCGCCCTGGACTCCCGAGTTTGCCTTCGAAGCGGTTGCCCCCGCGATTGCAAAGATTTTGCGCCCCTACCAGGCTGAAGGCGTAAACTGGATGCTGGAGCTGGCCAGCCGAAACATGGGCGGAATTCTCGCTGATGACATGGGTCTGGGAAAAACGCTCCAGACTTTGGCCGCAGTCCACACGATTGGTGGCAGCACTCTGGTGGTCTGTCCCTCTTCCCTGGTCTCAAACTGGTCGGCAGAGGCCACTAAATTCGTCCCGGATTTGAAAACCGTCTCGCTTGAGGGACCTAACCGCGACAGCATATACGAAAAAAATGCGGACGCAGATATCTTTATCACGAGTTATGCCTTGCTCCGCCTCGACGAAAAGAAGTGGCGCGAACGGGGAGAATTTACCACCGTTGTTTTGGACGAGGCCCAAAACATCAAAAATCCCGAGGCAAAAGTGTCCAAAGCTGCCCATCGACTACTCGGAACCTATCGATTTGCCCTGACTGGTACTCCCGTAGAAAACTCGGTGAGGGATTTGTGGTCCATCACCCAATTTGCCCTGCCCGGTTACCTGGGAAACAAGTCAAACTTCACCGAAAGATTCGAAAAACCGATCACCAAAGGGGAAACCGACGCCCGGACGCGACTATCCCGGCGACTCAAACCCATTATTCTCCGAAGGCTAAAAAAGGACGTCGCCAAAGACCTGCCCGACAAAATCGAGCAGGTGGTTTATTGTGATCTCACCCCCAGGCAGCAGACGGTTTACCAACAAATTTTGCGGGAGAGCCGCGAGGCCGTCTTTACAGCGGAAGGCGGTCGCAAGCGAATGATGGCTTTGACTGCCCTGCTGAGACTCCGCCAGGCCTGTTGTGATCTGCGATTGCTCGGTTTAAAAGACATCGCAGCAAGTGAGGCCTCCGTGAAACTCGAAGCCCTCCAGGATTTGTTGACCCAGGCAGTTGAGGGCGAACATCGCGTATTAATCTTCAGCCAGTTTGTGGAAATGCTGCAGGTTCTCGTTCCCATGCTGGCAGAGCAGGGAATCAAATTTTGCTACCTCGATGGCTCAACCAAAAACCGGGGTGATGTAGTCCGTCAGTTTCAGGAAAATGACGATATCCCCGTGTTTTTGATCAGCCTGAAAGCTGGTGGGGTTGGCTTAAATCTCACCGGAGCCGACACGGTGATCCATGTGGATCCCTGGTGGAATCCGGCGGTGGAGGCCCAAGCCACCGACCGCGCTCACCGGATCGGACAAACCAGAATCGTGACTTCTTACAAACTGATCACCCGAAACACGGTCGAGGAAAAAATCCTCGCCCTTCAAAATCGGAAAAAGGAAACGATCAAGTCGATCATCGATGGACATGCCGATCTTAGCGATGCGGGATTGAAGGAAGATGAACTTCTAGAGTTATTTGAAATCAACTAATACAATTGACCACGTTGATCCCCAGAAAAGCAGATAATTTTCGTAGAATCTTGCAGCACGCCTCTTTTTCCTCCGCCCCTTGAAAGACAAAGGCCCGGTCCATAGTTCGGCTTATCCAGTGGTAGTAACTTTTTCCCTCTCCCAGAATACGATCGCAGCTCATCTTAACAAATTTAAATATGAACTGTCTTTGATCTAGGATTATTAATTGAGGCACTTAAAAATCATCCAGAAATCCGATTAATTAATATAAGTCAAAATCACTGCCCCTTTCAGCAATAGCTGGAATCCTGCATCAGCAGCCCGAAAAACGTTTGCGTTGAGCCAATGCGGATTTTCCAATCGAGGCCGTAAGGGAGCGGATTATCGCATTTTCATATCTGCGATAATCTTTATGGGAAAAACAGGACCTTGGTGGAAGAATTTACCAGAGGAGTTTGGAAAATACAAATCAGTTCATTCGCGATTTACTGATTGGTCCAAACGCGGTGTGTTTGTTAAATTTTTCGAACTGGTGCGACAAACCGACGATCCATCTGTTCTGCGTTATTTGGATACCACTTTTGTGAAATGTTCGATTTGTGCCACAACGGGAAGATGCACTGAAACTGAAAGAATTATCGGAAAAACAAAGGGTGGTCTCACCACCAAGGTAGCTGCAATCTGCGATAATGAAATGAGAGTGCACGAATGTCGGATTGACCCGGGAAATGACAGCGATCATCTGGTAGGAAGACGGATGGAATTAACTGGAGAGGGCAAGAAAATCGTGGCTGACAAAGGGTTTAGTTCTAAAGAATTTCGCAGGCAATTGGAAGATGTTGGGTTTGGCCATTGTATTGCTCAGAAATCCAACGAAAAAACACCTGAAGCATTTAACAAAGCCCATTACAAAAAGCGACATCTTATAGAGAATGTCGTTGCAAAGATGGGCGTTGTACTCGATTGGAACTCAGGCGTGAACGGCTTCCCTGCAACTTTAAGGGATTCCTTATGATTTGGGCAATAGGAACTTGGGTGGAATTTTGAATTCCCGGATTAGCCCTAGAGTGGCTGAGACGGCACCTGGAAGTTTTCCCATGTTTATAGCCCATTGAAGCCAGAATATGAAAAGATACGAACTTCTCTCCGTTTATGCCATTTTGAGGATATCTCTGATCTTGGAAGCCAACCATTCGGTTTCAAGAGTTGAATATCCGTAAATTTAAATACTCCACAGGTTATTTGAAATAATCAGTTCGTATCCAGCAAGCAACTCAGCGACTCCTCCAAATATCCGCAGCCATTGTTCAAAAGAGGATTCCTGTTGCCTCTTTTTTGTTTAATATGAAACTGCTTCTTGATACGCCGTTAGTGCCCGGTTTAGCATGGGCTGCAAGGCTCTGGCAAAAACATTTTTTATGGCAAATATGAAAACTGAAATGACGAAAGAATGGTTGATAACCCAACTTGGGGACTACACAATTCTTGACAGAAAACGAAGTGATTCTTTCGGAACGGTGTTTTCGGGCACCAAAAAGAAGTTGCAAAAACCGGTCAAGATTCGGGTTTTGCCGATAACTTCAAGTGCAGTTCCCGGTGGAATTGACGAAATCAATAACTACTTTGCCAGTTGTGCGCAGTTCCAACACACCAATCTCATTGAAATTGTGGATTTCGGTGAAACCCCTGATGGGTTTATTTATCTTGTTACCTCATCCTGCTTGCACACCCTGGCAACAGCGAACTTCAAACAGGTTTCCGAAGTGGAAAAAATCTATGATCAATTACTTGAAGTGACGGGCTGGTTGCACGGGTTCGAAGCGATCCACGGCTGGATCAATTCCGAACTTCTCGGTATCGATGATTCCGGGAAGTTGAAACTTGACGGCTTTGGCTTGGCCGGGATTGGAGAGATAATCGGTGAAAGTCTCGATTCTTCATCGTGGGCCGCCTACCTGGCACCCGAGGATGTTGACCATGGCTTAAACCGAACGGTTCAGTCCGAAATTTTTTCTATCGGGGTGTGTCTTTATCAAAGCCTTACCGGATCTGTTCCGCGTGGAGTTTTTCAAATGCCATCGGAAATCAACCGAGCCATCGAAAACCGGTTTGACGTCGCGATCACAAAGGCTCTGCAATCCGATCCCGCAAAGCGGTTTGAGAACTTGGAAGCTTTTCGTCAAGCACTCACTGGAACCGGGGGGATCGCTAGTGCCGTACCCGCTAAAAAGGAGGTTGTGACGGTGACAAAAAAATCCAGTTTAGTTGTCAATTCGCGCCCCGCCACCGCTCTTCCTGCGAAAGTTCCGTCGGTTGCTTCGAAAAAGGTTTCGGTAGTTCCCAAAAAAGCCGTTTCCGCACCAAGCCGGGCACGGCAAAAACCTAGCGGAACGTCTGGTTCCAAGTCTCAGTTTCCATGGTTGATGGTTGGTGGTCTCGCCGGGATAGGGATTTTGGTTTTTATCGGTGTGATGGCTCTAAAGGGGAAAAAGCCTCGTCCCGTTGCGGACCAGACACCACCCGGTGCGCCTATGGAAGTATGGGCTTCGGACACTACCTTGTCTTCAATCACGGTGCGCTGGACAACCTCAGTGGACAATGTCGGCATCAAGGAATACAAAGTGTTTCGAAACGGAAAGCTCGTTGCGACCCCAAAAAATAACGAATTCGTCGACACCGAATTGGTGGATAACGTGGGTTATGCCTATCGGATTCAAGCGGTCGACAGCTCCGGAAATGAATCTGCGAGAACATCGGAAATGGTTCTGCGGACCGCCGCCACCAATAAGGATGAACTGAGGAAGCAATTGGTTGAGTTGCGCATGCTGGTTAATTATTGTCCATTACTGGAGAAATACATCAAAGAAAACCTGCTTTTGGCGTTCCTCGTTTATAGACAGGGACTCCTTGACGAAGTTTGGGAGATCGCCAAACAAACCAACCCCAGTTTTGCGGCTCATTTGGAATCCGATAAATTTGTCCGCGAAGTAGCCAGCATTTACCAATTGGCGCTCCTTCCGCGACCAGTTCGGAACAACCGATCAGGTCCACTGATCGGCTGGACAGCGAAGGAAAATTCTACGGTGTCGGCCAAAAACTTTCTAAAAAACTTCAGCGGGGTAGACGATGGGATTGTTTCCATAGCTGGAACTATCGCTTCAGGGATGGCCTTGGCCAACAACGGGAGAATCAGCGTGTGGGGATCTGCAAACTCGGCACCACCCTCCCTCGAAGGTATCGTGACGATCGATTCCGAAAACGGAGGGTTTGCGGCTTTGAGGGAGACCGGGCAAGTACATGTTTGGGGGACATCCAAAATAAGACAGTCAGATGTCGAAGGCTGGCGTAATGTAGTCAAGATTGCACTGGGTGAAAACCATATCCTAGGACTGACTACAGATTTTAAAATCCTCTCTGCCGGTGACAATTCTCAACAACAGATCGATGTTCCACCGGATTGGATTAAAGGAAAATCGATCATTTCCGTGGAAGCAATCGGAAACTTTAGTTATGCATTATCCATAGATGGTATGATCTATTCTTGGGGTGGGCATCAATCGCCAGCCAA